>NC_009675.1:4625245-4951617 GCF_000017505.1 Anaeromyxobacter sp. Fw109-5
GCCAGCGCCACGATGAACGGGAGGAGCCCGAGCACCCAGGCCGAGGCGCGACCCTCGCCGGTCAGCGCGCGGAGCTTGCCGTAGAATCGATACCGCTGCCGGATCGTGTCGGAGATCTTCTCGAGGATCTCGGCGAGGTTGCCGCCCGTTTCTCGCTGGATCACCGCTGAAACCGCGAAGATCTTCACGTCCGAGTTTCCGGGGCACCGCTCCGCCATGTGCAGCACCGCCTGCTCGAGCGAGAGGCCCAGCCGCTGCTCGTCGTACGAGCGCGCGAACTCGACGCACACCGGCTCGGGCATCTCGCCGGCGACCACCTGGAACGCCGAGGTGAGCGCGTGTCCGGCGCGGAGCGATCGGGCCATCATCTCCAGCGCCTCGGGGAGCTGCTCGGAGATCTTCTGGCTGCGGCGGCTCCGGGCCGAGAGCACCGACAGGAACGGTGCGGCGCCGACCATGAGCCCGAGCAGGATCGTGATCGGCAGCCCCAGCCGGAGGACCAGGCCGAGCAGGAGCCCGCTTCCGGCTGCCGCGGAGGAGAACGCGAAGAGCTGCGCCACCGTCCACCGCGAGTCTGCCTGCTCTAGGAGCTGCTCGAGCGACTTCGCCCACGGCAGCGGCGCGACCAGCCCCTGCGCCCACTCCCGGCGCGCGATGCGACCGCGGCGCAGGAGCTCGGCGTCGAGGGCGCCCGCCTTCCCGATGGCCCGCAGGCGCCGGCGCAGCTCGGCCCGGCGGCGATCGCCGACGAACTGGGCGCCGTAGTAGATCGCCTCGACGGCCGCGAAGATGCCGAGCGCGAGGCCGGCGATGAGGAGCTCGCGCATCAGCGGTCCTCCAGCACGCGCGCGGCGATCGCTGCAGGGTCGGCCCCGAACTGCGCGATGCGCGTCATCGCGCGAGCGCGGATGCCGGTCGGGATGAACTCTCCGATGACCTTGCCGGTGGAGTCCACCCCGCGCTGCTCGAACCGGTAGATCTCCTGCATGGTGATCGCGGCGCCCTCGGTGCCGGTGATCTCGGCGATCGACATGATGCGCCGGCGGCCATCGGTGCCACGGTTCAGCTGCGCGATGATGTTGAGCGCGCGCGAGATCGTCGCGCGCGTGGCCCCCTCGCTCAGGGGCACGCCGCTCATGCCGATCATCGCCTCGATGCGGGAGAGCGCGTCGCGCGGCGTGTTCGCGTGAACGGTGGTCATCGAGCCCTCGTGGCCCGTGTTCATCGCCTGCAGCATGTCGAGCACCTCGCCGCCGCGCACCTCGCCGACGACGATCCGGTCCGGCCGCATGCGCAGGGCGTTCTTCACCAGATCGCGCGCGATGATCTCGCCCTTCCCCTCGATGTTCGCCGGCCGCGTCTCGAGCCGAACGACGTGCCGCTGCTGGAGCTGGAGCTCGGCCGAGTCCTCGATGGTGACGATGCGCTCGGTGTCCGGGATGAACGAAGAGAGCGCGTTGAGGAGCGTGGTTTTGCCGGCGCCGGTCCCGCCGCTGATGAGGACGTTCAGCTTCGCCTTGACGCACGCGCCCAGGAACCCGACCGCCTCCGGGGTGAGCGCGCCGTTCGTCACGAGGTCCCGGACCTTGAGGGGGGACACGCCGAAGCGGCGGATCGAGAGGATGGGGCCGTCGATCGCGAGCGGAGGGATGATCGCGTTCACGCGGGAACCGTCGGCGAGGCGCGCGTCCACCATCGGCGACGTCTCGTCCACGCGGCGCCCCACCTGCGCCACGATGCGGTTGATGATCTGCTGGAGGTGGCCGTTCGAGCCGAACCGCACCGCCGTGAGCTCGAGCTTGCCGCGGCGCTCGACGTAGACCGTCGAGTAGGTGTTGACGAGGATGTCCGAGATGGTCGAGTCGGCGAGGAGCGGCTCCAGCGGCCCGAGCCCGGTGAGCTCGTCCAGGAGCTCCCCGATCATGCGCTCGCGCTCGAGCTGGTTGAGCGGCAGCTCCGAGCGGCCGATCTCGCCCGACAGCACCGCCCGCAGCTCGTCGCGGCGGCGCTCGGGCGCGAGGCGATCGAAGGCCTGCAGATCGAGCTTGTCGATGATGCGGCGGTGCAGCTCGCTCTTGAGGTCGTGGAAGACCTCGGGCGCAGATTCCGGGACCAGCGCCGCCGCCGCGGGGCTCGCCGCGCTCGCGCGCTGCCGCAGCCGCTCACCGAGACCCATGTGCGCCTCCCAGGAGCCGCCGCCACCACGACCGGCGCGTCGCACCCGAGTCGTCCTCCGCGCCGAGCAGGCTCGCGAGCGCCTCGACGTCGCGCGTGATCGCGGCGCGCGGGCCGACCTCGGCGAGGGTGGCGCCACGTCCGACCGCGTTCGCGAGCAGCGGGAAGTCGTTCGCGACGGTCGCCGCCACGGGCAATCCGACGGTCTCGGTGATCACCTCGCGCGTCACGTTGGAGCGGGGTTGATAGCGGTTCAGCACGAGGAGCAGCTTCGAGTCCTCGTACCCGAGCTTCCGAAAGATCCCGACCGCGCGCTGGGCGTTGCGCACCGCAGGGACCTCCTGCGTCACGAGCAGCACCACGCGGTCGGCCGCGTCGAGGGCGGCGAGCGACAGCTCGTCGAACCCGTGGAGGCCATCGAGGAGGACGTGCCCGTAGTGCTGGCGGAGGAATCCGACGAGCTGGCCGATCGCGGCAGCGTCGATCTTGTCGGCCTCGTCGAGCCGCTCGCCCTGGGCGAGCACGCTCATCCCTGCGCGGTGCTTCGCGACGGAGCTGTCGAGCAGCTCGCGGTCGAGCCGCCGGAGGTTCGCGAGCACGTCCGAGACGGTGTAGGCGCTCTGGAGATCGAGCAGCGACAGCGCGTCACCCAGCTGCAGCTCGAGATCGACGAGGCACGCCCGCGCGCCCCGCGCCGCGGCCGCAGCTGCGGCGTTGGCGGCGATCGTCGTCGCGCCCATGCCGCCCTTCGCGGGGAAGAAGGCCGTGACCGTGCTCGTCGTCCTCGCCATCCCTGGACGCACGAGCGCGCGCACCGCCACCTCCAGCCGCTCGGGCTCGCCGGCGACGACGAACTCGCGCGCGCCGCTGCGCATCGCGCGGAGGATGAGATCCGCATCCTTCGAGTCGCCGACCACCGCCACGCGCACGCCGCCCGCGGCGAGCCCGGTGACGGAGCGAAACGCCGCCTCCGGATCGCCGTTCAGCCCCACGACCGCGATCGCGGGCTTGCCGGGCTCGGCGAGCGCGCGCGGCTCGGCGTCCACCTTGTGGATGGGGAGATCGTCGAGCGCGGAGAGGAGCTGCCCTTCGGCTTCCGCCGCGAGGCCCGTGACGTAGAGCGGGATCTGGTCCATGGTCGTTCCTTTCACCGGGTGAACCCGCTCTGTCCGCTCGGGCCGCGCTCCGGGCTCGCCGGCTGCCGCTTCTCCGCGATCTGCGCGCTCTTGCCCTGGCTTCCGAGAAGATAGAACGGCAGGTCGCCCGGGTCGTTCATCTCGTACTCGGTAGGAAGCGGCGGGAGCTCGTGCGGCGCGACGGGCTTCACGAGGTGCGCCGTCACGACCACGATGAGCTCGCTCTCGTCCCGCTGGAACGCCTGCGAGCGGAACAGCGCGCCCAGGATCGGGATCGAGCCGATGAACGGGACCTTGGCCACCTGAGAGCGGATCCGATCGGAGACGAGCCCCGCGATCGCGAAGCTCTGGCCATCGGCGAGCCGGATGCTCGTCTCGCTCTGCCGGGACGTGAGGCCCGGGACGCTCGTCCCGGCGATGGTCACCGCGAGGCTCGGATCGATGTCGCTGACCTCCGTCTTCATCGTGAGGTGGATCGCGTCGCCGATCACGGTGGGCGTGAACTCGAGCTGGATCCCGAAGCGCTTCCACTCCACGGAGGTCTGCCCGAACGAGGACGCGAGCGGGATCGGCAGCTCGCCGCCCGCGAGGAACCGCGCGCCCTGCCCGGAGAGCGCGACGAGGGTCGGTTCCGCGAGCGACTTGGCGAGGTTGTTCTGCTCCAGCAGGCTCAGCATGACGCTGAAGGGAAAGTCGTCCATGCGCGAGAGGAACACCGAGAAGGCGTTCTGGAACGCTGGCGCTGGCACGTCCGGCGGGAAGCCGTTGCCGGCGAGGCCGCGTGGCCCGGTGCCGGGGATCGAGGGGTTCTGGTTGGTGTTCAGGAACTCGCCGGGCAGGGTGCGGTTGCTGAAGAGGCCCCCCACCGTCCGGAAGTCGTCCGACTTGTGGAAGAGGTTGACGCCGAGCTCACGCAGCCCACCGCGCGCCACCTCCGCGAACCGGACCTGCAGCTGCACCTGCTGAACCCCGGAGACCTGGATGAGGTTCGCGACCTTCTCGGCGTGCAGGCGCGCGACCTCTGCGACGCGCTCCGGCAGGCGGACGTCGGTGACCTCCCCAGAGAGCACCACCAGGTCCCCGCTCGCCGTGATCTTCACGTTCTCGCCGGGGAAGAGCTGCTTCACCTGCGTCCGCAGCGCCTCGAGGTTGCGCCCCACCTGCAGCGCGATGACGAGCGGCTGGTTGTCGCGGTTCCAGAGGGTCAGGTCGGTGGTGCCCACGCCCTTGGCCGTGAGCAGCACCTGCGTCGGCGTGACGACCTTCAGGTCGGCGACGTCCGGGTTCGCCACCGCGATCCGGGCGATCTGCTCGGAGATGATGAGCAGGCGGTTCTGCCCCGCCTCCAGGGACATCTCGCGCGCGGCGCCCATCTCGCGATCGATGCGCAAGGCCGGAGTGGCCTGCGCCTGCTCCTGGGCGACAGCGGGTCCCGCGGCGACGAGGAGCGTGACGAGCAGGGCGCGGGCGCGGTGCGGGATCATGGGCGAGCTTCCTTCTCGAAGTCGCGGCGCTCGAACACGTCGCCGCGGAGGATCTCGACCGTCTGCTTGTTGGCGACCGCGGGCTTCGCCTCGACGACCTCGGGGCGCGCGCGCAGCCGGCGAGCGGACTTCTGCGCCGGCGTGGAGGAGGGCTTGGGTGCGGGCTGCTCCGGCTCGCGGCCGCTGGCGAGCAGCACGGGCGGAGTGATGCCGGGCGTCGCCAGCATCTCCTCGTCCGCGCCGCTGCGCAGGCTGAGGAGGATCTGCCCCTTCGTCGCTGCGAGCGCGAGCTTCTCGGATTGCTCGCTGTCGACCATCAGCGTGGCGACCGTCGCCGGGATGGCCTTGTCGAAGGCCCGGTCCGCGCGCTCCACCTCCTTGCCCACCGCGAGCACGCGCACGTTCTGGAGGATGATCTTCGACATCGGGGCCTGCCCTCCGCCCCCGGACGGCGACATCGTCACGATGACGTCCACTGCGTCTCCGGGATGCAGGAACCCCGCGACGCCGACGACGTCGTTCACCCGGACCGCCACGGCCCGCATGCCAGCGGGCAACACCGCCGCGAGACCGGCGGCCGTGCCAGGAGCGGCGAGCCGGCTCTCCAGGATCGGCTCGCCCTTGGAGACCGCCGACGTGACGACGCGCTCCACGAGCGTGGCCGGATCCGCGAACGTCCCCTGCGGCGTCGAGGCTGACGGCCAATCGATGACCGAGAGCGACTCCGTCCGAAGCATGGTGGCGGACGGGATGTCCACGGAAGCGACCACGACCTTGGTCGTCGGGACCTTCGCCGCGGACGCCTTCGCCTCGAGGTATCGCGTGAACAGCAGCGCGGTGGCGATGGCCGCGATCGCGGCGATCCCCAGGAAGAGCGCCGCGCGGAGCCCGGTGCGCCGCGAGCCTTTCTCCGCTGCGCGTCGCAGGTTGCTGCTGCCTCGATCCCCTCCGCCCGAGCCCGTCATCCTGGATTCTCCCTGCGCTCAGCGGCGCATCTCGGCCGTCGCGACGATCCGCTCCGGCATGAAATCTTTGAAGAGAAGCGTGAAAGAGCCGCCGGTGCAGTCGATCGACACGCGAATCGCAGGCGTGGGCGGCGACCCGGTGTTCGTGAGCGTCGGGGCCACGTCGCAGGTGGTCCCATCGAGACCTGCCACCCCGAGATACGCGAGCGCGCGATCCTCGGCGACCGTCTCCGCGTCCGCGTCGGCGATGCTCCCCGCGCGTGCCCCCTCGCGGGCGGCGTTCACGATGATCTCGCGCTGGAAGAAGTGGAACCCCCACTCGATCGCGCCGAGGCAAAGGAGCATCAGCACGGGGAGCACGAGCGCGAACTCGACCGCGGCCGCGCCTCGTGCGTGCCTCACCATGGACTCGCGAGCGATCACGGCGTCCCCCCGAACAAGATCGTGAAGAGCGCGCCGAGCGCGAAGGCGGCGCCTGCCGGGACCACCGCGCGCCCCGGCACGGGCTGGAGCGGGAGGTCGGCGCTGCCGCTGCCGAGCGCGAGCGCGACGAGGTTCCGCCGCATCGCCGAGCGCGCACCGAGCGTCGAGGCTGAGTAGGCAACGACGGCGAGCATCCCCGCCGCCAGCGCGCTCGCGACGAAGTACACGGGGACTCCCGCCAGCGCAATCCAGCCGGCGGACGCAGCGGCGAGCTTCAGGTCTCCGCCTCCCACCATGCGCCGCTTCCACGCCGGCCACAGGACGCCGGCCGTGATCCCGGCGGCCGCGAGACCGCTGGCGGCGTTCCCCATCCCGTGGACCACCGCCTGTGAGGCGATCCCCGCGGCCGCAACCGCAACCACCACGACGTTCGGGATCCGACGCAGCGCTACGTCCGACGCTGCGGCGATCGCGAGCAACGCGCTCAGGAGCGCAAAGTGCGAGGACGGGTAGTCCATGGGGAGTCGCTCGCGCCGGCCGGGGAAGTCGCCCGGGCCGGCGCGCCGATCGTCGAGGACCTACCCAGCCGCGGGGAGGATCTGGGTGGCGACGTCGTTGAAGGTGGTGCTCAGGTTCTGGCCGAGCAGGATCACGGCGGCGATGATGACCACCGCGATCAGCGCAACCATCACGCCGTACTCGACCGCCGTCGGGCCTTCCTCGTCCTTCCACAGCTTCATCAGCATCTGCGTCATGGCTTCGCTCCCTTCACTGCACGCGAACGGCCCCCGCCGTGTCGCGGCTGGATGGCAGGTGCTCGCGCACGTCCCCAGCCGGACGTGCGGAGGTCGTCCCGTGCGCGTCACTCCGGCGCGCACAGGTAGGTCTGTCCGAGATGCCGGGCGTCCAGGCGAGTGACGGTCCAGTTGCTCGCCTTCCCTGGCATCGCTTGCTCTACCGCTCTCCCAGCCTTCTTCCGATCGCTCTCCCGAGGTGCGGACGAGCAGCCTGCCGGTGTAGTCCGGTTTTCGCGGTACACCCGAGTCCGTGCCCCATCGGCGGAGCACGCTGCGGAGTGAGTCCGCGGCGCTCGCCCCGGCTGGCTTCCCACCGTGATGTCCGCGATCACTGCCACGCGTCCCCCGCACGAACGCCTCCCCGGCAGTCGGTGTGGCCACCGAGACAGGGTTCGCTTCCGGTACGTGCGAAGCTGTGTCGCAGGCGAGCGAGGGACTACTCCCGCGACCGCGGGGCAAGCGGAGGTTCACTCCCCTGCCGGGCGGCCGGGGGCCTGCTCGCTCATGGCAAAGCCGCGGATCGTGGTGCGCCGCACCCGCGCGGGAATCGCGCGGGAAATACGGGTCGCAATGACGAAGCTCGAGCGTCGACTGCCTGGCGGCCGCTCGTGGCCGCGTTCAGGTGCTCAGGACGGCTCGCTTACAGCCCCTTCGAGCGCCCCCGCGATGGTCGCGAGCGCGCGCTCCACCTGGGCGCGGGCCTCCGGGGTGAACTCCGGGTCCTCGTCGGCGAGCACGTCGAGCTGCTCCGACACGTACGCGGCCAGGGCGGGCTGCGACGACTCGAGCGCCGCGGGCTCCTGCTCGAGGGTGCGCAGCTCGCGGAAGTCGACCGCCGCGAGCCGATCGCCGAAGGCCTGGTCGAACATGGCCCATGTCTCGAAGGCGAGGTCCTGCACGGCCACCGCGCCGGACTCGGGGATGGGGGCGGCGTCGAGCCAGGCGACGATGTCGGCCTGGACGTTCATGTAGCGATCGCGCCTGCGCTGCACCTCGCGAGCCGGCAGCGCGTCGAGGTGGCGCCACACCGTCTCGACAAGCTCGGGGGCGAGCTCGGTGCCGGTCTGGGAGCCGCGATCGGGCAGCTCGGGCAGCGGCTCCTCGGCGGCTACCACGTTCTCCGGCGGCGCCGCCTCCTCCTCGGGCCCGCCGCCCGCCGCGACGCGCGCCCACAGCCCGAACAGGTTCGCGTAGAGGCGCCGCGCCTCGTCCGGGGACGCGAAGTGCGGCTCGCCGGAGAAGACGCCCGGGATGACCGCCGAGCGCGACTCGCCCGCGGCCTGCGCGCGCCGGAACGCCTCGGCGACCTCGCTCGCGGAGTAGCGCGAGCCCGCGCGGGAGAGCAGCGCGGTCAGCACCTCGGCGCCCTCGTAGGCGGGCGCGATGCCGGGCGCGGCGTCGCGATCGCGATCGCGGTCCTTCGGGGAACGGCGGCTCATTTCTCCTCCCGGTGCGCGAAGGCGGCGATGCGGCGGACGACCGACCGGGGCATGAAGCGGACGGCGGTCGCGGTGAGGCGGTAGACGACGGTGGGGACGTGGACGACGGCGCGCCGATCGATCTGCGCGAGCGCCTCGCGTGCGGCGTCCTCGGCGGAGAGGACCGCGGGAACGCGCTCGAAGCGGCCCGCGGCGCCGGCGACCTCGCCGAACTCGGTCGCGACCGGGCCCGGGCAGTAGGCGCCGACATAGACGCCCGCAGCGCGCTGCTCCTCGGAGAGCCCCTCGGAGAACGACAGCACGAACGCCTTGGTCGCGCCGTACAGGCTCATGTACGGCGTCGCCTGGAAGGCGGCGGCGGAGGCGACGTTGAGGAGGACGCCGTCGCCCGCGGCGCGCAGGTCGGGCAGCAGCGCATGCGAGAGCAGGACGAGCGCCTCGCAGTTGAGCCGGATCATCTCGCGCACCCGCGCCGGCTCGAGCCGCTCGAACTGACCGTAGGCGCCGAAGCCGGCGTTGTTCACGAGCCAGGCGGCGCCGCCGTGCTCCCGCGCCGCGGCCGCGACCTTCCCGGGCGCGTCCTCGTGGGTCAGGTCCACCGCGAGCGGGATGATCTCCGCGTGGCCGAGCGCGCGCGCCTCGGCGGCGAGGGACTGGAGC
The DNA here is from genome assembly GCF_000017505.1 of Anaeromyxobacter sp. Fw109-5. NCBI lineage: Bacteria > Pseudomonadati > Myxococcota > Myxococcia > Myxococcales > Anaeromyxobacteraceae > Anaeromyxobacter > Anaeromyxobacter sp. Fw109-5. Next base: position 4,634,325 of record NC_009675.1, read on the forward strand.
CGCTCGACGCGGCGGGCGATCGCCAGCACGGGTCGACCTCGGCGGGAGATCTCCCGGGCGAGCATGGCGCCGATGCCGGCGGAGGCGCCGGTGACGACGGCGAGCGTTGGGCGGGTGGTGGTCGGGGGCATGCGCGCCGGAAGGATAATGGCTATCCGGCGCCAGGGCGCGAGTGAGACCGGAGGGGGTGGTCGGATTTTGCGGATCGCGCCCCGCCGCCGCAGCCGGCCCGGGGTCCGATCGCGTCGATTTCGCTCGGGCTGGGAAGCGCGAGCGGGGTCCTCCCACTACCGCCGCCGCGGCTTCGCCCTACCCGCCGCCAGCTCGGGACGAACGGGCCCTGGATCCCGCTCGTCCCGAGCGATGGCGACGGCGCCCGAGGCGAGCCGGCGCTGGTACCGGCTCTTCGCGGGCGCACACCTTAGACCGCTACTCCTCGTCTCCGTCCGGCTGGTTCATCGGGCAGTCCGGGTTCGGGCACATGCCGCCGGCGCCCATCCCCATCCCGCCGCCCATCGGGCCCATCCCCATCCCCATGCCCATGCCGCCGCCGTGCATGTGGCCGCGCATCCCGCCGCGACCGCCCATCATGCCCGGGCCGCCCTGGCCCGGCCCGAAGCGCCGCTGGAAGCGCTCGAGGAAGAGCACCGCGCGGGCGCGCTTGTCGGGGGTGAGGTCCTTCACGAGCGCCTGGGTCGCGTCGCGATCGATGGCCTCGAGCTGGCCGCGCGCGGCGAACATCCGCTGGACCGCCTGATCGACCTCGGCGGCGGTGACCTTCTCGCCCGAGGCCGCGCGGCGCAGCGTCTGCTTCGACTCGGCGAGCTGCTTGTGGATGGCGAGCCGCTTCTCGTCGGACTTCTCGAGCTGGGCAGAGAGCTTCACCGCCTCGGCCGGCTCGAGGTCGAGCGCCTCGGCGAGGCCGAGCGTGCGCGCGACGCGCATGCGCCGCTCCATCTGCTCAGGATCGCCGCGTCCCATGCCCGGACCGGGACCCGGCCCGCGCATCGGCCCGGCGCCCGGACCCGGCGGCTGCCCCTGCTGCGCGCCCGGCTTGGGCGGCGGCTGCTGCTTCTGCGGCTGTCCCGCCTGCGCGAAGGCGGCGAGCGGGAACACGAGTGCCGCGATGAGGATCTTCCTCATGGTCTCCTCCTTGGTTGTCGATCGGGGCGCGACCGAGCTCTTTCGCGCCTCACTGCACCGCGGCTTCCGCCGCGAAGGCCATCTCCTCGAGCTCGCCGAGGGCCTGGAGGACCGAGCTGTCCTCCCAGAGCTGATCCGGATCCGGCTCCTCCCAGGACGCCGCCTGCACCGGGAGCTGCGGCGAGGCGGAGGCGAGCTGCGGGTGACCGCCACCCGAGCTCTCCCGCACGCGCCGCGCGGCGCGCGGATCGACGAGCGCGTCCGGCTCGCCTGCCGCGTCGAGCGTCTCGGAGGCGCCGCTCGCCGTGAGCCCTCCCGACCGTCCGCTGGTGGTGAGCCCTCTCGACCTACCGCTCGTGGTGAGCCTGTCGAACCACGAGCCGGGATCCCCCACCTCGGGCGGCGCGTCCCTCATCACCAGCGGCACGAGCGAGAGGGCCGCGACCGCCCCCATCGCGAGCGCGATCCGCCGGACCACGCCGCGCCGGCGCTCGCCCTGGCGCACCGCCTCGACGGTGCGCTCCGGCAGGCTCGAGAAGACGCGCCGCTCCACCGGCGTCGGCGCCGGCAGCCGCGTGAGGCGGAGCAGCTCGGCCGTCTCCTCGAGCGCGCCGCGGCACTCCGGGCAGCGCGCGAGGTGCGCCTCGAGGCGGTCGCGGTCGTCGCCGCGCAGCGCGTTCGCCGCGTGGAGCGAGAGGAGCAGATCGTAGTCGCTGCAGGCGCTCGCGGGGGTCATGGCTGGCCCTCCGGGACGAGCGCGGCGCGGAGCTTCCGCGTCGCGTGGTGGAAGGTGACGCGCGCGGCGTTCTCGCTGATGCCGAGCGCGTCGGCGATCTCGGCGAAGGGCAGCTCGGCGTCCACGCGCAGGGTGAGCACCTCGCGCATGCGGCGCGGCAGGCGGAGGACGGCCGCGCGGACCGCGGCGTGGCGCTCGGCCTCCTCGAGCGCCTCCACGGCCACGGCCGGGTGGGCCTCCCTGGCGCCGAGCGCGTCGAGCGACACGCGGCCGACGCGCAGGTCGTCGCGCAGGTGGTTCTTCGCGAGGTTCACCGCGATGCGCACCAGCCAGCGGCGGAACGGGAAGCCCTCGCGGGCGCCGCGGCGGAAGGTGCGCCGCGCCGCCTCGAGGGCGCGCAGGAAGGTGCGCTGGGCGAGGTCGCGGGCGTCCTCGGGGGTGCGGGCGTAGCGGCGCACGATGGAGAGGACCAGCCGCTCGTGCCGCCGGACGAGATCGCCGAACGCGTCGTCGTCGCCGACGAGGAACGCGGCGAGCAGCGCGTCGTCGGAGACGCCGAGACCCGCCGCCTGGTGCGCGGCGCCGCCGGTGAGCACCCGGAGCGTCGGACGTCGCGTCGTGTCGCCGTCGTCGGGCATGCCGTTCGCGCGGGTCACGGCACATGAGACCCCTTGCCCGCGCAGAAGTTAAAAGCTACTCCTACCCGCCGATTTCACGCTCCTTTTCGGGGCGAGACAGGATCGACATGCTCGACCTCAAGGCGGTCGCCCAGGACTTCGAGGGCTTCGAGAGGAAGCTCGCCCGACGTGGGGAGGCGGCCGTCCAGGCGATCGCTCCCGTGAAGCCGCTCGCCGCTCGCCGCCGCGAGCTGAACGTGCAGCTCGAGAAGCAGAAGAAGGAGCAGAGCGACGCGAACGCGAAGATCCGCGAGCTCATGCGCACCGACAAGGCCGCCGGCGAGAAGGCGCGCGCCGACCTGCGCGCGCTGGGCGACTCGGTGAAGGCGACGGAGCAGGAGCTCGGCCAGGTGGAGGCGGAGATCGAGCGGCTGCTCCTCCTCGTGCCGAACCCGCCGCACGAGTCGGTGCCGGACGGGAAGGACGAGCACGACAACCGCGTCGTCTCCACCTGGGGCGAGAAGCCCGCGATGGACTTCAAGCCGAAGCCGCACTGGGAGCTCGGCGAGGCGCTGGGCGTGCTCGAGTGGCAGCAGGCGGCGAAGCTCTCCGGCTCGCGCTTCACCATCTCGAAGGGCGCCGCCGCGCGGCTCGAGCGCGCCCTCGCCGCGTTCTTCGTCGACGTGCACACGAGCCGCGGGTACACGGAGATCCTGCCGCCCTACCTCGTGACCGCCGAGACGATGACCGGCACCGGGCAGCTGCCGAAGTTCGAGGAGGACCTCTTCAAGACGCAGGGCGAGTCGCCGATGTACCTCATCCCGACCGCCGAGGTGCCGGTGACGAACATGCACCGGGACGAGATCTTCGAGGCGAACCAGCTGCCCATCTCGTACTGCGCGTGGACGCCGTGCTTCCGCGCCGAGGCCGGCGCCGCCGGCCGCGACACCCGCGGCCTCATCCGCCAGCACCAGTTCCACAAGGTGGAGCTCGTGAAGTTCGCGAAGGCGGAGGAGAGCTACGCCGAGCACGAGAAGATGGTGGACGACGCCTGCGAGGTGCTGCGCCGCCTCGGCCTGCACCACCGCGTGTCGCTCCTGTGCACGGGCGACATGGGCTTCTCGTCGGCGAAGACCTACGACGTCGAGGTGTGGTGCCCGGGCCAGGACCAGTTCCGGGAGATCAGCTCGGTCTCGAACTGCGAGGACTTCCAGGCCCGCCGCATCCGCGTGCGCTACCGCGGCGAGGGCGGCAAGCCGCGGCTCGCGCACACGCTCAACGGCTCGGGCGTGGCCATCGGCCGGACGGTGGTGGCGATCCTCGAGAACTACCAGCAGGCGGACGGGACGGTCGTGGTGCCCGAGGCGCTGCGGCCGTACATGGGCGGCCTCGAGCGGATCGCGCCGCAGGCGTTTCCGAGGGGGGTGGAGAGGTAGCCCCCCGAGGCCCCTCTCCCTCGGCCTGTTCTCAGAGGTTACCGACGGCCAGCTCAGGCCCGAGGCTCGGGTCGAACCAGGTCGCGCTCCCCTTGGCGTCGTCCGCGGTGAACCACTCCCCATCCGGCCCCGCGGCGCGGTACCAGATTTCGCTCTCGACGCCCCCGTTCCGCGCGTAGCTCAGCTCCCGGTACGAGTAGACGTAGTCGTCCGTCGTGAAGCACGTGGCGTCGTCGCCGGCGCGGTACCACGCGAACCGCGTCGGACGGAGGTTGGCGCCGTACGAGACCCGCTGGCAGGAGTCGGGGACGTCGTCATCGGTGAGCCAGACCGCGTCCGGTCCCGCGGCGCCCATTGCGATCGTCGTGTCGTGGACGCCCGCGGCGTCGTACTGGAACTCGTAGTAGTAGTCCGGGACGTCATCGGGCGTGAGCCACTTACCGTCGGCGCCGGGGTTCGACACGGTGGTGAGGCGCATCAGCCGTCCTCCGGGCGCGTCGTAGGCGAACGCGTCGTACGCGTACGTCGGGTCGTCCGCCGTGAACCACGTCCCGTCCGCGCCCGGGTACTGGTGGAACTTCTCGGCGACCACGTCGCCCGCCGCCGAGCGAACGATCTCGGACCAGCTCGACGGCACGTCGTCGGCCGTGAACGGCAGCCCATCGAGACCCGCTTCGCCGTACCCCACGCTCCGCAGGACGCGACCCACCTCGTCGAACACGGCGCCACGGAAGTCCGAGACCGGATCGTCGGGGGTGAACCAGGCGAGATCCGCGCCGGCCTCCCACGCAGCCCAGCTCGTCCAGTTCCCCGCGGCGTCGTACGCGCTCGTCCAGACCGAGCCCACCGGGTCGTCGGCGGTGAGCCACTCGCCGTCGCCGCCCGGCTGATAGGACGAGACGCCCTGGATGACGTTCCCGGCCGCGTCGTGGGCGAAGGTCTGCGCTAGCGAGATCGCGCCCGCCGCGTCGTAGGAGACGCGCCGGGTCATCGGGTTCGCGACGGTGCGGAACGAGACGGACGCCGCCACCTCACGGCCGGCGCCGTCCCGCAGCCCGCCAGTCTGGAGCACGCAGTTCCGCCTCGCCGCCAGCGGCGCCCGCGGCGCCACGGTGATCGTGCGCGAGGCCGCGGCGTACGAGACCTCGACGGGCACGACGGTGGGGAAGGTCAGCGCCTCCGACACGTCCCAGTACGGCTCTCCCGTATACGTGCCGGTGCAGCGCAGCGACACGGACGAGGCGCTCACGCTCGCCTCGGCGAGCGCGCCAGAGAACGTGAGCGTCACCTGCGCGCTGGTCGCCACGCCGAGCGCGCCGTCCGCGGGCGAGCTGCCGGCGAGGACGACGGGAGGGAGCTCCTCCCGCTGGTCGCCGTCACCGCCCGAGCACGCCTGCAGGACGACCGAGAGGAACCCCACCAGAGCCACCGCCGAAGTCCGCGCCATCCGATCTCCTCTCCCAGTGAGGGAGCGAGCGTGCAGGGGTGCGGCAGGGTGTGTCAACCCCGAGGAGGGAGGCGGGGGCGAGTTCGCGGAGACGTATAGACCACGTTCCAGAGGAACCGCCCACCTACCCCGCTCACCCTGAGCCTGTCGAAGGGTGGGCGGAGCGGGTCCTGTCCCTCCTCCCCAGCGCCGGCGCAGCGGCCCACGGCGGCGCGAGCTCGGCGATCCGTCCCTCTGCTTCTCCCCTTGATCCCCGCCCGCCGCTCACGTATATGGGCCGTCCGCTCGCGCGCGCCTGAGGCGCCCGCGGGCAAGGTTTCGGAACGAGGACGGATTCGGAGGAGTGGCCGAGCGGTTTAAGGCGGCGGTCTTGAAAACCGCAGAGGGTTCACGCCCTCCGAAGGTTCGAATCCTTCCTCCTCCGCCAGGTGAAGGAGAACGAGGGTTCGGAAAGGTGGCCGAGAGGCCGAAGGCGCTGGTTTGCTAAACCAGTATACGGGTAACCGTATCCAGGGTTCGAATCCCTGCCTTTCCGCCAGTCAGTCGTGCAGCAACCCGGCCCAGCGCATCGCGGCCGGCACAGTCGAATAGGTTTTGGGCCCTTAGCTCAGTTGGATAGAGCGTCGGACTACGAATCCGAAGGCCAGAGGTTCAAATCCTCTAGGGCCCGCTAGTAAATCCGAGGCCTTGCGTGCTCAACCGCGCAAGGCCTCGTGCTTTTTCGGCGCTTCTTACAGCCTTTCGCCGCACTGCGTTGACCCCTTCGACTGGCTTCGTGGCCAGCTCTCGTCTAGTCCGTCCGGGTGGAAAATTCGCCTCGAAAGGTGGGGGCGGCACCCTCCCGGCGCGCCGCGTCGATGCGCTCCACCGCGGCCTTGAGGTCCCCCTCGTCGATGATGTTGTAGCGGTCGAAGACGCTCCGGGTCTTGTGGCCCGAGAGCTTCATCACGACCGATTCCGGCACGCCGCTCCGGCGCGCGTTCGTGACGAACGAACGGCGGAGGTCGTGGAACCAGATGCCCGCGTAGCCGGCGCGCTCGCAGGCGCGGCGGAGCATCTTGTTGTGCTCGCTCCAGGGCCGGCCGGTGTCCGGGTTCACGAATACGTACGGCGAGTGGAGCTGGCGCGGGGTCGCGCGGAGGATCTCGAGCGCGCGGCTCGTGAGGTAGACGACGCGCGCCTCGTTCGTCTTCGTCTCCTTCGCCGAGAGGCGGATGCACCCGAGCCCGAGGTCCACCTGCTCCCAGCGCAGGAAGCGGAGCTCGGTCTTGCGGAGCCCGGTCTCGTAGTCGAACTCGATCACCGGCGCGAAGGTGGGCGGCGCCGCCTTCAGGATCCGCTCGAGCATGACCGGCTTCAGCACCATGTCGCGGGTGTTCGGCTCGTTGAGGAGCGGCACCGCGGCGATGGGGTTCCGCACGAGCGTCCCGCACTCGATCGCGAAGTTGATGCAGCGCTTGAGCAGCGCGATCTCGCGGTCGATGGTGCCGGGCGCGGGAGGGCCACCGCGGCGGGTGGTCTCCTCGAAGCGCTTCTCCCGGTACTCCTCGACGTCCTTGCGCGTGAGCTTCGCGGCGCGCCGGCTGCCGAGGTGCTCGACGAGGTGGCGCGCCCGATCGACGTCGGACCGCCAGCTGTCGTTGTCGCGCCGGGTGATCGGCTCCCACGCCTTCCAGCAGTCCTCGACCGTCGTCTTCGCCTCGAGCTGCCGGTCGAACCAGCGGCCCTCGAACGCGTCGATCTCGAGCTTGGCGAGGAGCATCTTCGCGTGCTTCTGGCTCGGGATCTTCTTCACCCGGACCCGCTTCAGCTGCCCGCTGGGCAGCTTTATCCATGCATCGAGGCCGAACAGGGTCCGGCCGTCCTTCTCGTACTGGTAGACGCCCATGAGCTTCTCCTTGGCAGGCGGGCGTCGGAGGCGATTCTAGCGCGGGTCGCCGGGCCCGTGCTGCGCCCGGCGACCCGCACGAGCCGCTACCGAAGCGCGAGGACCGCGTCGAGCTCCGCCCGGTGGAACCGCATCCGCCGCGGGCCGAAGCGGTGGACGGGGACCTGGCCGCGGCGGACCGCCTGGTACAGTGCGCGGACCGAGGGGAGACGCAGGTACGCGGCCGCCTCCTGCGGCGTCAGGGTCTCGCCGGTGCCCTCGCCGCCGGCGGAGCGCCGCGCCGCCCTGCCCTCCCCGTGGAGCGCCGCGACCTCCTGGCGGAGGGCGCGGAGCTCGATGCGCAGCAGCGCGCAGGGGTTCGCGACCTGGCCGCAGCTCGCGCACCTCGCCTCGGCCGAGGGCGGCTCCCGGTACTCGGCGTTGGCCTCGAACGAGCAGGGCACGCAGATCCACGCCCGAGGCGGCGCCGCCGCGAGGCTAGTCCCGGTCACCGGAGGCCTCCACCCCCGCGTCAACGCCGTGCACCGGCCTGGCCGTGCCGTCGCGCGGCGCCACAGCCACGCCGGCGTGGGTGGGCTTCCGCTCGGGCGCGGGCGTCGCGTCGGCGCGGGTGCTCGCCGTCTTGGCGGCGTGGAGCTTCGCCACGTCGGCCGCCTTGCTGGCGACGGCGGACACCGTCGCGTCGATCGCGCCGTCGCCGAGCGCCTGCGACAGGGCCGGCGCGTTGTCGATGAGAGCGGCCGCGACGTCGAGGACGGCGCAGCCGAGGCCGCCCTTGTTCACGCGGCAGGCCTTCGCCGCGCGCCGCAGGTGCTTCGCGCTCTTGTTGAAGATGACATCGGGGTCAGCGGGGGTCTTTCCGCGAGTCTCGTTCACTGGTCTTCTCCTTGAGTGTGGTGGCGGGGCACATTGCCCACCTTCCCCATCTCGAAACCAGGAGCGGGTTTGAAGTCAAGTAGGGTCACGTACAATTTTGGCTCAATATTTGGCCGCCCGAATCGCACGGGTGAGCTCGCGCACCTGAGCGCGAGCTCACCCACGTCGCCGCCGGCGGGCAGGCGACAGCCGACGGCCGCGGAGCACACGGCCGCGAGTCCGAGGGGATGTTCGACGAAGATCCCCACAAGCTGCGTGAACGTTCCCCTGGACCACGGATACGAGTTCCCCATGGTGACAGGCGCAGGGGATCCCTTGCCAAAGTTGCTGATTCTCCGTGGGGAACACTTGGAGACGTCGGGCGGGGATCTCGACGCGTGTTCCCCCACCTGCGTCCGCCCTCACGGGCAGCGGGCGTACACGGACTCGCTGGTCCGGAGAATGCGGGGATCCGGGCACGGAGCTGCACAAGAGTGCTAGCGCCGTTCGCACCGCGAGGGCTTCAGGCGCGACCACGAGGGGATCCTGACGCTGGATCGACGGGAACGTCAGAATTGCGCGGGGAAGGTGGCGTTCCCCGGAACCGCGTGTTCATCGCGCATTGCGCACTATTGCGCAACCGGATGATTCTCCGCCCGAAAAGCCGGCGCACGGCAGATCCCAGCCGTCGGGCTACCTCACGGTCGCGCTTCGGAAGATCTCCGTCCGGTGGAACTCGAGGTAACGCTCCTGATCCCGCGAGAACTTGCCGATGATCGGGGGCCGGTCCGGGTCGACACCAAGCTTCACCAGGGTCCTCTCGTCCGCTACGGGAGAAACGAGCAGCTGCCCGTCAGCGAATGAGATGAACCCCCGATCGAACAGGAAGTCAGCGTGCGGGGCGAGCAGGAGGCCGTTGTGCGCGCTCAACCGCTCGTCGTTCGTGGCGTGCCGCCACGGCTTGATGTGGCTCGCGATCAGGTACGCCGGGTTGGACACCTTCGTGATTCGGCACTCCGGTTCGATGCGAGCGACATTCGCGCGGAAGAGCCCCTGGCCGATACGTGCCTTCACGAGCGCCTCGCGCTCGGTCGAGTCGAGACGTGCTCGCTGAAGCTCCTCGAGCTCATGCCGCTCCCATACCTCGCGCTCCGGCTCCTCGGCGGACGCGACGAGCGTTGCTCTCGCGTCGCGCGCCTGGAGCGGGTTCCCGGCGGCAACGACGAGCGACCAGACCAGGTTCCCGAGATCGGACGGCAGCGCTGCGAGGTAGACGGATTGCAGCCCCTTCCCGTTCGCCGCGTTGAGGGGCGAGTACTTCTCAGGGAGCAGCGGGCGGATTCGCTCCCACGCGCTACGGGGCGCAACAGGTGCCGTCAGCCGGACGTACTCGACATCGACGCGATAGCCGATCTGGCTCCAGTTGCGGCCGACCGCCCCGAACTCGTCCGGTTTCGGCGCGTCGTACCCGAAAGAACGAATCGTGCCGTACGCTCGAATCGCTCCTTCCCAGTACGAGAACACCAGGTCGCCGGGAGCGACGACCTTCATGTTCTCGTAGAACTGGTTTCGGCTGAGATCTGCGCGGCGCTTCGGGGACCAGAGATACCCGCCGCCGATCTCGTGGCGGTACGTCTGCTTCTGGTTCACCCACCAGTACTGCATCGCGACACGAGTCTACTCGAGCCCCGGATCCGGGTCTCGTTCTCCTCGGCGGCCACGACGCTCAGGCTGAGGCCACAGCCGCGGCGATGACCAGCGCCCAACGTGTATCGATCCACCGCGTCGCTTCCTTCGGCGTCCCCTCGAGATAGCGGGCCAGGTTCACGCGCGCCTCGTCCAGCACGCCGCCCTTCGCCTCGACGTCGTCCCTCGCGACGAGCACCCAGGCCAAGTCGACGAGCGACACCGTCCGCTCGCGGAACCCGTCAGGGCCGCCGTCGATGCGGACGCCGCCCCGCTCCGCAAGGCCGACAACCCGGCACCGCTTTCCGTCCCGCTCGATCCAGTTCCCGCCGAACCGCTCGACGGCCGCGGTCGCCAGTGCTCGGGCGCGCTCGAGCTGGGGCTCGGGCAGGCGTCGCGACGCGGTCCGCCCCACCCCGAGGTGCTTCCAGGTACCGTAATCGACCTCGGGGATCACCCACGCTCGCTCGTCGTCGTTCCACCGCCCGACGCCGCAGTACCTCCAGGTCGTCCCCTCGCCGCGGGCGAATACGAACGCGGTCTCGCCAGGCCGGCGCGCCGGCACCGGACGCGTAACCCGGTCCGGCGCGGACAGAACACCCCGCCCGTCCACCATCACGAACAGGTGTCCGCCGACGCGCAGCCCGTCGCGCGGGTCGGCGTCGAGCCCGAAGGCCTTCCCGACCTCCCCGTCCTCGACGTGCGCGCCGACCTCCGGGGCGAGCGCCTCAGGTGACACGTGTTCCGCCAGGATCGCGACGGGGACGGTGCGCTCCTGCGCCGCGAACGGCGCGATCCCGGGATTGTCCGACGCGAGGAGCCAGCGTCCATCGCGCCGCACGATCCGCTTCACCTGGTAGGCGCCGTCGCCGCTCCCGTCGCTGACCTGGACGAGCGCCACCCGGCCCTCGACGGCGCCGAGCCCGGCGCCACGGGCGTACCGGAAGAGGAGCCAGTCGCCGTCGCGGATGGGATCCCCGCCGCCCGCCATCGAGTTGCCCGCAGCACGGACCGCGAAGAGCTCGGCCCCGCGACTCGGGACCGGAAGCACGACCTCCTCCGCCTCGGGTGCGCCCGCCGTCGGGGCACCCGCGGCGCCGGCTGCCGCGCGAAGCGTTGGGAACGCCACCACGCGCCCGCGCGAAGGCAGATCGATCATCTGCCCGAGCGGCTCCACGTTCCACCCGTCGGGCGACCGGAAGAAGCGAATACGGAAGGCGGTCCCCGCCCTGCCGACCGCCGGCCCGAACCAAGCGCGCAGGATGTCGGGGAGCAGGTTCTTCGTCGAGCCGACCGGGTGCGCCACGTTGCAGGCGATCTTCACGAAGCGGAAGCGCCACCAAGCTCCGGTGGGCGAACCGGCGCCAGAGTGCGCGAGCCGGACGTCGGTGTCGCCGGTCGGCAGGTCGGGCCGGGACATCCGCGGCGGGAGCATCAGGATCGGATCGCGCTCGTTCGAGATGACCTTGCAGACGAAGGCATCGCCCTGGACCTCCGGCTCAAACCGACGGCGATACTGCGCGAGCCGATAGTCCACCAGCTCCCGCGTCATCTCGACGACCGTCTCCTCAAGCCCGGTCGGGATCGGCAGCTTCGGCAAGAACCGATCGCCTTCGACCGCGAACCACCGCTTCGGCTCAGCAGGCGTCCCGGCCCACGCCTTCACCGGGTTCTTCCGCCAGTACGCGAGCCACGCCCGCTCGGCGGGTACACGCGGGTCCGGCAGCTCGTTTACGCCGTTGAGGTCGCGGAACAGCTCGGGGGAGCGGACGAGGATCTGGTGGCTACGCCGCGCGAGCACGTCGAGATTGACGCCCGTTCCGAGCGCCTCGAGCTCGATGACTGCCTCGAGCAGCACCAGCTTGAACGACTTCTCGAGGACGGTCGTCTCGAGCTCGCGGTACCAATCGCGCCCGGCTTCGAGAACGCGCTCCTCATCCGCGGTGAGGTGGCCTTCCGAGCGGACGAACTCGAACCAGCTACCGTGCACCTGACGCAGCACGGAGGGCGAGTAGCCGGAGCGGTACAGCTCGCCAATCGTGGGGCGCTCGCCTCGCGCCACCTGAAGCTCCCGATACGCGCGCTCGACCGCGTTTGCGCCCGAAGGAAGAAGCCGTCGGAGCAGATCGATCGCATCGAGCTGAACATCAATGGAGCACCCGGGAGGCAGCTCGGCCTCCCCGCCCTCAAGGAATGCGCGGAGGTCCGGCCGCGCATCGCCAAGCGAGAGCAGCGTCCGCACGCGGTCCAGGAAGACGCGGTGGTTTCCGACGAAGTCTATGACCGTGAGCCGCTCCTTGCCCTCGGCGATGCGGAGCCCGCGCCCGAGCTGCTGCAGGAACACCACCGGCGACTCTGTCGGCCGGAGCATCACGACCCGATCGACGAGGGGAACGTCGACCCCCTCGTTGAACAGGTCGACCGCGCATACCGCGTCGATGCGACCCGCGGCGAGGTCGGCGAGTGCGCGGCTGCGGTCGTCCGAGCCGGGGTCGGAGTGCACCGCCCGCACGCGCACGCCGCGCCCCTCGAGCCACCTCTTCGCGAACTCGGCATGCGGGATCGAACAGCAGAATACGAGCGTCCGCATCCCGCCGTGCTCACCGAGCGCGCTCCAGAGCCGCTCCATCCGCTCCTGCGTCTGAACGGCTTCCTCGAGCCGCTTCGGGTCGAACCGGCGATTCCGCCACGGAATGTTGTCGTGCGAGTAGTCGACCGTGTCCTTCAGGCCGAAGTAGGCGAACGGAACGAGCCGCTTCGCCTCGATGCCGACGCCGAGGTCGGCACGGAACGGCAGGTTGTCATCGAAGAGGCCGAGGACGTCTCCCTCATCGGCGCGATCCGGCGTGGCCGTGAGGCCGAGCAGGAATCCCGGATCGATGCGCGAGAGGATGCGCCGGTAGCTCGGCGCCTCGGCGTGATGGACCTCATCGACGACCACGTAGTCGAACCGCTCCGCCGCGAGCCGCTCGAGGTTCTCGGGCCGGGAAAGCTTCTGGACCGACGCGACGACGATGTCCGCCTCCAGCTCGGACCGGTCCTCGGCGAACCAGCCCACCCGCAGGTCGGGCATGGCACCGCGGAGGACGCGCCGGAAAGTCGTCGCGGCCTGGACGAGCAGCTCGCGCCGGTGCGCGATGAAGAGGACGCGGATCGGGTGATCGAGCGTGCTGCGGAAGGCATCCGCATCGTATGCGGCGAGGAGTGTCTTGCCGAGGCCGGTCGCCATCACGACGAGGGCGCGCTTCTCGCCGTCCGCACGCGTCGCGGCGAGCGCGTCGAGCGCATCGCGCTGGATCTCGTGCGGATCCGGCGCCGCCGTGAGCGGCTCCGCCTCCGTCTCGCCGGGCGGCAGCGCGACTGGTGCGACCCGCGCGCGGGCGGCATAGGCGGTGACCCACTCCAGCGTGAGCGGTGTCGCGCCCGCCCAGACGGCCTCGAACGCCTCCTTGACGCTCGCGTATGCGATCGGATCACGCGAGCGGTCCGTCCGGAGGTTCCACTCAACTCCCGTCCAGAGCGCGGAGGCGGAGACGTTCGAGCTGCCGACGAACGCGACGCCCAGGCCCTCCCCCTCGAACCGCCATGACTTCGGATGAAACGAACGGCTACCCGCGAGCCGCGCCGTCTCGACGATCCGCGCCTCGAAGCGCGGGGGCGCGCCGGCGGGCGCGAGCGCGCCCTGCCAGTCAAGCATCCGCTTCAGCGCCTCGGCCTGCGTTATGTCGAGATAGTCGCCGGTGATGAGCCGGATGCGGGCTCCCCGATCCGCAGCCGAGAAGACTGGGTCCTGGAGCAGCTCGAGCCCGCTGTCCTGGACGAAGGCCGCGACGATCGCGATCTCGCGGGCGCCCGCGAACAGCGGCCGGATGTGCGCAAGGAAAGGGTCCGCCGTCCCGCCTACGACCAGCGGCTCCGCGGCGAGGCGCCTGTAGTTCCCCTTCCACGGGATGACGTGCCGCACGCCACCCGCCGGGTCGTCCATGTCGCCCTCGTAGCGGGGGATGACGTGGACGTGGAGGTGCATGACCGTCTGGCCGGCATGCACGCCGACGTTGAAACCGACGTTGTAGCCAGCGGGCTGGTGCTCCGCATCGAGCTGCAGTTTCACAACCTCGACGAGGTCGAGCATTGCGCGCTGCTCGTCACGCGTGGCGTCGAACCAATCACGCACTTGGCGGCGCGCTATGATGAGCGTGTGGCCGTCGGTGACGGGAAACGTATCTCGGATCGCGAACGCCAGCTCGTTGGAGACGAGCCACTCGCGCTCGGGGATATCCAGGAAAATTGAGCGCATTAGCGTGCGTCGCTGTACGAGGCGGGTGGCAGCCGTCGCGGGGGGGACCCGCGAGACGGGCTCACGCACTCTTTGTGGTGATGTCCTCCGAAAGCCCCAGCTCGCGAAGTGCCACCTTCGTCTCCTCGATCTTCGCCGACGTCGTTCCGCCCGGCGGAGCGACGTCCACCGCGACGGTCAGCTTGAGGCCGCCGCCCGTCGCGAACCGCGACAGCACCTTGGTGTAGAAGTTCATCCACTTCTGGGGAGAGACATCGCCGGTCCACTGGAACCCGGCGATCGGAGGCGTGGGCGCCGGGCCCCCGCCTCCGGAGCCACCCGTACCCGGCGCGGACCCGCCGCCGCCCGGACCAGGACCGCCGCCTGGCACCCCGCCGCCCGCGCCCGGCTGCGCGCCTCCCCCACCGCCACCACCTCCGGGGATGGGCGGCTGGGGCGGGGGCTTTCGGGCGACGTATTCCTCTGCACGCTCCTTCGCGATGAGGAAGACGTCTTCTGCGATCTCGACGTCCGCCGCCGCGAGCGAGCGCTTGTAGACGAACGGATCGTACCCTCCAGCCTTCTTGCCGACGTACGCGACGATTCCTGCGTCGAGGCCCTTCGAGATCGTGTCCTTGACCGCGTCGGCCCTGAGGAGGCGGGGAAACTTGGGCGATGCGTAGAACGCGTCGCGCACCGATTTCGTGCTCCACTCCGGAAGCGCCGGTGGCCAGTAACGCGTCAGGAAGTTCGGGCTGACGCCCTCGACGACGATGTCCTCCTGCTTCAGACGGGACAAGATCAGCTCGACGAGCGAGTTCGCAGCGCTCGAGTGCACCAGGCCGAGGTCGATCTTCCGGAGCGAGTTGTCCTCGGCGAGGAGAAAGACGTTCTTGTACGCCCTCCACACCGATTCCCTGAGGTCCCGCTCGGCCCGCTTGGCGTTCTCGGCGAGCTGACGCTGCTTCGCCTCGTCGAGCTTGAGCTCCTCCGCGTCGGCCTCGATGTCCCTCCACGCGAGGAGCTTGCGCGCCTCCTCCATGAGCGGCGCGGAGTCCTCCGGCGCGACCCAGATGAGCGCGCTCTTGAAGGTCCTGGACGACGAACCGCTCTCGGTCGTGATCGACGTCATCAAGGTCTTCGTCGCGGCGTCGCCCGCGGGGTTGTCCGGCGCCAGCACCAGCATCGTCAGCACCGGGCGATCCGGTACCTCGCCGCTCTTCTTCGGGAAGAAGAGCCGCTCGATGCCGCTTCCGGCCGCGAAGACCTTCTGGATCTCCTTCCGGACCACCTCGTCGATTGCGGCGCCCGTGACGCTTGCCCGCCGATCGGCGAGGAGCTTGTTCAGGTTGGGTTGGAAGCTGAACCGGTAGCGGTTCTTCTCGGCTGCCAGGAAGTAGCAGGCGTCGGTAAGCGCCTCCAGGCACTGCTCTACGTTCCCGATGTCGAGCCCTGGCTCCGCGACGGCGAGGCGAACCTCCGGCAACGTCGCGTCCCCGCGCTGCTGCCCCCCGTTCGACTCGAAGAGGATGGTCGTGGCGACCTTCCGATGGAGACGCGCCTTCTTGATCTCGGCCGTTGCCTCGGCGTCGAGCCGGAGCGCGTGCGCGTGATCCGTCCCCGCGATGTCGGTCGTCACGGCGGGCTCGAGCCGCGCTTCACCCAGCTGCTCGAACACCGCCGCTCGGAACAGCGGGTCCTCCAGGGGCGCCGTACCGAGCGAGACGAGAGGATCCTTGTGCGCGCCCTTGTATCCCTCGCTGTACGCCTTCGACACCCACAGCGCGAGGAGCCTCAGGACGCCGCGCGTCTGCTGGAACCGCGGGAGGCCCTGCCATTTCCGCTCGAAAACGGACAACAGCGACGGATGGAAGGGGTAGGACGCCTTCAGCGCCTCGCGCGCGTTCTCGACGGGGAACCAGCTCGGGATCTGCTGCTTATTCGCGAGCAGCCACTGCTCGTACTCATCGACCGTGGCGATCGCGTCCTTCGGCAGCCCACTCCACTCGAAGAGCCGCCGGCGGATGATCTCGGACGTTTCCGCCTCCGCCGACATGATCACAGCCTTGCCGACCCGGTCGAGGAGCTTCTTGAAGCGTTCGAAGTCGGACTGGTCCTCCGCCGTCATCTCGAGCTCCGAGGCGGGAATCGAGACGGCGAGGACGATGTTGTCGCGCCCGCGCGCGACCTCCGAGAGATTGTGCAGGAACGTGTAGAGCTGACCGGCGAGCCCGCTCTTGCGGCTCCGGCTGACGTAGTTCATCACCTCGTCGAACAGGATGAGCGCCGGCTTGCCGCTCGGCAGTATGCGCTCGATCACGTCGCCGCCTGGCGCGGTGAGCGCCTTCTCGTGCTCCTCGACGAGCTTGAAACCCTCCGCCCCGCCGAGCTGGAACGCGATCTCGCCCCAGGGCGTCTTTCGGACCGGTGTGCCGCCGGTACCGCCCCGACCCGTGATCGAGTCGAACTCGGTCCCGACGAAGATCGCGGTCGCCGCGCGAGGCACCGTCGTGAGTCCCGCGTTGTCCAGAATTCCGCTGACGCCCTTCCACGACTTCGCGGCGTCGCCGTTCTGCGCCAAGTGGTAGAGCAGCGTGAGCGAGTGCGTCTTGCCGCCGCCGAACTGCGTCGAGAGGTTGAAGATGGCAGACGTCTCGACCTTCACGCCCGACAGGCGCCGGACGACCTGCGCCGTGAGCTCGCGCAGGTTCTTCGTCAGGAACGTCCGCGCGAAGAACTGGGCGGGGTCCTGGTACACGGCAGGCGCGCGCCCATCGCGTACGTGGTCGAGGTGAACGGCGAACTCGGACGCATCGAGGGGCTTCCCTTCTCGAAGGTCCTCGCGCGGCGTGACGATCTTGTACCAGGGCTTCAGGGCCATGCTGTTGTCACCTTCACCGTCGCGCGAACCGCTCGAAGCGTCCGGTGTTCGAGTTGAGCTTCCACATCTGAAAGAAGCCGTAAGGGAACGTGCTGGCCTCGTTTCTCGAGCCTACGACGACCAGCGTGTCACCGACGAGTGCGACGCGGTCGGCGATTTCCATCGCCTCCACGACGCGTGCGCCGAGCGCGGAGACAAACCCGGGGCCGTCCGATGCGTCGGGCCGGTAGCAGAACACGACGCGGAGCCCGCATCGGACGCAGAGCACTTTCCAGAGCGAGTACGCGACGAGGTCCGCGTCGGCCGAGTTCTCGAGCTCGCACGCGGCCACAGGGAACTGCCACCCGGTTCCGGCCTTGCGAAACGCTGTCACGTCGAGGGACAGGTACTCGTTTCGCCGAACCGGCAACACGGAGCATCTGTGGCCCCTGCCCGCTGCCGCCAAGCCGAGCCGAGTGAACGAAGCCACGACGACGCCGGTGAGAGCTGACGTCCACGCGGCGAGGTCCGAGCGCAACGAGGCGTCGCGGAGCGCGTCTGCGGCAGAGCGTTCCTCCTCAATGGCGCCGTAGAACTCGGACGCCCATGTGGTGGCGAAGGGGGTCATCCGAAGCCGAGCCCCTTCTTGCGCCCGAGCACTCCGTCCACCCACCGCTTCTCCTCCGATCCGGTTGGGTAGAGGGCGGATAGGGACTGCGCGAGGGTCCAGAACTGGCCCTGGTTTCCGACGCCCTCCGCGACGAGGAAGCGTTTCAGCCCTTCGCCGCGACCCGATGCGAACAGGAGCATGGCCTGGTGTACTCGGTCCAAGGTGGTCGCGGCGGCCTTCGGCGCGCCGCGCTCGCCCCAGCCCTGCGCTTTCGCGGCTTCCTGCAGCTCGGCGAACAACCCCATCTGCTTCTTCGAGGCCCGCTTCGCCGGCACGACTCCTTCGTCGCCTGCGAACAGGTGCTTGGTTCGCTCTGCGACCGACAGCAACCGCGCCTGGTTCGCTTTGACCACCACGACATGGGGGAGCTGCTCGAGACGGGCGCCCAGCCCCTGGGCGATCTTTCGCGCGGCGTCGTACTCGAGGCTGAAACCATCCGCTCCGTCTGCGTCCAATTCGGCGTCGTCGCTCGCCGGCGCATCCCCGCCGCCGTCGTCCGCGGCCGAGGCTCGAGCTCGGTCTGATGCAAGCGTCCACAGCCACATGGCCGTGATCCTCGCGTCCTCCTCGAGGCGAGCCGACTCGGCTTCGTCGAAGATCATCGCCAGCGCCTCGCGCGAGACAGCCGCCCATACGTGCTCGAGGTACTCCTCGAGCGGCACGACCTCGCCCGAAACTTTCTCGACGCGCGCATACCGAGAGAAGAGTTCGAGGGCCGGGCCGAGGCACGCGAAGATCGCGTCGGCGCCCACGACGCCCTCGCGAGCGAGCCGCGGCATCCACTCCGCGATTCGCTTGGGAAGCGCCGCGAGCACGTCCCGCCAATCACCCACCGTATCCGTGATGAGCCGCCCATCTGGATACTCGCGCGGCCGGCACACGAGATGAACCGACGAGGCGAGCACGGCCGAGTTGCGCGCGCGCAGCCGGCCGGCGTTCTCCGTGTCGATCGGCCACGACGCCGTGACGACCCATCCCGCGTCGAGCATCGCAGCTAGCAGGTCCTCCCAGCCGCTCGTCGACTTGTGCGCGAAGATGACGACGCCGATGCCATCCGGCCGGGTGACACGCCTCGCCTCGGTGAGGGCGGCGGTCATGACGCGGCGGTAGTAGGCCCGGTCCTTCCCCGTGGCCGGGTTGACGATGCACTCGTCGTCCCGAGGCACCAGAGGCGTCTTGAAGAGCTCGGGATGATCGGGACCGAGCACGCGCCGGAGCCAGACGTAGAAGAAGTCGGAGAGGTCCGCGTACGGTATCGCGTCGTAGTAAGGCGGATCCGTCACGAGGAGATGCGCGCAGTCGGACGGCAACGGGTGATGGCTCGCAGACGCCATGCCCACGTCCGCCGCCCCGGTGCTCACGTGCGCGTTCCTCAACCCACGGAGCACGTGCTCGACGGCGCCCGCCCACGACCCGGAGGACGATGCGAGCGGATTCGCCTCGCCGAAGTCCCAGATGATCGGGAGGGCCTGGCGGGTGAAGAGGTGCGGCAACGCCGAGCCGCTTGGATTCCAGGAGCAACCCGTGTTCTGGTAATCGCATAGACGGTCGACGGCGAGCGCGAGACAGGCTCGTACCGCCACACCGAGCCCGTGCGCCGCCCGATCCTCGGCCATCACGCCTTGAACCAGGCGCACCAGCGTCGTGATCGTGACGAGCTGCCGCGGCGTATAGATGTCGCGCCACCGGAGCATGCCGTACCGCTGCACGCGGAATCCGAGTGTTCCCACCGGAGGCAGCGGCTCGTCGGGGAGCTCTGGCAGGCCCAAGTCGCCTCTCCGCCGGAGGAGCGCCACCTTCTTCTTCGCAGCGGCAATCGCATTCAGGTCGGCCTTCGCCGGACGCCTGAACGTTCGCTCGCCCGACTCTTCTCCTACCGCGACCGCGACGAGAAGCGCGTCGTCTGCACCGCCGCCCCGCTCCGAGAGCTGAGCGCGA
Source organism: Anaeromyxobacter sp. Fw109-5 (assembly GCF_000017505.1). Taxonomy (NCBI): domain Bacteria; kingdom Pseudomonadati; phylum Myxococcota; class Myxococcia; order Myxococcales; family Anaeromyxobacteraceae; genus Anaeromyxobacter; species Anaeromyxobacter sp. Fw109-5. The sequence continues at coordinate 4,653,877 of NC_009675.1, forward strand.
ATGCGCTCGACCGGCGTCGTGTACCCGCACTTCAGGCAAGTTGCTGCCCCCCGCCGAACGGTGGGGTCCGGAAACGAGCCGAGGGGGCCTTCCGCGATGCTGAAGCGGGGCGTGGGCCCCTCCCATCCGTCCAGCCGGAGCCCGACAGACCGGTCACCGCGCCGCGTCAGGTGGAACTTGCTCGTGAGAGGGACGTCCGCGCCGCACTTCGGGCCCTCGCACCGGATGCGCCTGAACGAGATGGACGCGATCGGCTGCTGCCCCTGCACAACGGGATAGAACGCGTTCAGCTCTCCCCGCGCCTCCTCGCCGACTCGCGCGCCCCAGCGCTCGACCTCCTCGAACAGCTTTTCGCCGAACCGCTGGACGTACTCGAGCGTGACCTTGCTGATGAGAGTCGCGACCGGATTCAAGTCGGACGCATACGCCGACATTCCGAGCCGCAGCCCCTCGAGCGGAATGGATCCGCCACCACAGAACGGGTCCGCGAGGAACGCGCCTCCGTTTTTCCCGAAGAGCGCCTGGTGCGCGGACGCGACAAGCTCGCGAGCCGCGTCTCGATACGTTGGATCGGTCGCCCTGTCCCAAGACGCGAAGTCCGAGACGAGCCGGAGCAGCCCGCGTCGCAGTTCCTCTGCTTCGAGCTGCGCGCTGTCTGGTCCCCGGTAGATACGGCTGAGTACCACACGCGCCTTGTCCCTGAACTCCTGCGGGCAAGCGGAGTCCGCGGGGTCGAGCAAGGCGGCAGCAAGGGCCGCGGCACGACACGAGGGCAGAGGCTTGCGCGCCCACCAGATGTGGATCGCCGTGATGTGGCCGTGGTGTGCCGAGCGGCCATCGCGCGCGGACTCCGAGATCTGGCCGATCGGAAGATCGACCTCGATGAGGCGCCGCGGAAATGTCCCCGCGGATGCGCTCATCCGAAGCCAAGTCCCTTCTTTCGAGCAAGGACGCCGTCGACCCACCGCTTTTCGTCGGAACCGCTCGGATAAAGAGCCGACAGCGACTGCGCTAGCTTCCAGAATTGCGCCTGCATGCCGATGCGATCTTCCACAAGGAAGCGCTTCAGCGCATCACTGCGCCCGCCCCCAAAAAGAAGCATCGCTTGATGCACGCGGTCGAGAGTCGTCGTTCCAGCCTTTGGCGCGCCGCCCTCTCCCCACGCCTCCTCGCCGGCAGGTCGCTCGAGGTCCGTGAATAGCACCGCCTGTTTCTTGGCGGCCGCCTTCTTGCCGGCAGGCACGCCTTCGTGCCTGCCGAACAAGTATTTCGCGCGTTCGGCTACTGCAATAAGGCGAGCCTTGTCCTTCTTGATTTCGACTACTTGCTGAAGTTCATCGAATCGGACACCGAGTCCCTGCGCGATCTTCCTCGCGGTGTCGAACGGAAGAACCGCACCCCCAGATCCGCCCCTGTCCCCCTGATCGTCATCCTCATCCTCGTCGGGCACCTGATCCTGCTCATCGCCCGAGTCACCGCTCGGCTCGGGTCCAGCAAGAGTCCACAGCCACATCGCAGTCAGGCGCGCATCTGCCTCGAGGCCGGCAGTGTCCGCGTCTCGAAAGATCGACGCGAGCGCCTCGCGAGCTACTGCTGCCCAGACGTGCTCCAGGTACTCGCGAAGCGGCACCGCCTCGCCGTTCACCTTCTCGACACGCGAGTAGCGAGAGAAGATCTCCAATGCTGGCCCGAGACACGCGAAAATCGCATCTGCACCCACAACTCCCTCGTGAGCTAGGCGCGGAAGCCATTGGTGGATACGCTCAGGGAGCTCAGCTAGGACGACCTTCCATTCACCGACGTGTGCTTGATCAACTCCCCTGGGCCTGCACACGATGTGAACAGAAGACGCCAGCGATGCGGTCCCCATCGCATTGACCCGGCTTCCCATCTCCGTATCGATCGGCCAAGAGGCCGTCGCGACCCAACCTGCGCGGATCAGCGAGCCGAGAATTGCCTCCCATCCCTCCGTGCTCTTGTGCGCGAACACCACGACCCCGATGCCATCGGGGGCCGTAACGCGCCTTGCCTCCGCGAGGCACCGATACATCTGCTCCTCATAAAAGGCCTGATCCTTCTGACGTCCGGTCGGCCCGTACTTGCGAGTCGGGTTCCAAATCGCTTCCTCGTCCTTCGGCGTTGTCCGGGAACTGAAGAGGTCAGGGGCGTCGTCGAAGAGGACACGCCGCAGCCAGACATAGAAGAAGTCAGAAAGATCGGCGTACGGGACAGCGTCGTAGTAAGGAGGGTCCGTAACAAGCGCAGCCGCGGCGTCATCCGGCAGCGGGTGTTCAGCCGCCGAAGCCGATTGCACTGTCGCTTTTCCAGGCGCCTCGAACGAGCACTGCCGAAGTGCGTATGCGGTTCGCTCGAACATGCTTCGCCAGGACCCACTCGCATCGGACAGCGAAACCGTTTCCGCAAAATCCCACACGATCGGGATGGCTTGCCGCGCAAACAGGTTAACGGGGCATTCCGCATCCGGCTTCCATCGAGTGCACGAATTCCCTAGATCTGTCGCCTTCGAGAGAGACAACGCCAGACAAAGGCGGACCGCCTTCCTCATTTCAGGCGAGCCGATGTCCGCACCCGCTTCGCGGCACAAACGCACGAACGTCGTATGAGCGAGGAGTTGCCGTGGCGTGAACAGGTCGCCGAAGGTCCGAACTCCCATACGTGTAACCGCGGACAGCCCTCTCGCATTAGGGGACGGCCGCTCCGCCGGGACTAGCTCATCAGGTACTAGCGGAATGGCCCCCTCGAACGAGGACTGGCGCTTTCGTAGCTCGTTCTGCGCTTGGGCGAATGCCTCGACATCTTTGGTTGTCGGGAGCCTGTACTTCCTTCCTTGCTCTCCCCGTTTAGTCGAGACTACGGCCAGAAGCCGAGCGTCTGCTGCACCGCCGCGGCGTTCCGATAGCTGCGCTCGCAACCTCGCGTTCGCCGTAGTGAACCCACATAACGGGCAGGTGGCTGACCCGCGCTTAATGGTTCCCAGCGCCTCTGCCGCAGATGGTGTGCCCTCCTCGATTGCGAAATCTATTCGATTAGCGCTCTTAACGACGCGCAACTTGAGGAACATGGACCGACCCGACTTCCGCGCAATAACCGTGGAGCGGATCAGCGGCAGCTCAACACCACACCCCGGCCCCTCACACCTGATCGTGCGCGCCCATAGGTAGGCAATGGGAGCACTCCCATCAGAACCGGCCGGATAGAAGCGACGCAACTCTTGCTCAGCTCGTGACGCCACCCATTCGCCACAGCGCTCGAGTTCGTCAGCCAACTGTGCCCCGAACTTTGGCAGAAGCTCCGCACTCAGCCGGTTAAGAAGTACGGCGATCGGATTGAGGTCCGACGCAAACACGTCGGCCCCAAGCCGTAGCGCCTCAACTGGGATCGCCCCGCCACCGGCGAACGGATCAACGATAAGCGGTCTGTCAGTACGACCGGGGTGCAGACTCAACTGTGCCGACAGAACCATGCGTCGCGCCGCATCAAGCACGGGACCCGACGATGCGTTTTCGTGCGCGGCGATATCTCCAACGAAGCGTAGCAATGCTTTTCGGAGCTCGGTTTCCGAATTCCAATCAACCCTCGGACCTCCGACGGCGTCGCGAAGGCACGACAGCGCTGCGGCCGCCTCCTCCCTGAATTCCTTGGGGCAATACTCGTCCGCAGGATCGGGAAGGAGCGCTGCCAACGCGACTGCTCTGCAGGCGGCGAGAGGACGCCTTGCCCACCAGATGTGTAGCGTCGATAGGTGACCGTGGCGGATCGACTTTTCGTGACGGGCGTGCTGCGAGATGACACGAATAGGGAGATCAACCTCGATCAGCCGCCTCGGCTGGTGCCCGTTAACCACGCGCCGCCTCCAGAATGGCCTCAGCCGACACGTGGTAGTGCTCGACCCGCACGACTGGCTTCCATCCGAGCTTAGCCGGATTTTTGATCGCGTTCAGCACAGGCTTGCTCGCACAATCGAACACTACATACAGCGAGTAATCGTCACCGAGCCGCTGCGCGGTCCGGTATTCGTTCGCGGTCAGCGCAACTTCGCCCATTCCCGCTCTGCCCTTCACCTCGATGAACCGCGCCTGGACGAAGACGCCAGGCTCGGACGGATGCGGACGCTTTGAGAGCAGATCATATCCGCGGTTTTCGTTCTCGACGCTCTCGACAACCCACCCCTGCGCACGTTCGTGCTCCATGGCGACGCGTACCGCGATCTTCTCGATCTCCGGATCGCTCACCATCGGCGCGATCCCAGGCGCATTTCGCTCTGGATGAGGCACGACCCAAGAGCTGCCCATGAGCTGGACGTCGCCGATCGAGCAGTGTCGCTCCATCTCGAGCTCGTTGCGGCGCCGTTCCAACCGGCCATTCAGATCGTCGAGGTGAGCTTCGGCCTGCGCGATGTTCCCCTCGAGCCCCGGGATGTTCTCTCCCGCCACGCGCCGGTTCAGGAGCTCGGCGAGCGTCAGCTGCTGCCTGTTGATGAGCTCCTGGAGCGAGATCTCGATGTGCTGGCGAACGACGGTGTTCTCCTTCGTCCGCTGGTCCCCGACCTCCTTGAGGAATGGATTCAGGGCCTGCTGGACGAGGTACGACTCGACCGCGGCGCGGTCCGGCAGCCCTGACAAAGGAGGTGCCTGCGTACCCTTCGCCGATGGAATCAGATCCAGGAACAGCGTGGGCTGCCGGAGCGTCAGCGAGCCGTCCGGATCGGTCCGCACCACGAAGAGCTTCTTGTGAAGAGTGCTCCCGCGGCCGTCCTTGATCGACGCGCCATAGACGTGGACGCGGTACGGCGCCTTCGCGTGGAGGTCCCAGAGCACCGCGCCGCGGTGCAGGTCGTCGCGGACGCGCTCGAATACGTCGGAGCGAACGACCTCGAACAGCGGATGTCCAGGCGTGACCCACTCCAGGGTGGCATCGTCGCCGAGCAGACGCTTGTCGAACGCGACCCGCTGGTACTCCCGGCCCAGCTTGCCGAACCTCGGCTCGAGCTGCTCCGCGATGCCGCTCAACGTCTTCGGAACCTTCCCGACCCGGTAGATGTGGTCGTTGCCCCTGACCGGCGTCGGATGGATTCCCGCGACCGGCGCCGCGACCGTGAAGAAGTCCTCGACGACCTCGGGGACGAGGCGCCGCTCCTTCGCCTCGACCGACTTGCCGACCAGCGCCGAGAGGTTCAGCTCCTTCTTCGCGAGACCCTCGAGCGTCGATCCGGTGATGCGCTTGAAGCGTTCTGCGTCGATGTCCTTGACGATGCGATCGGCGATCGTGCTCTCGCTGAGCCGCTTCGCGTACATCTCCCGGAAGAGCTTCTCGAGGAGGTTCGACGGCAGCATCTCGCCGACGACGTCGAAAACCTTGTCCGTGCCGAGCTCGTCCTTGATCTCGGCGAGCCGCATCAGGAGCTTCTCGAGGACACGCCCCTCGCGTGTGTTCACGGCCGCGAAGTTGAAGATGAGGCAGTCCTTCTGCTGGCCGTACCGGTGAATCCGGCCCATGCGCTGCTCGAGGCGCACCGGGTTCCACGGGATGTCGTAGTTGATCATCAGCCAGCAGAACTGGAGGTTGATGCCCTCCCCGGCCGCCTCTGTCGCCACGAGCACCTGACAGTCCTCGCGGAACTCGCGCTCGGCGTAGATGCGCGTCCCGGGGGTGTCGCGATCGCCGATCTGCATACCACCGTGGATCTGCGTGACGGAGAGGCCCCACTCGCGGAGCTTCCCGAGGGGACGCCCGTCGTAACCGTCGCCTGCGAGGTAGTCGAGCGTGTCCTTGTGCTCGGTGAAGACGAGCAGCTTCATGCGCTTGTCGCTGAAGATCTGCTGCTCGTTCAAGACTTGGCGGAGCTTGTTGAGCTTGGACTCGATCTCCCGCTTCTCGAGCGCTCGCGCGAGCTCGACGAGCTTCTCGAGCCGCTGGATCTCGTCCTTCAGGGCGATGGGGTCGACCGCGAGAACGGTCTCCTCGGCGTTTGAGATGATCTTCGCCTGCTCGTCTTCGGGCAGCTCGTCGAAGTCTTCCGGCAAGCGCCGGTCGATGAGCTCTTGCCGGTAGCGCTCCGGGTCCTGAAGGATCTTGCGGCGCTTGTCGCGCATCCGCTCCAGGCTGCGCCGGACCGCGTAGATGCTGGACGCGAAGCGCCGCTGGAGCATCGCCATCTGGAACGACAGGATGTTCGCCTGCACGTTCTCTGCGGCGGACGCCTTGATGGACTGGTCCTCCACGTACCGCGTGAGCGCGTCGTAGAAGTCGAACTCGTCGCCGTCGAGCTCGAACTTCGTCGTGCGGACGTCGCGGTTCGGGAAGAGCTTCTTCACCTCACCGGTTTCGGGATCAGGGAACGAGACCAGCGCCTCCTTGAGCCGTCGCAGGTAGAACGGCGCCGCATGGCGCCGCATCGCTTCCTCGAGGCTCTTCACATCGCCGTACACATCGCGGTCGAGAAGGCTCAGGAACAGGCGGAAGTTCTCCGGGTCGCCCTTGTGCGGCGTGGCGGTCATCAGGAGGAAGTGATCGGTCCGCTGCGACAGGGCCTCGCCGATCTGAAACGCGAGCGTCTTCTTGTCGGAGCTGTAGGCGCTCATCTTGTGCGCCTCGTCGACGATGACGAGGTCCCACGACGAGCGAAGGAGGCTCTCCTTCGCGTCCTCGACGCGGGAGATCCACGAGACAGACGTGACGACCTGGTTGCGCTCCTGCCACGGGTTCTGGCCGTACTGCGTGCGCAGCACCTCGCCGCGCATCACGTCGAACTGCTCGCGAAACTTGTCCTTGAGCTCGCGCTGCCACTGAAACGTGAGGTTCGCCGGCGCGACGATGAGCGTTCGCGTCACGAGGCCACGGATCTTCAGCTCCTTCAGGAGCAGGCCGGCCATGATCGTCTTGCCGGCCCCGGGGTCGTCGGCGAGGAGGAACCGGATCCGTGGGAGCTTCAGGAAGTAGTCGTAGACCGCCTCGAGCTGGTGCGGGAGCGGATCGACGCGAGCGATTGAGAGGGAGAAGTAAGGGTCGTACTCGTACGCGAGCCCAAGGCGCGCGGCCTCGACGCCGAGCTTGAAGTGCAGGGGGTTGCCGTCGAAGGGCTCCGCCTCCGGAGACGCTTCGAGCAGCGCGAGCTGGTCGGGGTGGAGCACGCGCTGGTGCACCTGGCCGGTCCGCTGCCCCGCTCCCGTCAGCTTCACCACCTCGCCGAGCGGGGTGACGACCAGCACCTCGACCGGCTCCGGGAGCATCGGGCCGCGGACCACAATTCCCGGCTTGAGCTCGCTCAAGTTCATCGCGGCGGATCCCCGAACGACTGTTTCGAGCGGCACCTTACCCTGAGCCGCAAGCCTTCAAAATAATGGCCGTTTCGGCATCTATGACCTACGGAGGAGTCGCCGCGCCGGACAGACGTTGGCGCTGCGCTCCCGGTGTTCGCCTCGGCCGAAAGAGTACCTCAGCGGCGGACAGGCGGCGCGGCGTTCTCAGGAAAGATTCCGTCTGGCTCGCAACGGCGCAGGGCTGTCGGATCCGCCTGCTACCGTTTGTCGGACCGGTGTGCCATCACGTCACGAGGATCGAGTGGCAGCTGGCGCCGCCTCCACCCCTCACGCAGCGAATCGAGCCCAAGCCGACCTGTTCGTGATCAAGCCCAGACGGGCACTTGGGTCTGAGAATCGCGATACGCTCACCGTGTCCGTCCGCAAGGCAGGGTGGTGGTGGGGCGATAGATGACCGATTCGAATCCCGTCGCATGGCTCGACTTCCGGCGTGGGGACCTGAGCCGAGCCCGGGATTTCATCCGGAGCCTTCAGGGAGAAGGCGTCCTCGACGAGCTGGGCTACCTCGCACTGCAGGGCCAGTTCGCGGACCTGTATTACCCCGCGACCTCAACGCTGATGAGGGCAGCACGGTACTTCTACTTCGTTGCCGGAGCTTACCGGCAGCTCGAGCGCGAGCGGGTCACGAGCAGCCAGGTTGCGCTCGCGCTGCGGCGACGGCTCGACGCGCTCCGCGAGATCCTTTCGCACAACGAGAGCATCGGCATCTTCGGGCGAGATGCGAAGATGCAGATCAAGCAACTCCCTTCCGCAGTGTACTGGAACGGACTCCGACTCCTGGGAATGTTTACGTCGCCACTCTCCGAGGCAGGGTACCAGGCTCGCTTCGACGAGTTGCGTGCACAACGCGCCGGCTTCAAGGATGACGACAAGTCGGAACAGAGCGCGCACGTGGTGGGGTTCTGGGATCCGAAGCTCCCAAGTGCACGTTTCATCGGGGAGGACGGCAAGTTTCGGTCCAACACGAACTTTGCCCTGGCGCGGAGCGAAGCAAAGGATCTCGCCGAGCGCTTCCGGAATCGTTTCCCCGAGTCCCTGTTCGTGCACCTGCTGAACGAGGAGCGCCCGGACGTGCCGTTTCCCTGGGCCGCTCCGCGCGTAACCGAAAAGGTCCGTCTCCACGTGGAGCACGCGGAAGGCCTAAGTCTTCTCGCCCGAGGAACTACGCTCCAGTACTACGCGCTCGTTATGGAAGCGCAGTCTGCTGCGAAGCTCCCGGTCGGCGAGCTCGACGTGGAGACCGCGTTCCGCAACTGGTGGAGCGAGGCGCGCCCCAAGCTGCGCGCCTGGGACCCCCACGCGCTCGCGTCGTTACCGGCCATCACCGACGCACTGCGGCCCGGAAGCCGAGGCGACGTCGCGTTCTTCCGCGCCTGGCTCGATCGGCTCTCGGCCTGCCCATCTGCGACGGCGTTCTTCGGCGACGCGGACGCGCGACGGCTGGTGCGCCAGCGGGAGCTCGATGTCAAGCCGACCAAAGCCCGCCTCAAGCACAGGAAGCACCTCGCGCAGTGGCGTACGCCAACGTTGGGGGCCGGCGTTCACGCGCTCGACTATCGACACTCGATAGGAACGAACATCCTGCGAGAGGTCCTCGTGGGTCTGGGGAGCGCAGAGTGAGCGTTCTCGATCCTACTCAGCGCGTGGCGCTCACGGACGCACTGCGGCCGCCTGCCGGCTATGTGCTCGACGCAGGCGTCGGAACGACCTTTAGCCTGGACTTCGAGGCCTTCACGGCCGTCGTGCTCGCGTTCGTGGGCGCGGACGTGGAGGACGTGCGTCCAGATCCTGCGACGGTATTGACAGCGGTGGCGCGCCTTCGACGTCGGCTCCGCGTCTTCCTGAACGCTGGCGGCTTCCTCGAGCCGAAGGCTCCGAACCGCCTCTTTGCGCTGTACGACCGAATCGTCCAGGCCATCCCGCTGGAGGGGGCCGCGTTTCATCCGAAGGTCTGGATGCTCAAGTTCGTACCGCAGGAGCGGCCCGAACTGCGAAGGGCCACGCCCCTGTACCGCGTCCTCTGCGCGAGCCGGAACGTGACGGCCTCGAGCTGCTGGGAGCTTGGCGCGCGGTTCGATGGGCAACGCGGCAAGGGGTCCGAGCTCGGTAGTGACCTAGGCGCGTTCTGCCGCGTATTGGTCCGGACCGGCGGTGCACCCCCCGCCGTCTGGAAGCTCGCGTCGGAGCTACCGGAGGTCGAGTTTCAGGTCGGCCGAGAGACCGCCGAATCGCTTCGGTTTTGGTGGCAATGGCCGGGCGACAAGCAGCTCGCCCGCCGGGTTCCCTCCCGCGCCGATAGGGCCCTCGTGATCTCCCCATTCATCCGTGGCGCGTTCCTGAGCACACTCGCACGGCGGGTGGATGCGCTCACGGTTGTCAGCACGCAGGATGAGCTCGATGCGCTTCCGGACGAGGCGCACAGGATCCTAGAGCGGTCTGCCGTGTACGTCGTGACGGGATCGGGCACCGACGACGTCCCAGACCTTGATCTCCATGCCAAGCTCCTCGCCTGGGAAGACGATCAGAGCGGCACTCGCGAGACGTTGGTCGGCTCGGCGAATGCCACGAGTCCCGCGTGGGGCCTCGGCGCGCACATGAACTGCGAGGCCATGATCGCATTGCGCCCGGGCTTGCGGATCCACGACATCATGAAGGCCTTCGTCTCGCCGGAGAAAGGTGTCTTGCACGGGTGGATCGAACGCTACGAACGCCAGACGACGGATCTCGACGAGACGGAGCAAGTGCGGAAGCGGCTCGAAAGCCTACAGCGAAGGCTCGCGACCGTCGCCCTTGAGGGAGACCACGACGCGGCAGGCCAGCGGCTCACGCTGCGCGGCGTGGGCGACCGACCCGCGGCACTCGAGAACGACACTGACGGCGTCGAGGTGCACGTCGTGCCGCTGCTCCGTTCCGGCGACGCGGGCGCGTGGGCACCTCTCGAGGAGACGTTCGCCGAACGCGGTCTCCTCTTCGAATCGGTTGCGCGAGAGGACTTGTGCGCATTCGCGCTCATCCGCCTGCGAGACACGGCACATGACCTCTCCCGATGCTTCGGAATCCAGTTCGACCTACCGCTCGCGGGTGCCGAAGCGCAGGCGCGCGACGAGGCGCTCAGCGCCCGGCTTCTGGAGAACGCCGATCCGCACACACTCCTTCTGAACGTGCTCCAGGGGCTTCCCGCGGGCTCGGCGACGCACGAGCGCGAGGGAGCGCTCGCGGGCGCCCGGGCGCATTCGCTCCTCCAGCTCGCGACCGTAGAACGGGTGCTCGAGGCCTGCACCGCGGATCCGAGCCGGATCGAGGAGGTCGACGCAGTGCTCGCGGGCTACCGCGAGTCCGAACGCATGAAGTCGTTCACGGCCTTCTGGAAAGCGTTTAAGGCAGCGCTGAAGGAGGAAGACCTTGGCTGAGCTCGAGCACGCCGAGTTCCAGCGGGCAGCTGTTCAGCTCATCGCCGAGCGCCTCCTCGATCCGAAAGGACCGAGGCGCTTTCTACTCGCCGACGAGGTAGGGCTCGGCAAGACCATCGTGGCAAGCGGTGTCGTTCACGAGTTGCTGCGGCGTCGTCCTCGGAGCGAACTCGATGTCGTGTACTTGTGCTCGAACGCGGAGATCGCTGAGCAGAATCGCGTGCGGCTCGACCCGAACGCAGGGCGCGCGATCCGGCGGGTTACAGAGCTCGCGTACCGGGCAGCGACCGCTCCCGGCGAGCGGGACGAGACGGCCGCGCGCAAACGGCTGCGACTGTACTCCTTCACTCCCGGGACTTCCCTCAGTGGCGGAACAGGCCTCGCATGGGAGCGCCGGCTTCTCCTCTACCTCGTTTTCCGGGTGCTCCGTCAGGACGTTCGCTCGCCGGTATGGCGGGAATTCTTCCGCTGCGGCGCCGGCGTGGAGAACTGGATGCGCGACACGCGCTTCCGAGCTCTGTCGGTGGAGTTCAAGCGCAAGGTGTCACGAGATGTCCAGCGACTCGTTGGGGAGGAATGGCGGAAGCCCATCACCGTAGACGGAGGGGAGCTCGTCCCGGCTCGCGCTCTCGCGGAAGAGGTGGCTCGCTACCGTGACGAACCGAAGGCGCGTCGGCGGCGCAACCAGCTCGTGGCAGCGCTACGGATCGGAGTGCAACGCGTTGCGCTCGATGACCTCCGGCCCGAGCTCGTCATCCTTGATGAGGTCCAGCGCTTTCGCTCAGTGATCGACGACGCGGCCAACCTCAATTCGATCGCGGCTCGGCTGTTCCAGAACGGGGCCGCCGTCCTCATCCTGTCCGCAACTCCATACAAGATGCTTTCGCTCGAGCACGAGGGCGCCGACCATTACCGGGAATTCCTCGACACGGTTTCCTTTCTGTACGGGACCCGCGGCCCCGCGGAGGTTCGCGAGCTCGAGGCTGACCTGGAACAGTTCCGGAAAAGACTCGAGAGCGGAGCCTTCGTTCAGGGGCACGACCCCGAGCTGCTCCGGCTCAGGATCGCAATCGAGCGGCGCCTCCGGAAAGTAATCTCGCGAACCGAGCGCAACTGGTACATTGAGGAGTTGCACAAGGGAGTCGAGGAGGTCAGGCCCGATGGGGCCGCGTTCGCGGTCCCCACAGCCGAGGAGCTCACGGATTTCGTTCGACTCCGGCGCTACCTACTCGACAAGGTCCAGACGACTCAGCACATCACCGAGTACTGGAAGTCCTGCCCGGCCCCGTTCACGTTCATGGACGCGCAGTACGTGGCCATGAAGGGGGCGCGAGGTTGCGCGAAGCCGGTCCCCGAGCGGCTGGTGGCCCCGGAACGCGAGCTCCCGCGCCTTTCCGAGCGGAGCCTCCGGTTTCGCCTCTTGTTCGAAACGATCTTCGGAGAGCCGAAGTCGCGTTGGAAGTACCTGTGGACGCGCCCGACATACACGTACTATCGGGATGCCTTTTTCGGCGATGCCGACCCGCGCAAGGTGCTCGCCTTTTCGGGTTGGCGGTTTGTTCCCAAGGCGATCGCGCTACTTGCTAGCAATGAGGCCGAGCAACGCATTCGTCAGCACTCGCGGTGTTGGACCGACGTGGATCCGGGTGCGCTGCGGTTCACGGAGAAGGGGTCCTTCTTCGTCTTCGACGTGTGCTTCCCTTCCCCGGTGCTGGCGCAGCTCGTCGATCCGGCCGCCCTTGCGAAGGAGGGACTGACGGCAGCGCAGGTGGTTCGGCGCGCCGAAGCGGCGCTCGAGCAGACACTCCGCCAGGCTGGGGGGCAGGTCGCAGAGACGAGCGGCTCAGCGCCGTGGCAGGTGGTGGCCCGGCTCGAGCGCGCGCACGGAAGAGCCACCTTTGATGCGCTTCGGGCGTCCGTTGGCAGGCGCTCGGGCGACATCACCGAGCGGTTCGGTGAGCACGTCGATGGGTTCACATCGTGGGCCGAAGGGGACGAGCCGTTGCGGGTCTCCCGCGACCGCCTCCGCCACCTCGCGGAGATCGCCGCCTTCTCGCCGGCGGTTTCGCTGCTGCGCGCGATCTGGTCCGTGCGCCCAGAAGAGCGGGGAACGGTGGCAGCGGCGGTCGTGGACCTGTGCTTCGGCGCGCTCCGCAGCTACTTCAACAAGCGGCCCGTCCGCGCAATTATCGAGGACGCCAGCCGCGGAAGGACGTACGCGCGCGCCGTCGTCCACTACTGCGGGTTGGCACACTTTCAGGCTGTCGTCGACGAGTACCTGTACCTCGCCAAGAATGTCCTCCAGCGAGCCACCACGGAGGACCTCGCGAGCCACGTCGGGCGCGTGCTCGGAATCGGAACCGGGTCTCCGACCATCAACGTCACGCGGCGCGTCCACGGCGCGCTCCGGTTCCACGACAAGCCGCACGTGCTCAGGTCGCATTTCGCCCTAGCATTCGGCGATGACGTGCACGGCGAGGCGGGATCAACCGACGACCAGACCACCGAGAGCCGCAAGACGGCCATCCGCGAAGCCTTCAACTCGCCATTTTGGCCGTTCGTCCTGGCCACCACCTCGGCAGGTCAGGAAGGGCTCGACTTCCACCTCTTCTGCCGGGACATCGTCCACTGGAATCTCCCGTCCAACCCGGTCGACCTCGAGCAGCGGGAGGGGCGCATTAACCGGCGCGACGGGCTCGCTCTGCGCCGGTCGATTGCGCAGGACTGGCCGCTGGACCGTGTTGCGGCGCTCGCGCCGGATGCGGGGGAGAACCTGTGGGGCCGTGTTTTCCGCTCTATTGCCCAGCAGCCGGGCCCCCAGCGCTTCAAGCACGGGCTGTTTCCGCATTGGGTGTACGACGCGGCGGACGGGCGTTCCAAGCGGATCCGGCGGCATCTGTTCTTCTACGACAACAGCAACGACGCCGCCCGATACGCGGAGCTTAAGGAGCGGCTTGCGCTGTACCGCCTCGTATTCGGGCAGCCGCGCCAGCAGGATCTTCTCGATCGAATCCAGCAGCAGATCGCGGCCGATGCAGACCTCGATCGGATTCACCGTGAGCTGACGCGGTACATGATCAATCTCTCGCCGATGCGGGAAAAGGCGGCGCACGAACGGGCGCGACAGGAGGCGCTCGCGCTCCTTGGGCGGCCCGCGTCACTCGAGGAGCTCGTTGCGCATGTCGAGCGTCTCGAGACAGAGCGCGGAGCCGAGCTGGAGGACGTCCGTATCCACATCGCGAGCCTAAAGAACGTGGTCCGGAGCTATCTCGCTGGAATCCAGCAGTCACGGCACTCAGTCGAATCCGCCGTGTACGCGCTGAGCTACCTGCGCGATCCGTACGATGTCATCTTCGACGCGCACATGGGGCTTGGCCTCGAGGACGACTGCAAGTTGCTGCTCGCGGTAGCGCAGCGAATCTTCGGGAGAACGCATCCGGGCGAGAGACAGGCATGAACTGGATAGGCGGCTCACACCAACATCAACGCCCACCCCGTATCGATCCACCTCGTCGATCCCTTCGGCGTTCCCTCGAGGTAGCGCACCCGGTTCACGCGAGCCTCGTCGAGCACGCCGCCGTTCGCCGCGACATCGTCCTTCGCGACGAGGCACCACGCGACGTCGGTGAGCGACACCGTTCGCTCGGCGAACCCGCCCTCTCCGCCGTCGATGCGCAGACCGCCCTTTGGCGCGAGGCCGAGGACGCGCATGCGCCTGCCGTTGCGCTCGAGCCAGCCGTCCCGTTTGCGCGACTCCGCGAGCGCCGCCTCGACGCACGAGGCGGCGCGCTCCAGCGCACCCGCGGGCAGCCGCCGCGACGCACTGCGGCCGGCGCCCAGCGCACGCCAGGCCTCGAAGTGCACGTCCGGAATGGCCCACGCGGTCTCGGCGTCGTTCCACCGCCCGACACCGAGGTAGCGCCAGGAGTCCGCGTCGACTCGCCCCAGCACGAACGCCGTCTCGCCGGGCCTGCGGTCCGGGACCCGGACGGCGACGCGGTCGGGTGCAGCCAGCGAGCCGGTGCCCTCCGCAACGACGAACAGGTGCCCCTCGACGCGCCCGGTGCGTGGCTCGCCGTCGATGCCGAACCACTTCCGCAGCTCGGCGGGTCCGAGCTTCTCGCCGACGGGCGGCGCAAGCGACTCCGGCCGCACGGTCTCGACGAGGCGTGCGACCGGCGTTGTCTCCGCCGTCGCGTCGAATGACTCCGCCGCGGAATTGTCGGACCGCAGCCGCCAGCGGCCATCCTCCTGGACGACGCGCTTCACCTGGTAAGCATGGTCCCCGCCGATGCCGGTCTGGAGCAGCGCGATTCGGCCCTCCATCGCACCCAGGCCCACGCCACGCGCGAGCCGGAACACGAGCCAGTCGCCGTCGTGGATTGGGTTCGAGCCGCCGTCCATCGAGTCGCCCGCCGCGCGCACCGCGAACAGGTCGGCACCCGTCGCGTTCACGGGTAGGCGCACCTCCTCGGCCTCGGGCGCGCTCGCTATCGCGCCGTCCGCCGCCCCCGCAGCGGCGCGCAGCGTCGGGAACGCGACCACGTTGCCTCGGCGCGGCAACTCGATAACTTGCCCCGCCGGCTCCACCCACCAGCCGTCCGGCGACCTGTAGAACCGGACGCGGAATGCCGTCCCGGGTCTGCCCGCCGAAGGTCCGAACCAGCGGCGCATCAGGTCGGGCAGCTCGTTGCGATCGGAGCCGACCGGGCGCGCCACGTTGCAGAACTCGCGCATGAGCCGGAATCGCCACGGCCGGCCATCCTGCACGCGAACTTCGAGCTCTCCTGAGGGCACGTCGGGGCGCGCGGTCCGCGACGGGAGCTTCAGAATCGGATCGCGCTTGTTCCACAGGACCTTGCACTCGAACGCATCGCCGGCGGCCTCGGCCTCCCCGCGGCGGCGGTACTGCGCAAGGCGATAGTCGACGATCTCGCGCGTCATCTCCGCAAACGTGTCGTCGAGGCCTGCGGGAATCGGCAGGCGCGATACGAACCGCTCGCTCTCCACTCGGAACCAGCGCCCGGCCCGGTCGGCGGTCCCGGCCCACGCGGCGATCGGGTTCTTGCGCCAGTATGCGCGCCACTCCGGCGAACCGCCGTCCTCGGCCTCTTTGACGCCTTCCACATCTCGGACCAGCTCGGGAGAGCGCGCGAGCACCTCGTGGCTGCGCCGCGCGAGGTCGGCGAGCGGCATGCCGTCGCGCAGCGCCTCCGCCTCGACGAGCACCTCGAGTGTCACCATTTTGAAGCACTTCGTCATCGCGGTGGTCTCGAGCTCGCGGAACCAGTCGCGCGCGGCCTCGAGCGTGCGCGCCTCGTCAGCGGTGAGGTGACCCTCCCCCGCGACGAACTCGAACCAGCTGCTGTGCGCCGTCCTCAGCGTGCCCGGCGCATAACCCATGCGGAAGAGCTCGCCGATGGTCGGCCGTTCACCCCGCGCCGCAAAGAGTTCGCGATAGACGCGCTGCACCTCGCTGCCGCCGGTCGGGAGGAGTTTCCTGAGAAGCTCCACCGCCTCGAGCTCCACGTCCACCGAACATCCCGTCGGCAGTTCGGCAGCGCCCGTCTCGAGGAATGCCGCCAGCCCCACCTTGGCATCCGTGAAGGACAGGAGCGTCCGGACGTGGTCCAGGAACACGCGGTGGTTCCCGACGAAGTCGATGACGATGAGCTCGTTCTTGCCTTCGGCGACGCGGAGCCCGCGGCCGAGCTGCTGTAGGAAGACCACCGGCGACTCGGTCGGCCGCAGCATGACGACGCGGTCCACCAACGGGACGTCGACGCCCTCGTTGAAGAGGTCCACGGCGCAAACCGCGTCGAGCTCGCCGGCGGCGAGCTTGCGCAGCGCCTCCTCGCGATCCGCGGACCCGGGCTGCGAGTGGACGGCGACAACCCGCACGCCGCGCGCGGCGAGCCACTGCTGGACGTACTCGACGTGCGCAATCGACGCGCAGAACACGAGCGAGCGCGTCCCGCTGTGCTCGCCCCATGCATCCCAGAGCCGCTCCATACGGCGGTCGGTCTGGACCGCCGTCGCGAGCGCCTCCGAATCGAACCGCCGGTTTCTCCAGGGGATGTTCGCGTAATCGACGACGTCCTTCAGGCCGAAGTACGAGAAGGGCACGAGCCGCCCGGTCACGATTCCGACATCGAGACCGGCACGGAACGCGAGGTGGTCGTCGAAGAGCCCGAGGACATCGCCCTCGTCGGCGCGGTCCGGCGTCGCCGTGAGCCCGAGCAGGAATCCAGGGTTCAGGCGGGCGAGAATTCGCCGGTAGCTCGCCGCGTCGGCGTGGTGGACCTCGTCGACGACGACGTAGTCGAAGCGGTGCGATGCGAGTCCGTCGAGGTGTTCGGCGCGCGACAGTTTCTGAACGGACGCAAGGACGAGGTCGGCGTCGAGCTCCGAACGGTCCTCGGCGAACCAGCCGATGCGGAGTTCCGGGATGCGCCGCCGCAGAACCCGCCGGAACGTCTCGGCCGCTTGCGCGAGCAGCTCGCGGCGGTGCGCGAGAAAGAGGACGCGGATCGGCGCCCCACGTTCGAGGAGAAACGCCTCGGCATCGAGCGCAGCGAACAACGTCTTGCCGAGGCCCGTCGCCATCACGACCAGCGCGCGCCGGTGCTGCTCCGCGCGGCTCGCCGCGAGCGCTGCCAGGGCGTCCTGCTGCACCTCGTGCGGCTCGGGTGGTGCGGGCAACGCCTCGTCGTCGGACTCGCCGGGCGGCGGAGGCAGAGCCGTCTTGCGCGCGCGAGCGGCGTAGCTGGCGACCCAGTCCAGGGTGAGGGCTCGCGCTCTGGCCCACAGCGCCTCGAACTCGTTCTTCGTCCGGTCGTACGCGGCGGGGTCGGTCGCGCGGTCGACGCGCAGGTTCCATTCGACGCCGCTCACGAGTGCGGACTCGGAGACGTTCGAAGACCCGACGAACGCGACCGCAACCCGCGGTCCCTCGAACTGCCACGATTTCGGATGGAACGAGCGCGTACGCCCCGGCAGCCGCTCGCACTCGATGATGCGCGCCTGGAACCCCGGTGCGTGCGCGCCTTCCCAGTCGAGCATTCGGCTCAACGCCTCCGCCTGGGTGATCGCGAGGTAGTCGCCGGTGACGAACCGAACGCGCGAGCCGCGGGCGATCGCCGACGAGATGAGGTCGTGGAGCCGATCAAGACCGCTGTCCTGCACGAAGGCGGCGACGACCGCGACGTCGGTTGCTCGCGCGAACAGCGGTGTGAGGTGCGCAAGAAACGGGTCCGCCTCGCTCCCGACGGCGAGCGGCGCGATGGCTTCCTTCCGGTAGTTCCCCTTCCACGGGATGACGTGCCGCACGCCGCCGCGGGGACCGTCCATGTCACCGCGGTATCGCGGGATGACGTGGACGTGCAGGTGCATCACCGTCTGGCCCGCCGCCTCGCCGGCGTTGAAGCCGACGTTATAGCCGTCGGGACGAGGGTCCTGCGCGTCGAGGTCGCGCTTCACGACCTCGACGAGGGTCGAGAATCGCCTCCTGCTCCTCACGCGTTGCCTCGAACCAGGTCGCAACAGGGCGCTTCGTGATGACGAGTGTGTGCCCCGGGGAGACCGGGAACGCGTCGCGGATCGCGAAGGCGAGCGAGTTGGCAGCGACGCGCAGAGCTGAGTCGAACGGGGAGGTCATCGAGTGGCGGGCATTGTCGCACGGCAGCGGACAGCGGGTGTCCGTCGCCGTGCTACGTTTACCGCTCACCGCAGGAACCCCTGGCCGCCCATTTCAAATCGGCAGATCCGAGCCACTGCCGGCGTGACCACTCCCGCACCTTCAGCGCCCCGGACAGCCGTGACACTCGAGGGAGACTTCTCGATGCGTTCGCCTCCGCTCAGCTTTGGCGTCGACGGCTGCAAGGGCGGGTGGATCGCGGCCAACGCCTCGGACCTCTCGAGCACGCCTCGATTCGTCCTCTTCGAGCGGTTCTCGGACCTTGCCGCCGCCGTGAGCGACACGGGCACCCTCGCGCTCGTCGACATTCCGATCGAACTCACAGACGGAGCCCGCGCCTGCGACGGCGCGGCCCGGAAGCTCCTCGGCCTACGCCGAGCGTGCAGCGTCTTCACACCGCCGTGATGACCCCAACGCTGCAGCGGCACGTGCGTGAGGCGCATCCCGAGTGCGCCTTCGCCGCCCTGAACCCTAATGGAACGGGTCTTGCGGAGAAGACGTCCTCCAACGGAAGGCGGCGCCAGGCCGCCGCTACTTGAGAGCATCAGCAAGCTTCGACCACGGCACCACGGCAATACGATTCTCCGTCACCGCGGCCGGCAACTGCCTAGGGGCCCGCTTTCCAACATGCACGGCCACAACCTTCTTGCCACGCTCGAGACTTTCCCGAATTTCCCAGTCGACCCACCTACTGCGATGCGTTGCTGAGGAGACGAAGACAACAGTCACAGAGGACTGCGCGATCCGCTCACCGATCTTTTGGCGAATATAATCTGCACGCGAACTATCAAACGGCTCCTGGACAGACCAATCGTTAAACTCTATATCCGATCGCTCGCTCTGCGCTTGCCCCCGCAGCAAGTTCACCTCATTGATGTCTTCGTACGCAAAGCTCAAAAACACGTTGCGCCGCGCGGTCTCTGCTCGTCGCAATTCCTCTCGAGCCTTGTCCACGAGGGGCCTGATGTCGCCCAGTGTCGAACGACCTGAACCACCACCACCGCCCATATCTACCCCTCTCTCGGATACTGGCGGCACGCCACGCATGCGCCGCATGGCGTAGCCGTACCGGCATGACAGGAGTGAGCGCCCACGACATTGTACTCTTGCGCGAGGCGAAGTACGTCCACCTTAGAGAAGTGCATCATGGGCGCGAGAACAACGAACGGCACCCCCATGCAGTTACTGATCAGGTGCTCGGCCTCTTGCACGAAGGATCGTGTCTGGTCAGGGAACAAGGCGTAGCGCTCATCGAGAAGTCCGATCGCGACGGCACGGGCACTTCGCTTGTAAGCATATGCTGCCGCAGTAAGAAGAAACAGCAGGTTGCGCCCGGGCAAAAACGCATCGTCGAACAGGCGCATACTCTTGTCCGTGAGCCCCGATGGAATCAGTCGGCCGTACCCAGGGAGTTTGGCAACCGCGGGCCGAGGAAGCTGATGAGCCCTAAACACACGACGGCACGCTGTTAACTCAGCGGATCGACTGCGTTGCCCGTAATCGATGAACAGGGGGTGCTGCTCAAGCCCCTCTTCCCGAATAAGAATCGACATCACTGCGGAGTCCAGCCCACCGGACACCAACGGAACCACGCTCACGACATGCTCTCGGAACGGGCCGCGGTCATCACAATCCACACGGCCCAATCTAGGTACCCGATGGGCCACCCAATCGTTGCGGCGTAACTGCGCAGAGACCGCTCAAGCTCGAGGTACTTGCGGTAGGTCAGGACAGCATCGAGCGGGTGCGCTGTAACCCTCAGCGCATTACTGTACCGCAGCAGATGGCGATCCAATATGGCGAGCTCGAACGAAGCCCCAATGTTCCGCAGGAACATGCTCGCCTGCTTAGGGCCAAACCCGCTAACCTGGTGCATTACGCAGCTACGGCGCACTTCGGGTTCTTCCTTCGACTCGAGGAGACCACGCAAGCCGTCGGCTCGTGCTGCGATGCGACGGAACGTAGTAGCGAGCTGTTCCGCTCGCGTTCGCGGAAAGCGATACCGGCGCGCTCGTCCGTTCAGACAAATCGGCTCAGTGAGCGCTCGCTCCAGAAGCCGTTCGTAGTCGCGCTGGCGCGGCTCCAAAAGGGACCGCTCGAGCAGCCGGGTCGCAGCGGCATCCGCCAGCGCGTAAGGCACTTGACTGCTAAGGACGCACCGGGCGAGTTCAAGACGAAGGTCGGACTCACCCCACATATCGCGAGGCCGCCTGCGGACCCGAGTCTCGATGTCCGGGCAGATCGCAAGAACAGCGCGTTCAAGTGACATGGCTAGCACGGACCTCACTTGAACACCTCCGGTAGCGCCGCAGCAATTTTATCGACGCTCTTCGGCAGGCGCGCGGCGAGGAACCTAGTAAGACTGCCATCCCTCCTGCGCTGTTGCAATTCTTGCTCCCACACGGAGCAAAATTCGAGATTGTGGAATACCACCTTGGCCGGATACGTAACGTCCGGCGTCGCGACAGCTGCCCGTATTATGCTTGCCAACTTCGGGTCCGGCGTCAGCAGCCCAGTTTGGAAATCAACAAAGTCATAGTGCTGTGGGTGGTGAAGCGAGGCCGATTGATGGTCTGCGACCGTACGGCACCACTCCAAGCCATCGAACACGTCTGCGCCTGCGGCCGAGAGCACCGCCATCGAGATGGGATTCCCGGTCCCAAGAAGATGAATTGGTTGGTAGCGAGACAACTCCGACAGACGCCGGCGGATGCTCGCAACAGCGCGCGCACGCTCGATGATTCCGTTCCCCAACTCGCGCTCGGGAATGGCAATCAGAGGCGGGGACAGTTTCTGGGCGATCTTTGCGAACACCTCTGGAAGCAGGTCCGAAGCGAACCCGCCTTCGCCATCACGTGGCGCATGAACGATTGGGCAGACGAGCGGGATCTGCGTAGACCTGCGATCGCGCTCAACCCTGCGCACCACGTCGTCGATCAACGCCTGCTGTGTCTCAGGAGGCTTCAAGTTGTCAAATGACAGCGCCAAGTCGCATGGAGCAGTAGAGGCAATCGCTGAATAGGAGGCCGCTCCCCACTTCTGATCGCGTCGCCGAGACGCCTCGTAATTGCCGGAGTCAAGCACGACAAGACTGCCCCCCCGAAGCAAGTTGCGCGTCTCACGGACCATCGCGCTGGCCGTCCTGTCATGCGCAAGATCATAAGCGGATATGAGAACCGACGGCGTCCGCAGTAGAGCAAGGGCCTTCAGCGAGGCATCCGGGCGAAGAAGCGTCTCGAAAGACGATACCGATCTGAGAAAACACGGCAATCGAATTAACTTCTTACCAACGGTTAGCTGCGTAACTTCAGCCGGGTGGGGCTTGTTTTGCGGGCGCACCTTTGCCTCCAATGCGCGCACGAGCCGTCGCAGGCCTATGTGTCCGTCCTCTCCGTGCCACCCGCGGAGATCTTGGGTATGCAACCGGCCGAACCCAATGGGCAGCGTGCACCCATCCACGCGCACCGGGAATAGCGGCACATTGGCTTCGCTCGCGTAACGGGCCTCGTCCAGCACCCAGACCTTGTCCCTTGAGTGCTTCGACCACACGGGGACCACGGCTTTCGCCGAGGACAACGTGCGCTCGATCTCAGCCGGGAAGTCTCCCTGATCGATACGGTCGTCCCACCATACCGACCAGCCGCGGGCACTAAGAGCTCTGTCCAGGAGCTCAACTGTGTCGCGGTCTTCTCGGGAATAGAGTATGGCGACGTCGACCATTGCGGCCAGAGTAGCACACGGAGTACGGCGTCGCGGCACTTTTGGCGCGCGAAGCCAAGGCTTCCTTCTCACAGCGTCGGGGTGGGGAGATGATGTCTACCTCCTGTCTCCATTCGCGGATAGCGTCGCCGGTACCCGACAGTGATCACGCGGCTGACTTCACGACGCGTGCTGCCCTCTCAACCTCGGCCACGCTGAGGTACCCGATCGCAAACTGTCGACGCTGCTCATTGTAGAAGACCTTGCCGGGCGGACGCGGCCGCCCAGCTCTCGGCTGTCCTCGGCGGTCTTCAGGGCAGGTACTCGGCGCTCTCCACGGCGTACGAGACGGAAGGATGGCGCTGCGCGGGTGAAGCGAACCCCAGTTCGCGTTCACCACCAGCTTGACCAGAGAACCGTCGCTTTCCGACGCGTCGTAAGTGGCACGACGACGCGACGGGACAAAACCATGTCCGCTCCTGAGCATGCCCAAGCCGATCACAGCGTCGCCGTGTCGATGATCTCGACGTCGCCCGCTCCTCGATCGCACCAATCGCGGATCGCATCGGCGGCTCCGCCAGCGCCGCCGTCCGGGTTGCCGTCCCAGACGGCGATTAGGCTCGGTTTCGAGTCGAGTAGCTGCGCCTTCTCGACCGCGGCGTTCTGCACAGCGAGGTTGCACGCGGCATAGGCGCGGGGGTGCTCCGCCTCGGGCGGAGGCATGTTTGCGAGCACGGAGACGTTGACGCGCGGATCCGTGCTCGCCGCGCGGGTGAGGAGGTCGTCGAACCGAGCGATCCAACGAGGGTCCGCGGGGGTCTCGACCGAGGTTATCCGGAAGAGAGTGGGGGCGAACGGCAGGAACAGCCGGACCCGGCCACCGCGCGCCAGGACCTCCTCCGCGAACAGGATGTCGGAGCCGCGCGCCGCGCTGCTGAAGCCGAAACCGATGCGATGCTGGTCGAGCAACGCGCGGATCCGCGCGCGCAGAGCGCCGACCTTGGCCTCCGGAAGACGCGGCGTCGGCCGGCCTGGGAGGTCAGTCATGTGTCCAGTGAACGCGGCGACGCACGGGACCTGGAGCGACGCGTCGACCCCGTCCTCCGGCAGCCCGAGGTATCGGAGGTTCCGGCGCGCCTGGTTTCGCATCCTCGCGATGTCTTGCGTGGCTAGCGGGTTGGCACTGGCGGCGAGCGCGTAGAAGCGCCGGGCGCCGTCGAGGTCACCGCCAAGGAGCAGAACCTCGGCCCTCGTGGCGAGCTGCCAGTGGTCATCCGTCTCCTCCGTGATCGGCTCAGTCTTCGCGCGCACCGCGGTAGCGACTGCCGCGAGCTGCGCGCCGTCCTTCGCTCCGAGGAGGTGAGGCGCGTGTTTGCGGAGGTACAGCCCCATCGCGAGGACGTTGATTCCGGGGTACGTGTCGCCGCTGCGCTCGTATGCGGTTCGGTAGATACGGTAGGCCTTATGCAAGTACTTGGCGTCGCCACGTTCGATCCACAGGTCTTTGTAGCGGCCGCCGAGAATGCCCCCGGTCTCGGCGTCGAGCTGGCCACTTGAGACCAGCGGTTCGAGCTCGGTGATCGCCGCCTCGTTCCACCCGGACTTCGACAGGGCGAGCGCACGTAGCTGGCGCGCACGGGTTCCTTGTCCCGCCCCTTTCAGCATCTCAACCGCTGCTCGCGGCTCGCCGATCGAGATGAGCGCCTGCGCCGCGGTCAGCGTGCTCTCCTCCGGATCGCGCGCGCTCGCCTCGATTCGGCTCCAGGGCGTGGTGGGTCCGCTCGGGGCCACCGGCGGCCTCGGCACAGCCGCTCGGACGGGGTTTTCGCCGATCGCAGCGACGATCCTCTCGAGTTGTTCGGCCGGAGCGATCGAAGCTCCGGCGCAGTCGAGCCACACCTTCGAGGCGAGCATTGGCGGCAACTCGACATCGTCCAGGCGAACAGGGATGACGGGGGTGCGGCTATCGACTGCTCGGTGCAGGAGGACGGTCATCTCCTGCTGGCACCAGGGCGACTCGACCCATTTGCGACTGACGAGGATGATTGCCGCCGCGCTCGCGGCGATGGCGTTCTGCAGCGACACCGCGAGCTCGTCCCCGGGTAGCACCTCGCGCTGGTCGATGTAGATGCTGAATCCGCGCGCCTCAAGGCGCTCAACGAGGTCCAGCGCGAAGCCCCGGTCCGTCGACCGGTAGCTGACGAAGGCGTGATAGGCCCGATGCCCCAAGGCGGGTGGCGTAGCGTGCGGCGGGGGGACGGCGGCGGCCGCGAGCGGTACGGGCCGGCCGATCGCATCGAGCAGGCGGATTACGCCCGCGGCCGGACAGGCGAACACCTCGCCAAAGGCGGCACGTTGCGGGAAGTCCGGGTCGGGTCGCACCGAGGCGATGTGTCCCGCTACGGCTTGGCCGATCACGACCGGGCTACCCGAGAGGCCGTGGATGGGGGTCGACATCCCGGCCGCGATCTTCTCGGACGTGAGCACGATCACGTACCGTCCCGACTTGACGCCCTTTGCGTCATCGACGACGCCGGCGAAGTGCGTGCCGTCCGCCTTGGTCACCGCCGGGTATCCAAACGTGAACCATGCGCTCCGAGGCGGGAGGGGGGCGGCCGACAGTTGCAGCGGGACGCGGTCCGTCATCGGCTCGTCCAGGCGTAGGACGGCACAGTCCTCTGCTGGATCCGTGCGCGCCACGCGCGCCGTGCGCGCAACCTCTGGCAGGGGGTACCCGAAGGTGAGCGTGACCGCGTCGCCCTCGCGCGCTCCCGGCACGACGTGCTCGCACGTGGCGACGAGGTCGGACGCGACGAGGTATCCCGTCCCGACGGTTGCTCCCGACCTCACCAGCGCGCATGCGCGCTTCAACGCCTGCTGAACATCTTCCATCGCGGTCCGTCCCCGCAGAATCAAGAAAAGTTCTTCACGCCGAGCCGTTCGATGACGCCCGCGGTGGTGATCGGCTCGACATTCGCGGGGCCGTCGAAGAACAGGACGTCGTTCGCGGCGATCCTCCCGTCCGGCTCGAGATCCACGCGCACGAACGTCGGCACCATCCGGCGGTAGCGATCGATCCGGTTATGCTCCAGCTCGTCGAGCCAGGTGCGCAGCGCGCGCTGCCCTGCGGCGGCGTCCCCCTCGTACACGATGTCCGGGATGCGCATCACGTCGGCCCACGTGCCGGAGTTCAGGTACGTGGCCCCATTCGGCAGCGCGATGCGCTTCGCAAGATGGGTGTGCCCGAACACGACGACCTCGAACCCGCGGCTCGCCAGGGCGTTCGCGGCATCGAGGTACTGGGTCGACTCGTCGTCGATCGCGAAACTGATTCGATCCTTCTCGCGCCAGTTCCGAAACGCGCGCAGGAGCAGCTCGATTTTCACGTCGCGCATGAAGCCGATGTTCCCGTCGGATGCTGCCGCTGCCTCGGTTGACAGCTCGTCGGCAAGGCGCATGCCCTCGTCCTCGCTAGGAGGCAACGCCGGGCCGGGCGCCGCCGCGACTTGCGCGGCGACGTAGCCGCTGTCCGCGGCGGGGCCCGCCGCGCGGAGATGCACACTCCTGTTGGCGGCCGCAGCGGCGTCGCGCACGAACCGGGCTGTCATCTTCCAGAGGCCGGGGTTCAGCACCGCCAGGATCGGCGCGACTGCGGACGTCTCCGGCTTCAGCAGGTCGACGAACGCGTAGGTCGCCTTAATTGGGTTCATTACGCGCGCGACCATTTCGCTTCCCGGCTGGGCGGGAAACGCCTGGGGCGGCTGCGCGCGTGACAAGGCGGAGCGCACACGGCGCAGCGCATCATGGTCGACCACGTTCCAGCCGTCGTAGCGGTTCCCATGCTCGACGAGCAGCTTGCCGAGCCGAAACGCCTCGTTATCATGGAGAAACGCGATACGGCCGCCCTCGGGCGCGACCTCGCTCAGCAGTCGCGCGCGGACGCGAGGCAGCGACAGCTCGATGTCGTGATTGCCGAGCGCAAGCGTCAGTGCGCCCTTGGATGCGACGAACCGGGCGAGTGCTACCCAGAACTCTCGGGTCGCCCCGAGGATCTGCTCGAGCTTGCGGACGGCGTCGTCTTCGCTGGCGGTGAAAGCGGACCACTTCCCGTCCGCGTCCTTCTCCGCGAGGAAATCCACCGTATCCCCGTTCAGCACGAGGTGGACGTCGCGCCCGGGCGTGCGCTGCTGTGCGATCCAGTCCACGAGCGCGGAGAGGCGTTTCACTGCGTCGCTCGAGCACATGCGGAAGCCTTCCGCGCCTCCGAAGTGCAGGTCGGAGATCACGAACACACTGGTCGTCATCAGGCCATTGCAGTAGGAGCGCTCTGAACTGGCAACGCCGGACCCGCGACGGGGCCCTAGAGGGGGCCCCTTTTCGGGCGAGACCGGCGCCAGTGCTCCCGGGGGCGCCGGGGACGCGAGGTCCGAGGCCATCCTGGCCATGCAGGACCGTTCCCATGAGCGCCTGACCCGCGCGGCAGACACAGCGTACGTCGTTCAGTTGACGCGCGCGCCCGAACCGGAGGAAATCGCACACTTGCTGTCGCCCGACTTCGATGCAGTTCGGGTGCCGCATCAACTCGGGAGCGGGGATGGCGCTACTTTCGGAGCGCGCGCTGCGCGCCAGGGCATCAGGGTTCACCAAAATTGCTGAGGGTAACCTCAAGAAGTCACTAAGGGATCACGCGGCGAGCGGTGCCGAGTTCGACGTGTTCCTGTCCCACAGCGCGCTCGATCAAGACGTGGTCCGAGGCCTTTGGCGTTCTCTCGAAGAGGACTTCGGGTTCGCGGTGTACGTGGACTGGATCGTCGATCCCGACCTCGATCGCACGAAGGTTAATGCGACCACTGCGGAGCGGCTCCGGGCACGTCTGCTGCAGTCGAAGGCGCTCCTTTACGCCTCGTCCGTAAACTCCACGGAATCCAAGTGGATGCCCTGGGAACTCGGCTTCTTTGACGGGCTTCGGTCCCGTGCAGCCGTCCTCCCGGTCTCAAAGACTCCGCAGCCGGACTCTGCCCACAAGGGGATCGAGTATCTGGGCCTTTACCCGTACGTCAGCGAGGAGAGGATCAAAGGATCCGACAACACCACGCTTTGGGTGAATGCAAACAAGACGACCTACACGACCCTGCGGCAGTGGGTCGCAGGGCAGGATCCGATTCCGGTGGAGTAGCGGCTCTCAAACCGCGCGGGTGCGCTCTGCGCCCTCACGGCGCCCGGGCTGGCTCGCACCGTCACGTGAATCGAGTCCTCTTCGCGGCCGACCGCGGTTCTTCCGGTCGGAACGACCCGTTCACTGCTCCAAGGCACGAAGCAGAAGCTCGCGGCCTTCATCGTCCACGGCCGCGACCTCCGCGCCCGGGTCGTGGTCGAGGTATGGCTCGGGGTGCTCGGGCTCGACGCACCTCGCTCGAGGGCACGGCCGACAAGTCAGCGCGGCTCCCGATGAGCTCCGAATCGTGCGCAGAGGGACCACGGCCGCGGACGTCGTCATCGTCCTGTTCACGCCCGACAAGCTCGCCGTCCTGAACGAGCAGCTCGGCCGCGAGGCGCCCGGGGACGGCTCGTTGCCGCGGTGCCAGGTGCCGAGCGGCTGATAGCACTGCCGATTCGATCTGGAACGGCGCGACAGCGTCGAGCCCGCGGTGCCGTAACTCACTCGGCCGGCACCGCGGCAAATGTCGAGCCTCTTGTGCGCTCGGGTGGATGGACGCGCAATGGAGCCGCGCCGTCTCCCGGCGCACCCATCTCGCGTCTCTCCACGCCCAGTCTTCAAGAGGCTCCGCCCGCGAATGGCCGTTACGGAGCGTCTATCCATGTTGCTGCACATTTCTGATAATTGATGCCGACTCCCGGCCGGGCGATTGCGTTTCCGCCACTATCCGCCGAGGCGCCGCTACTCTCGGTGAACCGCGACGTCCCGCCTCCTCTGGACACGTGTGACACTGCGCGGGCCGCAGTGCGGTTTCGGCTCGAGGACATCGCTGTGACCGCCCTTGCGCTCATCGCGGTGTTCGGGAATGCTTGTATGCACACGCTTCGCCGCGCCGTTCCGGAGTAATTGATGGCTAGTCCGAAGACGCCCGAACACTACCTCACGAGGTTGACCACACAGCTCGAGAAGCTGGGGCTCAGTGTCCAGCGCGAACCGGCGCTCGGCGGAATGGTGCCCGATCTCGCATTCCGGACTGAGGACGGCAAGCTCGGAGTCATCGAGTTCAAGAACTGGGAACCGACCGTCGACACTTCTGCGCGAGCTCTACACCTCACCCAGGCCTACCGGGAACTGGCGGGTGCGGATAGCGCCGTCGTGATCGTTCCGCGCGACGTGAAGATCGGCACACCCGGGCTTGTCGGCCCCGGAGCCGTGAATGATTGGCTCGTGAAGTTCGTGGAAGAGGCTACCGCGACTACGCGCGCTCCGACCGCCCGCGACTACCGGACGGGCGCGCGCGTTGCTCCGTCCGACAGGCCGATCGGGCGTCCACGGGTCGCCGCGGCGGCGGCCAAGAAGGTGCTCGCGATCATGCCGTTCGAGAAGAAGTATGACGACACGTACCTCGTCGCGATGGCGCCGGCGGCGAAGGCGATCGGGACGGGGTGCCGGCGCGTCGACAAGGAGGATTACGTCGGCGACGTGATGAAGCGCGTCGAGGAACGCATCCGCTCTGCCGCGGCCGTCATCGCAGACCTTTCGGAATCGCGCCCCAACGTCCTTTATGAGCTGGGCTTCGCGCACGGCGCAGGCGTGAAGGCGGTCTTAATTTGCAGCACGCCCATCGGTAAACTTCCTTTCGATGTCCGCAACCAGAACGTGATCGAGTACCGCAGGGGGCAAACGTTCGAACTACAGGAGAAGCTCCGAGCTCGGCTAATTGCCGTGCTCTCGGAACGATAAGCCGTGCCCGGCGCTTTGGTTGCCGCGGGGAAACGTCGTTGAACCGACACCCCGCCGGTTCGATGAAGCGACCCAGCCGCGGCGTCCCTCCCAACAGCGCCGCACGCCATCCGCGGGTCACGGCCGTCAACGTGGTATACGTCGTGTCGTCTAATTGTGACTGACTACGCGGCGTGCTTCTTCCCGGGGAGCGCACGTTGTTACCCTGGCACCTCCTCTCGCTCGATGGTCGTGTAGCGGCGCACGACGGCCCAGTCGTCGTTGATACGCCAGCCATCCGGCGACGTCCTCCGACGTCACGACGTCGAGCGCGAGGATCTCGCGGCGGCCCTCGGCGTCATGCCTACCGCGACGAGGCAGGCGACGTTCACGATGCGCCCGGCCTCGCGGCACTTCACCTCGAGCGCGTCGAGCCAGACGTATTTGTACGGCCCCATGAGCGGCCGTTCGCGGAAGCTCTTCACGACGCGGTCGAGCTCTTTCGCGAGTTCCGAGACCGGCTCGAGAGCGGCGCCGGCAGGTCGCGACGTTCGTGCGCGTCGATCTCGATGGCGAGGGACGCATCACCGACGCGCAGACGTTCTTCTTCGATGCGCCGGGCGTGGTCGCGCCGATCTCGACGGCCGGAGTCCTCGAGCGCCACGGCTTCTGGTCGGCTGGCGGAGCACCACGTAGGGCGCCCCGTGCGGCCTTGGGTGCCGCTCGAGCGCACCGCGCTCGAACTACACGAGCCTGCCCAGCAGCTTCAGGACGACGCCGCCCAGGTCCTCGATCTCGGCGGCGAGCCGGTTCACCCGTTGCTGGTCGGACGCGCTGCTCTGCACGATCGTCATGAGCCGCTTTAGCCTCTCGACGTCGCCCTGCTTGGGGAAGAGAGCCTTAACTTCATCGTCCTTCAGCCGTGTTAGGGACGACACCTTCGCGGCGAGCTCGTCGTCCGTCTTCCTTCTCGCGCGGTCCAGCGGGATGTCCACCTCGGTCCAGTCGATCGGCATCGGCTTCTCCGTCATTCGCGCAGCGACTCGATCACTTTCTTGATTGCAGCCTCGTTCTCCTCGAAGGCGTCCTTGCCGGCCGTCATAAGGCCGACCACCTTCTCCACCTTGTCGAGAGCGGCGGCGAGCGTGCGATCGACGTGGATCGCGCCCAGCGCTCCTTCCTGCGTCGACGTCGTCTCGGCGTGCGCATCGAGCAGCGCGGTGATTGCGGCGTTCGATGCAGTGACGCCGTCATACTCGGCCTCCACGCGGCGTGCGAGCTCGCGCTCGAGATCGTCGAGCGGTCGCATCATCTCCGCCCGACGCTGGTCGATCCGCCTCTGGATCCTCTGGCCGAGGCCGACGAGGACCTCGACGCGATCCGCCGGCGTCTGAGCAGACGCCAAGATCTTCTGGATCGCCGGTTCGTCCAGGACGTTCTTCGCATACGCCGGAATCCACTCGTCCTGGACGAACCGATCCACGTGTTCCCGCTTTGCGTCGAAGTAGGCACGGATCGTCGCGAGATGCGCCGCTCGCAGCGCCGCGACCCGGCTCCCCAGCTCACGCGAGAGCGCCGGCGCCTGATTCGGCACGTGGACGCACGCCGGCAGCGCCACCAGCAAAGCCCCCACGATCGCAACTCGCCTCATGTCGCACCTCCAACACGGGATGTGGTCCTCACTCGACGATCTCGTCCTCAGCCGACCCGCAGGCGGGCGCCCTCTCGACGCGACAGGTACCATGGGACACCACAGTCGTGGCCCGATTGCGAGAGTGAGCGCCGAAGGGTGCGCCGCGTTACGGTGGGCCACGCAGTTTTCTCGTGTCCTTTAGCTTCTTCAAATTGTCGTAGTCCTTTGCCCTCGCGGCCTGCACCCGCACCACATCCGGATCTGTCGACGTCTGCACAAGAGCTGTAGGGCGTCAGCGTTCGTCATGCGCTGCAGGACGCGCCTCCTGAGCTCGGCGTCTTTCATCGGTGCACCCTTCACTGGGCTTGATCCGATGAAGTGGACGCCAGCCGTAAGGGAGATACGGTGGTCTGCCCCGGCGAGGTCGAGCGCTCGTTCCCGGCCGCGTTGAACGCCGGCATACTCGGGCGCTCGCGCCCAGGCAGGGACGAACGGTAGCGAGACAGCCGACTGGCTCCTCCAGACGGAACCTCGCTCGTCGCAGACGCGGTGAGCGTCGCAGATGGCCACGGTATCGCCGCCTACAGGCAGGCAGGACGGGGGGTTCGACGCCGCGCGGTCACCTGCCGCGCGAGAGTCGCTTGTTGGGGACGCGTCGCGCTCGTCTGAATCACGGTCAGGTCAACGCGACGGGGGGCAGCGGCGGTGGCGTCGCCGCGGCGATCGCGCACAGCCGGTCGACCGGCAGCGCCGCCCTGAGAACCGTCAAATACTCCTCCCGCGTGAGCGGGCCATCGTCCGATGAATCGCGGCAGATCCGAAGCCGGACGAGCCGTTCCCTGTTTGCCGTCAGAGCGATCGGGACATGGCGTCGGCGGGAGGGAGTGAGCGATCCTACGGCGCCGCCTTCGACGTCACAATCCTCGATCGGAACCCTCGACCGAACGGCGCACCTCGCCAGGACCGACCAGCGTGAGTCGAATTCGCTCCACTGGTCCTCTATCCTGCCGCTGCCGTGGCCGATTACGGGAGGCATTAACACCGTACACTTCCGCCACAATGGCGGCTCGAGCACGGTCTCAAGCTCCCATCGGACACCATCCGTGCTCGACGCCAGGATGACGATCCATGCGCTCTTCTCGGCCCATTCGCGCACGGTCTCCTTCCAGTCGCCTAAGACCTCGATCTCCGAAGCCGGGATTCGCACGGGCTTAACACCAGGCCTGCGTAGCGCCACAAGGCGACACGCGCCCGTCAGAAGCAGATCGATTTCGTCAATGATGGTGCGGCACTGAATCCGGAACGCCACCACTTTCTGCACCGTGAATGTTGCGGTCCTCCTCCTTGAACGAGCGGAGGACGAGGACGGGAGGCAACCTAGAGACATCGTGCTCGAGGCGGCGGAGCATTCGAGCCGCAACGTTCCAGGTCCAATTTCCGAACGTGACGAACCCAGCAGGTACCACGAAATTCTGGGCCCCCCTGAAGAACCCATCCTTGTCTATTTTGAACCAGCACCACAGGAATGAGACCGCCGTCGCCACATAGGCTACGACCGCGAGTGCGCGACCCAATAGCAGAACCGCCCAACCGATTGTCTTGCGCAACAGAAGGGCGCCGGTCATTCACTTTCCCTCGCCGCACGTCGACGGGCTCCTCTGGTCGGTTGCTGGACGCATCTTTGCGCAATTCCATAGCGCCGTCGTGCCGCCTACGGGGCAGGTCAGTCTTGAGGTTCGACATCGTGGTCGTTCAGTGGCCCGTCGAACGACGGCTGGTGTGTGGTCAAGTCGGACAACTCCCCGATTCGCGGCGGCGCCATGCAGACGACCGCACTTGCCTGGGCTTGATCGAGTTCTGTGACAGGTGGCCACGCCGCAACTTCACGAGAACAGAGCTGGGCAGAGCAGTCGTCGGTGGCCCCGGCTACTCCCGAGTCGGTATCTGGCGCAGCGTCCGCAGAAACTCGCCGTCTTCACCATCAGCCGCCGTCGACCGACACGGACGACCCCGGGCATTGCGCCTCGCCGGATTCGCATGTACAGCGCCCGTGGGGTCGTCCTGAGCAGCGCACCAGCCTTGCGAATCGTCATCAAAGGCGGGAGCGCATCCTGCGCACCGCTCGCGGTCTCGTCGCTAACGATCGGCTCGCTCCCTCTCGTCGTTGCGATGAGCTCCTGTACGTCGCACCGGAGCGCTCGCAGTTCGGCGAGTATCGCCTCCCCGACTCGCACCTGGGTTGCGGTGAGCTCGGCGTCCAGAAGTCGCAGCCGCGGCGGATTTCGGTGGTTCATGACGCTCCTCACGTTGGGCTGCACCCTCGCACGGCCGTGAGTGTGAACGACCTCATTGCCGGCCCGCATGTCCGATCGCGGTCCGGCGACTGCCGTGGACGGGAGTTCCGTCGCATACACCTGCGCCACAACTCCCGTCCACGCCTAATCACGATTGTACAGATTGACCCGCCTGCCGATTGCGTTGCGTAATTCTACGAATCCGAAGGCCAGAGGTTCAAACTTCGACTTCGGCTACCTCGACCCGCCCTACGATCCGCACGCTCGCGTGCTGCGCAAGGGCGTGGGTCTTCGTGGTGGTGCTGGGGTACAGCAGGCACATGTTCGCGAAAGATGATCTCCCATCAGACCACGGAGACGTGGCTCGGTCTCCATGTCGAGGCGTTCTGGTGGGTGGAAAGCGGCGGAAGGCCGCCCTGCGCGCTCATGCGGTCATCGTGAACGGCGAGCGGACACGCGGCGCGGAGCGGCTCGAGGGCCGGTGGGTCGCCCGCGCGTCCGTGCCTCCCGTATGATGTCTCTTCGGCCGCGAACCGGGACCTCAGCATGCTCACCCTGCTCCTCTCCGCCCACGACGGCGGCACCGCCTGGCGTCACCTGCTCGCCGAGGGCGAGGCGCGCGCCGGGTTCGAGCCGGTCGGCCCGCTCGGCCTCGTGCGCCGGCTCGGGCGTATCGTCGGAATCCCGGCGGAGCTCGCGACCGCGCCAGAGCGGCTCGCCTCCTACGGCCTCCGGCTCGACGCGCACGACGACGGCCGCTCCCGGTCCTACTCGGCGTCCCGCAGGCAGGATCCGTTCGGGGTCGCCCGCTACCTGCTCGGCCTGCGCGACGCCCTCCGCCTCCTCGGCTGGGACGGCGGCGCGCTCGATGGGAGCGCGCGGCTCGCCGATCTCGCGGCGCTCGAGCAGCTCGGGCCGCCGCTTCCTGCGAGCCTGCCGGACGTCATCGCGGAGCTGACCGACGGCGTCGTCGCCCACGGCAAGCTCCCGTTCCCGGTCCGGATCGAGCTCTGCGCGTCGCGCCGCGCCTTCCCTCCGCTGTTCCGGCGGCTCCTCGACGCGCTCGCGGGCGCGGGAGCGACGGTCGTGGACGCGGGCGAGGCCGTGGCGACGGCACCGGCCGACACCGACCTCGGTACCGTGCAGCGTGCCCTGCTCGATGGGCGCTCGGAGCGGCCCGCGCTCGAGGGCGACGGCACCTTCCTCCTCCTGGAGGCCGATACGCCGCTCGAGGCCGCCGAGCTGACCGCGTCGCTCGCCCGAACGCGGCCGCTGCCGCAGGCCACCTTCGTCGTGCCCACCGAGCCCGCCACCCTCGACGCGGCGCTGGCGCGGCAGGGCCTCCCCACGCTCGGAGTCCCGAGCGCCTCTCACCTGCGGCCGCACCTGCAGGTGCTCCCGCTCCGGCTCGCCCTCGCCTTCGCGCCCCAGGACCCCTTCCGCGCCGCCGAGCTGCTGCTGCTGCCGGGCGGCCCGCTCCCGGGCCACGCCCAGCGCGCGCTGCTCGAGGCGCTCGGCGAGATGCCCGGGGTCGGCTCGCCGGCGTGGCGCCGCGCGGTCGAGAATGCGGTCGCCGCGGAGACGGCGCGGGCCGCCGCGGAAGGGAAGGACGCATCCGTGGCGGCCGCCGCCGGCGCCGCGCTCGGCGAGCGGATCGACGCCTGGTTCGGCGGCGAGCTCCACTGCCCGGTCGCCGGCATTCCGGCGGCCGCCGCGGCGGCCCTCTGCTCGAGCGTCGCGGCCTGGGCGGGTGGCCGCGTGAGGGGCGCGCTCGACCGCGCCACCGCGGAGCCCGGCTCCGACGCCCTCGACGACTCGGCGCTCTGGAGTCACGCGGCCGCCGTCGCGCGGACTCTGGAACAGCTCCTCGTGGCACGCCCACCCGGCGAGCGGCTGCCGCAGCAATCGCTCATGCAGCTCCACGGGCTCGCGGTGGGTAGCGGTTCGGAGGTCGCCGCCTTCGATGGCGAGAGCGGTCGCCCAGCGGTGGTGCCCCACCCTGCGGGCGTGACCGCGCCCTGCGCCGAAACCGTCTGGTGGGGGTTCGTCTCCGACGCGGACCACGGGCCCGCGCCGGACCCGTGGACCGGGGTCGAGCGCGAGGCGCTCCGGCGCGCGGGGGTCGCCCTCCCGGATCCGGGCGAGCAGCGCGCGCTCGAGGCCGAGGGCTGGCGCCGCCCGATCCTCGGCGCGCGCGAGCGCGCGATCCTCGTCCGCTGGCGGCTCGCAGGCGCCGATCT
Source organism: Anaeromyxobacter sp. Fw109-5 (assembly GCF_000017505.1). Taxonomy (NCBI): domain Bacteria; kingdom Pseudomonadati; phylum Myxococcota; class Myxococcia; order Myxococcales; family Anaeromyxobacteraceae; genus Anaeromyxobacter; species Anaeromyxobacter sp. Fw109-5. The sequence goes on from NC_009675.1 coordinate 4,689,069, forward strand.
GGCCGGCGCGCACCCGTTCCTCGACGAGCTGTCGTCCCGCCTCGCCGACGGCGCGCTGCGCCGGTGCACCCTCGCGTCCGAGCACGTCCTCGCCAGAGCCGGGGACGCGAGCTGGAACGCGGCTACCGTCGAGGTCGCGCCGGCCAGCATCATGACGCAGCGCCCGGCCTGGAAGGTCCCGCCGCAGACGCTCGTGCCGGCGGGGACGCTGTCGTCCACCTCCCTCGAGGCGTTCCTGGGATGCCCTTTCAAGTGGGCGCTCCGGTACCAGGCCCAGCTCAAGCCTGGCCAGGGCGTGAACCTCCCGGACGGAAACCGGCTCCTCGGCGACTTCGCGCACCGCGTGCTGCAGGACATGCTGTGCGGGGATGAGAAGCTCGACTTCGCCGCGGCGACCGCCGAGGACGCACGCGCCTGGGCCCGGAAGGCGTTCGACGCGCGGGTGGGGCTCGAGGCGGCCCGGCTCGTCCGGCGCGGCGGCGAAGTCGAGCTCGACCGCGCCCGCACCGTCGTCGCAACGGCCGCGGCCTCGCTCCTCGAGTTCCTGAAGCGCACCGGGTGGAGGCCGGTTGAGGCGGAGCGCGAGGTGAACGGCACGTTCGCGGGCGTGCCCGCCTCCGGCTTCGTCGATCTCGTCGTCGAGAAGGACGGGGTCGAGGCGATCCTGGACCTCAAGCTCTCGGGGCTCCGCTACCGGCAGGAGGAGCTCGAGGAAGGTCAGGCGCTCCAGATCGCGCTCTACGCGTCGCTCCTCGGGACGCGCGGCAGGAAGCTCCCCCCCGCCGGCTTCTTCGTCCTCGACGACGGGCAGCTCCTCACGACGGACGCGAAGGCCTTCCCGGGCGCGACGGTCGTGGATGGCCCGGGGACGGAGGCGACGCTGAAGGGTTCGGAGGACGGCTTCCGCTACTGGCAGAAGGTCCTCGCGACGGGGCTCGTCCCGTCGATGCGGGAGGGACTGGACTGGGCGGCGGAGGTCGGCGCCGCCGCGGGGCCGCCGCCCGATGAGGACTCCCTGGCGCGGCGCCCGCCGCCGTGCCGCTACTGCGACTACAAGCCGGTGTGTGTGCCGCCCCCGCCGAAGGACGAGGAGGCCACGGCGTGAAGATCGACGTCATCAGCGCGAGCGCCGGGACGGGGAAGACCCACCGCCTGACCGGCGACCTCACGAAGGCGCTCCTCGACGGATCTGCTCGCCCCGAGGGCGTCGTCGCCATCACCTACACCGTGAAGGCCGCCGGTGAGCTGGAGAGCCGGATCCGCGAGTCGCTGCTGAAGGCGGGGCGGCCCGAGCTCGCCGCTCGAATCCGCGACGGCTACATCGGGACGATCCACTCGGTCTGCCAGCGGCTCCTGCGCGAGTTCGCCCTCGAGGCGGGCCTCTCTCCCTGGCTCGAGCCGATCCCCGAGCCCGAGCGGAAGCGGCTGTTCGACGTCGCACTGGCGTCGGTGCTCGCCGGACGGGAGGGCCCGCTCAACGAGCTCGCGCGGCGGCTCGAGATCGAGGACTGGAAGGAGATCCTCCTCGAGATCGTGGACGCGGGCCGCGCGAACGGCATGGACCGCGCGGCCCTGGAGCGCTCGGCGGCGGCGAGTCGCGCCGGCCTCGAGAAGCTGCTCGGGAAGCCCACCCTCGACAACGTGACGTACCTCGAGAAGCTCGACCGCACGCTGCGCCCGCTCCTCGCGAAGCTCGAGGAGCAGGCCCGCGAGACGGGCCAGGCGGCGTCGAAGAAGCGTGCCGCCGCCGCTCGGCGGCTCGTCGCGGACCTCAACCGAGGCCTCGTGCCCTCCTGGAAGAGCCAGTTCCAGCTGGCCCAGGAAGTCGACATGAAGAAGCTCCGGACCTGGTCCGCCGAGTACGTGGACCTCGCGAACGAGCACCACGCCAGCGCGGGGTTCCACGACGACGTCCTCGGGATGCAGGCGCAGCTCTTCGCCCTGGCGGGCGAGGCGCTCGGGACCTTCGTCGCCGAGAAGACCGCCGCGGGCGTCGTCGACTTCGGGGACATGCTCGCGCGCGCCCGTGAGGTGCTCGAGCGGCCCGCGGTTCGGGAGGCGCTTCGTGACCGCCTCGACCTCGTCCTCGTGGACGAGTTCCAGGACACGTCCCCCCTCCAGCTCGCCGTCGTGAGCGCCCTCGCCGGCCTGGCGCGCCGGTCGATCTGGGTCGGCGATCGGAAGCAGGCGATCTTCGCGTTCCAGGGTACCGACCCCGAGCTGATGACCGCGGCGACCGAGGCGGCCCTCGGCGGCCGCACGCCAGACATTCTCGCGTCGTCGTGGCGCTCGCGCCCCGACCTCGTCGCGATGACGTCGGAGCTCTTCGCCCGCGCCCTCGCACCTCACGGGTTCCCCGACGATCAGGTCCGGATCGTCGCCGCGAAGCCCGACCACCCGAGGCTCCGCGACCAGGGCGCCTTCGAGTGCTGGCGCTGGATGCCCGAGAAGGTCGAGCGGAACGGGAAGGACGTGAAGGCGTCCGAGCCGGACGCCCTCGGCGCCGGCGTAGCCGAGCTCCTCTCCAATCCGCCGCTCGTCCGCGAGCGCGGGAACGCCGAGGTGGAGGCGGTCCGCCCGGCGTCGTTCCGCGACGTCGCGATCCTCGCCCGCTCGAACGCCCGGTGCCAGCAGATCGCCGCCGCGCTCCGTGCGCGCGGCATTCCGGCCAAGGTCTCGCTCGGGGGCGTGACGCTCACGCCCGAGGGCGTCCTCGCCCGCGCGGCGCTCGCGCTCCTCGCGGATCCGCGCGACGGCGTCGCCGCCCTCCAGGTCGCCTGGCTGGGCGGCGCCGCTTCGTCCGACCCCGACGGCTGGCTCTCGCGCCGGCTCCTCGAGATCGCGAGCTGGCGCGCCACCGCCAAGGCCGCGGAGGGGAAGGGAGAGCACCGGCCGCCGGCGCCCCTCGCCTTCGAGGACGACGGCCGCGTCGCGGGGCTGCGCAAGGCCGTCGCCGCCGCCGAGCGGCTCTCGCCGGCGCAGGCCCTCGACCTCGCGCTCCGCACCGCGGGCGTCGCCGAGCTCGTCCGCTCCTGGCCCGAGCCGGCGCAGCGCGTCGCGAACCTCGAGGCGCTCCGCGCCGAGGCCGCCGCGTACGAGCAGCTCTGCGAGGCGCAGCGCAGCGCGGCGACCATGCTCGGTCTCGTCGCCCACCTCGCATCGCTCGACGCAGGAGACGACGCCGGCAAGCAGGCCGCCCCGAGCTCCGAGGACGCCGTCACCGTCCTCACCTGGCACAAGGCGAAGGGGCTGGAGTGGCCCGTCGTGGTGCTCTCGCACCTCGACTTCAGCCGGGAGCGCGGCGTGTTCGAGGTCGCCGTCGAGCCCGCGCCGCGGTTCGACTTCGCGCGCCCGCTCGAAGGCCGGTGGGTCCGGTACTGGCCCTGGCCGTACGGAGGCATGAGCAAGGAGCTCGCGCTGCTCGACCGCGCCCTCGAGACCGCTGAGGCGAGGCGCGCGACCGAGGCGGACCGGCGCGAGCGGCTGCGGCTCCTCTACGTCGGCTTCACGCGGCCGCGCGACCTGCTCGTCCTCGTGGCGCGCTGCACCGAGAAGAGCGGTCCGGCCACGGCGTCGCTCGACCTGCTCGTCGGCGCGAAGGGCGAGCCGCTCCTCGCGGCGCCGTTCGAGGACCAGGCGGGCGCCGCGATCGGCGTCGGGCAGCAGGAGTGGCGCTGCCGCGTGCGGACGCCGTCGGGCCTGCCGCCCGCCACGCCCGCGCCGGCCCGCAGCGCCGTCCAGTGGTACGCATCGGCGCCGCGCGCGGAGCGCCCCCGCGAGCGGCTCAATCCGTCCGCGGAGCCACTCGCGGGGACGCCGCGAGTGGTCCAGGTGGAGCGGCTCGGGGGCCGGCACGCCCTCGCCGCGTCCCCGGAGCAGGCGGGCCCGACGGGCGACGCGATCCACGCGTTCCTCGCCGCCGACCAGGGCGGAACGCAGGAGGCGCGGCTCACCATGGCGACGCGCATCCTGAAGGCGTTCCGGGTCGTCGGCGCCGTCGCGCCCGATACCCTCCTCGCCGCCTCGGACGCCCTCCGCACCTGGCTCGACGCGCGCTACCCGGGTGCGACCTGGTACCGCGAGTGGCCCGTCCGCGCCCGGCTCGGCGGTCCCACCCCGCGCCTCGTTGTCGGCGACGTGGACCTGTTCCTCGAGCTGCCCGATGGGTTCGTGCTGGTCGACCACAAGTCGTTCCCGGGGAGCGAGCGGGAGCGGGACCGGAGGCTCGTGGAGGAGTACGCACCGCAGCTCGGCTGGTACGCCCGCGTGCTCGCAGACGCGCTGAAGAAGCCGATGAAGGCCGCGTTCGTCCACCTCCCGATCCGCGGAGAGATGGCGCAGGTTGCGCTGTAGCAAATCGCGCCGCGGCGCGACCCGGGATCGCAGGCAGCGCGTCAGATCACCGCGCGTCGCCTCGCACGGTCGGCCCAGCTCGCGTGGGCGTCGGTCCACGCCGCCGAGGACGATCCGAGCGTTACTGCCTCCTCGGATGGCACAGCTTCAGGACGGTAGCCGTGTTCGCGGGACACCGGAGCCCGGCGCGCCGCCCCCCGCGACGCGCCGGGCTGCCAGTCCCCCCACCCGCCCCGCCCTGAAGCTCACCAGCGCTTCGACCGCTTTCGAGTGAGCCCTCTGCTCGACGTCCCCGGCGCACTGCGCCTCTGCGACTCGCGCTTGGCGCCGAACGAGTCCGCCATCCGCTCCTGCGCCGCGGTCGTCTTGCCCTGCCCCATCGAGCGCAGGTCGGCGAACGCCTCTTCCTGGTAGAGCGTTGTGACGTTGCGCGTCCCGCCCTTCCGGATGCTGGCGCGGTAGGCGCGGCTGCCTCGGAACGCGTCTGCGTCGGCGACGCGGTCCGCCACCTTCCTGGCCGCGCTCGCGACCGCGTCGTGGCCGCGCGAGGCCACCGCCTCCTGGAACAGCACCATCACCTGCCGGGCCTGCGCGAACTCGCCACGACTCGCCGCCTCCTCGGCCTCGATCTGCGCCCGGACGAGCTGCGCGATGGCGACCACCTCGTCCACGCTCGGGGTCGGAGCGGGCTGTGTGTCCGCCGGGGCGACGAACCGCACGCTCGCGTGAGTGGCGGAGCGCTCGCGCACCACCCGGCCTCCGTCGAACCGCTCGAACGCGACGTCCACGTCGGCCACGGCCACGGGAGCGTCGAGCGGGACGGGCCGGGGCCTGAGCCGCACGCCGAGCACCAGGTTCCGGACCTCGTCCGCGAGCAGGTCCGGAACGCGGAGCACGACGCTCCCGCCCTCCTCGCGCGCGTCGACGTCGCTCACCACGTCCGTGAGCTCCACGCCCTCCGCCGGCGTCACCCGCACCTCGATCGCCTGGGCGTACGTCGAGAGGAGGCCGCCCAGCTCGCGCGCGAAGGCGGTGAGCGCGTCCTCCGGTCCCTGCACGTAGGCGTAGTTCCCCTTCCCCTTCGTCGAGAGGTCGCGGAGCAGCTCCTGATCGGCGTCGTCGCCGTAGCCGAACGCCGACAGCGTCGCGCTGCCGAGGTTCTCGGCGAGGAGCCGCATGAGGCGCTCGTGCGACGTAGCCCGCCCCGCGTTCGCGAGCCCGTCGGTGAAGAGAATGACGCGGACGAGCATCCCATCGGGCAGCTTCGCCACCCTGGCGTGGTCGAGCCCGGCGAGCATGCCGCCGCCCAGGTTCGTGTTGGAGCGCGGCCCGAGCCGCCCGACGAGCGCCTTCAGCTCGTCCTTGCGCGCCTGGGTCATCTCGGCGGGCGGCGCGAGCGTCTCCACCTCGGTCGAGAACACCACCACACCGCAGAAGTCGCCCGGCGCGAGGTGGTCCACGAGCTTCATGAGCGACTGCTTCGCGAAGTGGAGCTTCTCGCCGGCCATGGACCCGGAGACGTCGAGGACCGGGATCACGCAGACCGGCGGACGGGGCGCCGCAGCGTCGAGGTGCGGCGCGGCGAGGGAGACGACGAGGTGGACGTCCTTCGCCTCGTCGAAGCGGACCTTCTCGTACGTGAGCTGGGCGGTGGTCTTCATGCCGGGCGACGTTAGGCGACGGACGGACACGCACGGTCCGTCGCCTCGGTTTGAATCCAAATCCCCGCTCGTGCTTCGACAAGCTCAGCACGAGCGGGACTCCAAGACGTGTCCGTCCCCCCACCAACATTTCGCCTGGGAGGACGACGAATGAGGACTTTTCCTGACCTGAGGATCCGGGACGCGGTGTGGGACAGCCAGCGCGCGGGACGGCTGCTCGACGATCAGCAGTGGGCGGACGCGCGGGAGGCGTTCACGGCGCTGCGGGCGCGGACGGCGAAGCTCGGCGTCCGCTCCGCCTACCTGGCCTGGGGGCTCGCGGTGGCGCTCGACAACCTGGGCGAGGCCGAGCTGGCGTTCGAGGCGGCCTGCGAGGCGGTGAAGGGGGATCCGATGAACCCGGCGTGCCAGCACTCGTTCGACGTCATCGCGAACCGGCTGCGGGCCGCCCTCGCCGACCCGGCGCGCACGCCCGACGACCCGTCCACGCCACGCCTCTACGCGCTGCTCCAGGACGCCGGCGAGGCCGACGTGCCGTCGCACCTCGCGATGGCCAGCCACCTCGCGCACGCCGGCAAGGCGGCGGAGGCGATGGCGCTCCTCGACGCGGTCACCCTGCTCTCGCCCGTGTCACGGGACGCGTGGCTGCACAAGGCATTCCTCGCGCGTGCCCTGGGTGACGCGACGCTCTCCGCGACGTGCGAGGCGCAGGCCGCGGCGATCGCGTCGTCGGGCGTGCCGTTCGCCATCCCCGCGCCGCGCGGCGCGCTTTGCTGAGCAGGGCTGCGGAGATGTCCGTCGCGCCCGGATGATCCCTCCGTCTCCAGCCGGGGGGAACGATGGCCAGGAAAGCGACGACGACGCCCGTTGCGAAGCGCTACTTCGACCTGCTCGCGGAGGAGGGCTATCGCCCGAAGATAGGCAGCAGCGAGAACAACCACTCGATCCTCCGGTTCAAGTCGGAGGGGACCGTGTTCCTCCTCTTCGTGGACGAGGACGACGAGTCCTTCTTCCACCTCGCGCTCACCTACGAGCTCGGGGACGGCGTCGCCGACATCGCAGGGGCGATGAGCCGCGCGAACGACCTCAACGCGGACTACAAGGCCGTGAAGACCACGGTCCATCCTGCCGAACGGAGCGTGCGCTTCCACGTGGAGGCGTTCCTCGACGCCTTCGCCACCCTGCCCGTCATCCAGCGCTCCATCGGCGCGCTCCGAGACGCCGCTCGGGCCTTCTTCGAGCCGGCACGCCCCGCAGACCGGCTGGACGCCTGACCCGTGGGGCGCCTCGACCCCCGCAGGCTGCGCGCGCTGCACGCCCTCGCGCGGGCGGCGACGACCTCCCGCGCCGTGCGGGTCCGGTACGTGGACACGGACCGCTCCGTGGTGGAGCGGACCCTCGACGTCCTCGCGCTCGCCTACGAGCCGCCGAGGTGGCTCGTAGCGACCTGGTCGCGGAGGCGGCAGTCGCTGCGGCTGCTCGATCTCGTGCGCATCCGGCGCGTGGAGCCGACGCGGCGGCGCGCGGGACCGCCGCCCGCCGGGTTCGACGCCCTGGACTTCTCCATCCGGCACCTGCTCGATCCGGACGGCGCTATCCCGCGGCGCGTCGAGCTCCGGATCGGCGAGCGGCTCGCCCGGCTCGCTCCGGCCCTCCTGCCGACCGCCGACCTGCGGCGTGGCTCGAACGGCTCCTGGCGCTGCCGCGTCCTCGCCTCGCGCCCGGAGGTCGTGTCGGCCATCGCGGCCTCACTGCGGGCTGAGATACACTCGGCGACGCCCATGCCGACCGCCCGTCGCAAAGCCAAGTCGAGCACCGAGGCGCGCCTCCTCGGCCTCGCCTCCTGGATCCTCTCGCAGCCAGGACCCGTCAGCGCCGCCCAGATCTACGAGAGGTTCGCGGACGACTATGGCGACCCGGAGTCCGCCGCCGCCGAGAAGAAGTTCACGCGCGACAAGGACGCGCTCCGGGAGCTCGGGTTCAACCTCGAGATGGAGGAGCTGAGCGCTGAGCAGGGCCAGGTGGGCTACTCCATCGACGCGCACTCGTCCGCGCTCCCGCAGCTCGACCTCACGCCCGAGGAGGCCGCGGTGGTGTGGACCGCCGGCGTCGGCGCCCTCCGCTTCTCGGACCACCCGCTCCGCGACGAGCTGGAGAGCGCGGTCCGCAAGCTCGTGGTCGGCGCTCGCGGCCTGCCGCCGCGCGCGTCCGCCACCGAGGACCTCGTCGTCCACGGCGAGCCCGTGAAGCAGCAGACGCTCGACAGGCTCGTGGACGCCTGGGAGCGGCGGAAGCGGATCGCCCTCTCCTACTGGCGGCCCTCCACGGGCGAGGTCGTCGAGCGCGAGGTGGACGTCTACGGCTGGGCGCGCCGCCGCGGCGAGTGGATCTTCGTGGGCTGGTGCCACATGCGGAAGGGCGTCCGCATCTTCTACCTGTCCCGGGTGCGCGCGCTCACGGTGAACACCCGCGGCGGGAAGGGCGGCGACTACGCCATCCCGCGGGACTTCGACGTCCGGCGCTGGTCGCGGCAGGAGATCTGGGACTACGACGTGCACGCGCCCACGGAGGCGACGGTCCGCTTCCGGGGCTCGCTGGCTCGCATCGCGCGCCAGCTCCTCCCCTCCGCGAAGGTCTCCACCGCGGAGGACGGCGCGCGGATCGCCCGGCTCGAGGTCCGGAACCTCCGCGGGCTCGTGCGGCAGGCCCTCGCGTGGGGACCCGAGGCCGAGCTCGTCTCGCCGGAGGAAGGACGCGCCATGGCCCGGGAGATCCTCGGCGGCCTCGGCGCTGCGACCGAGCGGAGGGCGTCGTGACCCGCCCGTACGACCTGCGCCGCATCCGGCGGCTGCTCCTCCTGCTCCCCGCCGCGGCCAGGGCGTCGCGCAGCGGCAAGGGCCTGCCCCTCGCGCGCGCGGTGGAGCTGACCGGCGCGCGCAGCGAGAAGGAGGTCGTCGCCGACGTCGAGGCGCTCTCCGAGCTCTGGGCCTCCCCCGAGGAGGCCGAGGACGTCATCGCCGTGCACGTCGAGGACGGCGAGGTCCACGTCACGTATGCGAACGGCTTCGGCAGGCCCACGGCCTTCTCCCTCGCCGAGGGCGCGGTCCTGCTCGCAGCGCTCACGCCCTTCGAGCAGGACGGCGGGCGTCCGGTGAAGGAGGCCGCGCGCAAGCTCCGCAAGGCGATCCCCGAGGTCCTGCGCACCGAGGCGGACCGGCTCGTCGCCGGCCTCGATCTGCAGCTCGAGACCCCCGGCCCCTGGGCCGGGGCGCTCCGCGAGGCGATCGACAAGCGGGTCGAGACCACGATCGAGTACCGCTCCGTCGGCGACGGCACGGCCGCGAAGCGCGTCGTGGAGCCGCGGCTCGTCTTCCACCGCGAGGGCCACTGGTACCTCGCCGCCTGGAACGTGGCGAAGCGCGAGGAGCACCTCTTCCGCCTCGACCGCATCGTCTCCGTCGAGCTCGGCACGCGCATCTTCGGCGAGCACCAGGGTCCGCCGCTGGCGCGGTACGGGAAGAGCCTCTACTTCCAGTCGGGAGCCGAACGCGACGTCAGCGTCCGGTATCGCGATACCGCCGCGCGGCTCGCCCGCGAGCGGCACGGCGCCCGCGCGCGGGCGAACGACGACGGCAGCGTCACCGTCACGACGAAGCTGACCCCGGGGAACTTCCTGCTCGGGATCGTGCTCGGGTATGGCGGCGAGGCCACGATCGAGGCCCCCGAGGACGTCGTGGCCCAGCTGCGCGAGCGCGTCGAGGCGCTGCAGCGGTTGTACGGGTGACCCGGCTCAAATGGGCGATCCGGGCCGCTCGTGGAGCGACCCGGACCGCCTCGCGGAGCAGCGCGCCGATTACGGACCGATCACGCTGACGATCGCCTGCAGCTGCTCATCCGTCAGGCCGAACGTCATGTTGCCGTCCTTGATCATCTGGACGGTCATGCCCCTGCCCTTCAGGTTGCTCGTCTCGAGCGGCCCGTGGCAGCTCGCGCAGGACTGGCCGTACAGCGCGGCCCCGTCGATCGGGGGCGTGTACGTGCAGGCCTGCTGGACGATGGGTGTGCCGCCGGTGCAGCCGTCCGGCGACGAGGTGAGCACGGAGCGCGTCTGCGTTCCGTCCGGCTGGCAGGCGCTCCAGTCCGAGTAGGTGAAGGAGGTGCACTCGACGGCGGGCGGCGTGTACGTGCAGGCCTGCGAGAGCACCGGGCTACCGCCGGTGCAGCCCTCGGGCGAGGACGTCAGCACCGTGCGCGTCTGCGTCCCGTCGGACTGGCAGGCGCTCCAGTCCGAGTAGGTGAAGCTCGTGCAGGTCACCGGGGGAGTGTAGGTGCACGGCTGCGAGAGCTCGGGGCTACCGCCCGTGCAGCCCTCGGGCGAGGACGTCAGCACGGTGCGCGTCTGCGTCCCGTCGGGCTGGCACGCGTCCCAGTCCGAGTAGGTGAAGCTCGAGCACGTCACCGGGGGCTCGCCGTACGTGCACGACTGCGTGAGGACGGGCGTACCCGTGCAGCCCTCCGGGCTGGAGGAGATCACCGTCCGCGTCTGCGTCCCGTCCGGCTGGCAGGCGCTCCAGTCCGAGTAGGTGTACGTGCACGCCGTCGGAGGGGTCACGCCCGCCGGAAGGTTCTCCGGGTGGAACACGCCGGCGGCGAGGTCCGTGAGCGGTGCCGAGAAGATCAGCCCGCCCGTCTCGCGGTTGGTGACCGTCACGTTCCCTTCGCGGTCGCGGGTGATCTTGACGACGCCGAGCAGCGGCACGACGCCGGTGCTCCCCTCGCTCGCCACGGGCTTCGGGACCCGGTAGTTCTCGAACAGCGGGGCGAGCGCCGGGACCGTGCGCAGCTCGTTGAGGACGTCCATGAACGTCTTCACCGCCTGCTCGGGCGCGACCCCGGGTGACAGCTCCCTCGCGGCCGCGCGGACGGCCGCGGTGGCCTGCGCGTCGGCGGCGGGCGGGGAGCTGCCGTCGCCGCATCCACTGGTCGTCAACCCGGCGACGAGCGCGCCGACGGCGAGCGAGTTGAGAATCCGGTTCATCTGCATTGCGTCTCCGATCTTGGCGGCGCGGCCTCCACTGCGGAGCCCGCGCCGCGCCGTGAAAGGGGGCGCCGCGCGCGCCGCGTCCGGATGAGAACGCGGCGCGCGCGGCGTGGGGACGTGTACTGAGCCTCGCCTCCTGACCACTTCGCGCCGGGGCGGATCCCCGGGGGCGTGCGATCGGACGGGTCACGTCAGCACCAGGCGTGCCCGCGGCGAGCGGACCGATCATCGGGCGCTTACGCGCGCAGTGAGCCCACGCGGGCTGCCTGATTTTCGATGTGCGATATCGCGAATCCGAGGCCCGCGGGACCCACCCGTGGTGCAGGGCCTCGCGGTGCTGACGGGGCGATCATGATTCGCGAGAGGACGCCGAGTACGAGCCTTCCACCTCGGTCAGCCCAGACACAGACCTCGTGGGCAGTCGAGGTGCACGCGGAGCGTGCGCGTGCCTTCACCCTCATCGGCCAGCCCCGCAGGATTCGCGCCGGCCGCCGTCTCGTTCGTGTTCACCTCAGCCCCGGCCAGCGCCCTTCTCCCGGGTGAGGCGCCACGATCCGCGCCGCAACGAGCGCTCGGGTGAGCGCGATGTGCATCCGCGTCCCGAACTGCTTCACGGTCGGGTCCACGTCCGCGACCACGATGGCGGGCCGCTCGAGCCCCTTCCAGCGCAGGAAGGTGTCCGCGACGAGGTGGCTCTCCATCTCCGGATCGTCCGCGTGCACGAACGCGTGTCGCCCGATTCGCTCGCGCTGGTGGATGGCGTCCGAGGCGGTCTGGCCGCGCAACGACACCACCCCGATGTCGGCGAGCGTCAGCCCCTGCGAGAGCAGGCGATCGATCTCCTCCCCCACGCGGTCGGCCGTCTTCGCGGCGTCGGCGCACTCGACGAGCGCGAGCGTGCGGTCCCGTACGGCCGCCGCGATCGCCTTCTCGTCCCCCTTCTCGCCGGCGTAGAGCCCAGCGAGCGCGCCGACACCCGCCGGGCAGCGCTGGCCGCGGGTCAGCCGGAACGTCGTCGTGAACAGGTCCGGGAGCGGCTCGCGATCGGGCCAGAAGCCCTGGCCGGGATCGTAGAAGGCCCACAGGCGCGCGCCCTCGGCGAGCCCGCGGATTAGGTACCAGGCCTCGAAGGTGAGGTCCTGGCCCTCGTCGACCACGACCGCGTCCCAGCGCGGCTCGCAGAGGTCCGCCGCGCGCTCGTAGGTGGCCTGCCAGTAAGCGTTCGCGGTGAGGTCCCCCTGCCGGTTCGGCCCGTCCGCGGCATCGGCGATGGACTTCGCGAACCCGCTCACCGTCTGGACTTCGACGCCGCTGCCGGCGAGGCGGGCCTCGAGCCACTTGCGCAGCGGCTGCGTGAAGCACAGTAGGAGCACGCGCTTCCCCTCCGCAGCGTGACGGCGCGCCGCCTCCACGGCGAGCAGCGTCTTTCCGGAGCCGGCTCCGCCGCGGACGAGGACGCGGTCGTTCTCGAAGAGCCCCTCGAGCGCGACGAGCTGGGCGTCGTCGAGCGCGAACTGCCGGTCGCCCAGGGAACGAAGTCGAGTGCCGAGCGAGAGCGCCGGAACCCACGTCTCGCCCCACATCTGATGAAGCCGGTCCATCCAGCCGCCTCTGGCCGGCTGCGGCTCGGGCAACGCGCGATCGACGACACCCGGGAACGCCTCCGCAAGCCAGCGCAGCTGCATTCGTCCGAGAACGACGCCGCGCAGCGCGTCCTCCTGCGGCTGCTCGTCGAAGTCCGTGTCCGGCAGAACCAGCGCGGCGCCGAACGCAGGCGGCTCGCATTTCCAGTCTTCGAGGCGCCGCTCGAGCTTGTGAACGAACCCGTGCGCTTGATCGAGGGGAGTCGTGTCGAACGGGATCCCGTTCGTGAACCAGCGCCCGTCGCGCTGCTCGACGCGCCCGCCCTTCACCTCCAGGACGAGCAAACCCCGTTGCGGGTGAGCGAGGACGAAGTCCCCCTCCCCCAGGTAGTTCTTGCCGTCGCGGATACGGAGCGAGTGCCAGGCGGTCCAGCCGGCGGGCATCCCATTCTTCAACGCCTTCCAGACGGTTCGCTCTGCTTTGGACTTCGCGGGGCGGGGCGCTTCGGCGGGATTGATGCGCGGCGGGGGCACGGAGACAGGTTGCCAGAAGAGCGGATCGAGTGAAACGGGCCAGCCGACCGACACGCTCGCTTGACGTCAGGTCCCGTTGCTCTCGCCCCACTCGTACCCGAGCGACGTCACGTGGTCGATGACCTGCTCGACGGTCGCCTCGGCCGGCAGCGCGCCGTAGTGCTTGCGCGCGGCGGCGAACGTCTCGGCGCCGGGTTCGTCGACCGAATAGAAGACGAGCTCGTCGAGCTGCCCCAGCTCCGCAGCCACGAGCTGCAGCAGCGCCATCAGCTCGCGGTTCCCGCCGTAGGCTCCACCGCCCCAGAACCCGGTATGGACGACGGTGCGCGGCCGGGAACGGTGTGAATGCGCGGCTCGGTCGGTCTCCAGCACCGCGGCGCGGAATCCCGAGAACGCGGTCGAGAGGATGAGCGCGACCTCGTCGCGATCGTAGGTGCCCGATCCGTACGCCGGCGCCTCGATCGCGATGATGTTGCTGATCGTGGGCGGCTCGATGCGCGACAGCGCAGCGAGGACTTCCTCTTCGAGCGCCCGAGCGAACTGGTTGCCGTACAGCCCGTTGGGGCGTCCCGGCCCGGGCCGCGTGTCCAGCTCTCCGCGCCGTTCGACTCCGCTCACGAGGACCGGCGTTGGCCGCCCGTCCTCGACGCAAAGGATCGAGAAGCCCTCCGCGCTGGCCGCTTCGGGCAGCGATCCGAGCGCGGGGTGCTCCAGGACCTGCAGCTCGTCCTGCGCGAGCAATGGTCCCGCGTACGCGCCGAAGCAGTCGCTCATCGCGAAGTTCACGTGCCAGTGCGTCGCACCCACCGGCGCCGGTTCGCCGTAGACGAAGAACCCGCTGCGCTCCGTCAGCGCCGGACGGGTCGGCGGTCGGACGCGCGGAAGCGCCGCCTCGGCCCATCGGGTGGCGGACAACGTTCCACGAGGGGCCTCTCCGTCCAGGAGCAACCGCGCGAACACGGCGCGCTTGTTCGCGTCCGAGAACCGCGGCGGGTGCTCTCGCATCAAGCGGCCAGCCTCATACTCGTGGCGCTCGAGAAGCTTGGGATCCATTCCGTCAGCTTAGGGCGGGGTCGGACAGCAGCCGACCTTCGACGATCGTCCGTTCGCCCTTCGACTACGCGGGCCGCTCCGCGGCCGCTACGCTCGGGGCGAACGGTCGAGAGAAGCTCGCCGAGACCGATGGGGGTCGGCCCTGTCCGTCCCGCGGGTATTCTTGTGGCCATGGCAGCGGGCAAGGCATTCCTCCTCCTCGCCGTGATCACCGCCGCAGCGCTCCCGGTCATCGCTCATGCCGAGCTCGACGTGCGGGTCGGCGGCCGACAGTGGGCCACCGTGGAGGACGATGGCACGGTTCGCGTGAACGGCCTCGGCGTCGGGCGCATCGAGCCGGACGGAACGGTGCGACGCGACGGGAGGAGCGTAGGAGAGGTCGAGCCCGACGGGACGATCCGCGCGTCCGGGAGAGTCGTCGGTCGGGTGGAGCGAGACGGCACCGTGCGTCGGGGAGGCCGTGCAATCGGCGCCATCGAGGACGGTGGAACGCTGCGACGCGACGGCCGTGCGTGGGGAAGCATCCGCAACTGCTGCGGCGACCCGGCGTCGAAGCGGACGATCGCGGCCCTCCTGGCGTTCTTTGCGGACGACTGGTTCTGAGGCACCCCAGGGTGCCGAGACGTGTCGGGCGTCGAAGACTCGGCATTCCGAGTCTTCGCTCGAATCGTCCGTCCCTCTCGGGAGGGACGGGCGCTTTCGTCGCTACGTGAAGACGTCCCCGATTGGACGCGATTGACCCGATTGTTGACTTATGGTGGCCAATGATGTATCTACGGGTCTCCGATGTTCGGCCCGATTCCATCAAGACGAGGCGAGGGCGGCGGCCCGATGACCCTCGGCCAGCTCCCGGCATCCCGGGGATGTGGCAATGCCGCCTGCGATGGAGGACCCATGACCCACGAGAAGACGACGTAATCGGCCCTCGGGCGTGATCGTCGCTGCGCCCCGCGGGCGCAGGCGATGACGCACCGTCCGTCCTGGTCACCCGGGCCTCTTCGCCCGGCCGGCCATGTCCGTGCGCTGCGTAGGATGATCCTGCCGGCGCCCACGTCCTCGTCAAGCCATCCGACCGCTGCAAAGCAGCGGGACGGGATCCGTTCGTCCCGATGAAGGAGATATTGCGCAATGACCTGCTATCCGCTCGGCGTCGCCTCGCACCTCGCCATCGCCTGCGATTGCATTCGCCGGGGCGACCTCGACGGCGCCCAGGCTGCGCTCGCGCGCGCCACCTCGCTCGTTCGCGACGAGCGCCCCGCGCATGCGCGGCCGGCTCCGCACACGCGGCCGGCCCCTCACGCGGCGCCGGCGCCGCGGCCCTGAACGGACCCGGCCCGGGATCGCCCGAGTCCGGAACCACGACGCACCGAAACCACAAGGAGGAACCGACATGACGCCGAGGAAGACGACGGACCGACTGCTGGGAGAGATGCGGCGCGCCTACGACCTCGTGGAGCAGCGGCGCGCCGACGAGGCGGTGAACGTGTACCGCGAGATCGTCGCGGAGGCCCGCAAGGTGGGGCTCGACTCCGCCCACCTCCACTGGGCGTTCGCCGTGGCCTGCGACTACTCGGGAGAGTCCCCTCCTCCGCGCTCGGGTTCCCGGGCCGACTCGGCCTCACGCGCGCGCCCGGCCGCTGGTCGGCGGGACGCACCCCGGACTCCGACCTGCGGCTGCGCGAGGACGTGGAGGCGATCGCGCGCGTGCACGGTGCGAAGATGCTCGTGACCTTGCTCGAGCGGTTCGAGATCGCGGAGCTCGGCGATCTCGACGGCGAGGCGCGGCAGGCGCGGCTCAGGTGGATCCACTATCCGATCGCGGACAGGTGGGCCCCAACGGATCTGGCCTCGGCGCGCCGGCTCGTGGTGAGCATCCTGAACGCGCTCGAGCGAGGGCAGGACTTGGTCGTGCACTGCTGGGGTGGCGTCGGGCGTGCCGGGACCATCGCGGCGGCGTGCTTCGTCGCGCGCGGCACGCCTCCCGCAGACGCCATCGCCATCGTGCGCGCGGCCCGCGGTCGCGCGATCGAGACCGCCGCGCAGGAGCGCTTCGTCCGGGAGTTCGGAAGCCACGTCCACGCCTGACCTCGTTTCCTCGAATTCAGCTTCACCCACACACAGGAGAGACTCCCATGCACACCCCCACCGTCGCCGATGCCGTCGCGCTCGCGGCCGAGAAGCACCGGGACGCCATCGACAAGGGCGGCGCTCCCTACATCCTCCACCCGCTACGCGTGATGCTCGCGATGAGCACCGACGAGGCGCGCCGCGTCGCCGTGCTCCATGACGTGCTCGAGGACACGGACATCACGCCGGACGAGCTGCGACGGCGCGGGTACCCGGAGCGCGAGGTGACCGCGATCTCCGCGCTCACGAAGCGGCCCGGAGAGGACTACGCGGCGTTCATCGAGCGCGTTCGCCTCGATCCCCTCGCCACCACAGTGAAGCGCGCCGATCTCCTCGACAACATGGACGTTCGCAGGCTCGCGGCGTTTGGACAAGCCGAAGCGGAGCGGATGGCGCGGTACCTGGCTGCGTGGAAGCGGCTTTCGGGCGGGGTGTAGGCCGCTCCGGGCGACCGCGAGCCGGGCTCGAGCCGATGCCGAGCACTCGAGCGTGTCCGTGCTGCCACTAGCCTCGGCGCATGAACGACGAGAGTGCTGCCGCAGGGTTCGTGGGCTTCTTTGACGAACAAGACTTCGACCCCGACCAGCCGGAGGAAGCGCGGCCGTTCGAGCTCACCGACCTCGCGGTGCTCCCGGCAGGGCTGGCGCCAGCCGCCCTCGATGCGATCGCCCGGTGGGGCGCACGCAACGGAGTCGCGCTCGACGCCCCGTCCTTCGTCCCGACGCGCGCCGCCGTCCGGACGTGGAACGGGTACTCGATGGGCGAGCCGGTCATCGGGTTACTCACCTGGCGCGGTGTGGGCGAGGTGCGGATGAACGGCGTCCCCGGCCTGCTCGTGGCCGAGGTGACCGTCACGGACGATGCGCCCATCGACGCGACGCTCGCCGATGCCCGCGTCGACCTCTACTTCGTCGCGTTCGCGACGGCGTTCGATGCCGAGCGCGTCGCGATCGTGCGCACGCCGGGGTTTCCGTTCCCGCTCATTGGGGCGGTGGAGGGCACCCGGTGAAGGTCGTGTTCCTCGACATCGATGGCGTCCTGAACAGCGACGCGTGGTTCGCGCGCTCGCCGCCGCGCGACTGGGGGCTCGATCACCTGGACCCGGAGGCGGTCGCCCGCGTGGACTGGCTGGCCTCGGACCCGGCGGCGCGGATCGTCATCTCGTCGACGTGGCGGCTCGTCTACCCGCTCGACGAGATCCGGGCGATGCTCGCCGCGAGGGGACTCCGTGCGCCCATCGTCGACCGCACGCCGGAGATCCCGGCAGAGTTCGCCGAGGGCCGCATCCGGGCCCAGGAGATCGGGAACTGGCTCCACGCGCAGGGGCTCCGTGAGCGAAGGGGCGAGGGCGGCGTCGAGTCGTTCGTGATCCTGGACGACCTCGAGGGCTTCGGCGATCTGGAGCGGTACTGCGTCCGGACGCAGTTCGCAACCGGGCTCCTCGACGAGCATGTGGTTCGCGCGACCGCGCTGCTCGTGCAGGGCGCCCGCACTGCCGCGGGCGCGTGCTCGTCGGGACGTCTTCGTCCCGCATATGCTTCAGAGTAGACCTGCTCCCTTCGGACCTGGCTCACGTCGCTCCCTCGTCTCCTTCTCTTTTCGGCGGCACGCACCTTGCTCATGCACTCCTCGTCCGCGTCGTTCCGCGTCCAAGGCCGGAACGGCGGCGGGCACGCCGTCGGATCGGCGGACCCCGCGTCCGCAGGTTGGACGGCGGCGGAAGGCTCTCCTCTTCGCCGGAGATCGCATGTCGACACCTTCGAAGCCGTCACTGGACGCCCTCCTCGCCTCCTTCCACGCAGCGCGAAAACTCCCGGAGCGCATCAAGATCGCCATGGCGCTCGTTCGAACGGGGGCTCGCGACGATCGGATCCTCGCGGCCCTCGTTCGCGTGTTCGGCGAGCTTCCCGTCGGTGGCTCCGCGCTGCTCGCGACGTACGGCGACGTCCGGGCCATCCCGGACCTCGTTCGCGCGCTCGAGTCGGACGACCTGCTCGCGAAGGCCGACTGTGCCATCTGCGCGGCAGAGCAGCTGAGCGCGATTGCGCACGCCATCGAACGCCTCGGGGGAACGCTCACCGATGGACAGCGCGCGCGCCTCGACCGGATCGACCGCGAGGCAGCTCGACTATGGCAGCCCGGCCCCGACGCGTTCCCCCCCGAGACGTCCGCGAGGCGGCCCGCGAGGCGCGAGCCGCGTCCGGGCCGAAACGTTCCGTGCCCCTGCGGCAGCGGCAAGAAGTACAAGCGGTGCTGCGCCCTCGATGCGGATGCCGCTGGTCAGCTTCACTGAGGTCGGCCGCGCGATCCTTCACACGCCCCTCCGTTCCCGTGCCCTTCGGGTGCCCGCGCGCTACACGTCCACTCAGGAGCGTGACCCCATGGGATTCGCAGACGCCTTCAAGAAGCAACCGCAGCCTCACGTGGACACGCCCGCTCAGGCGAAGGCGAGAGCCGACGCAGCCGCCGAGGTGAAGTCCAAGGCGGACGCCAAGTCCGCCAGGGCCGAGGCCGCCCGGGCCGCGAAGAAGGCCGAGCACGCCGCGCCCGCGGCGTCGCCGGCGAAGAAGTGACCGACGCTCTCTAGCGAGCAGCCACACGGCGAGCGAGGGCGGCGCTGAGCGCCGCCTGCCGCGCTGCCGTGAAGACTGCCGGGCATGCAGCCCTGCCCGGCGTTAGATCGAGAGAGCGACCCAGCCAACGCATCTGCCCGATGACGCGCTGACCGCCGATCGGGAGCATGCGTGTTTCTGGCAAAGATCTTCGATTCCCCGCGGTTCGGCGGCCGCGACGGCGCCGCCGAGAAGCCGCTCCGCGACGAGCTCTTGAGCATCGAGCGGCTCGAGGAGCGCGCCCGCGCGCTCGCCGCGCGGTTCACCGTGGACCCGAGCTCGCGGCGCGTCGCGCGCAGCGTGTTCCCGCGGTTCGACGACAACGCGCGCGTCCTGCGCGGCGCCTACCGCTGCCTCGCCGACGACGTCCACCGCGGCGAGTTCGTCACGCCCGCCGGCGAGTGGCTGCTCGACAACTACCACCTGGTCGCCTCGGAGATCCTCCAGGTGCGCCGGAACCTCCCGCGCGGCTACTACCGCGAGCTTCCGAAGCTCGCGTCGAGAGAGCGAGCCGGAGACGCCCGCGTCTACGCCCTCGCCGTGGAGCTCATCCGCCACAGCGACAGCCGCCTCGACCGCCCGCAGCTCGCCCGGTTCCTCGAGAGCTTCCAGTCGGTCGCGCCCCTGGCGATCGGCGAGCTGTGGGCCTGGCCGAGCATGCTGAAGCTGGCGCTCGTCGAGAACCTCCGGCGCCTCGCCGACGAGCTGCTGGCCGCGCGCGCGGCTCGACGTGCCGCCGACTCCGACGTGGCGCGGTTCGACGCCGGCGGACGCGGAGAGGTCCCGCCGCTGCCACGCGAGCCCCACGCCGCCCACGTCGTCCAGCTGCTGCTGCGCGTCCGCGAGTACGGGCCCCGGCTGACGGCCGTCCGCAGGGCGCTCGAGGATCACCTCGCCCGCGACGGGATGACGCCCGAAGAGGCCATCCGCAGCGAGCACCAGCGCGAGGCCGTCGCACAGGTCTCGGTCGCGAACGTCATCACCAGCCTGCGGCTCTGCGCGCAGCTCGACTGGAGCGAGTACGTCGAGTCGGTGAGCCTCGTCGAGCGGGTGCTCCTGCGCGATCCGGCCGGCGTCCACGCGCGGATGGACTTCGCGAGCCGCGATCGGTACCGGCAGGCCGTCGAGGAGCTGGCGGATCCCGACGGCGCGGCCCAGGTGCGCGTGGCGCTGCGGGCCGTCGAGAGCGCGCGCGAGGTGTCCGAGAGCGAAGGGGCCTCGGCGCGCGCCGCCCACGTGGGGCACCACCTCATCGGCGGGGGCCGGCTCGGCCTCGAGGTCGACGTGGCCTTCCGGCCTGGGCTCGCGAAGCGACTCCGGCGCGGCGCCTTCGCGCACGCGACGGGCGTGTACCTCGGGACCATCGCGATCCTCACCGCCGCGCTCGCCGTCGCCGGCGTCCTGTACGCGCGTCACGCGCTCGCCTCGCCGGCGGCGCAGCTCGCGCTGGCCGCGCTCCTCTTGCTGCCCGCGAGCCAGGTCGCCATCGCGGTCGCGCAGCGCCTCGCCGCTCGCGCCGTACCGCCGCGGCGATTGCCGCGCATCGACCTCGCGTCGGGCCTCCCCGAGGACGCGCGGACCCTCGTGGTGGTGCCGACGCTGCTCACGAGCGTACCGGGCGTGGAGCGGCTCCTCGAGCACGTCGAGGTCCTCGCGCTCGCCAACCTCGACCCTCGCATCCACTTCGCGATCCTCGGCGACTTCGCCGACGCCGCCGCCCGGGAGATGCCGGACGATGCCGCCATCCTCGAGGCCGCGAAGGCGGGGGTCGAGGCGCTCAACGGGCGCCACGGCGACGGCCGGGGTGACCGGTTCCTCCTGCTCCACCGCGGACGCCAGTGGAACGAGGGCCAGGGCACGTGGATGGGGTGGGAGCGCAAGCGAGGAAAGCTCGAGGAGCTGAACCGGCTGCTGCGCGGCGCCGCCGACACGAGCTACGACGTCCAGGTAGGCGACCTCTCGATCCTCACGGGCGTCCGCTACTGCATCACCCTCGACGCCGACACCCGGTTGCCGCGCGACGCCGCGAGGAAGCTCGTCGGCATCATCTCCCACCCGCTCAATCGCCCGCACTTCGACCCGCGGCAAGGCCGGATCACCGACGGCTACGCGATCCTGCAGCCACGCGTCAGCGTCACCACGTCGAGCGCCGCCGGCTCGCGCTTCGCGCGCCTCTTCGCCGGGCTCACCGGGATCGACCCCTACACGACGGCCGTCTCGGACACCTACCAGGACCTCTTCGCGGAGGGGATCTTCACCGGCAAGGGGCTGTACGACGTGGACGCGTTCACGGCCGCCCTCGACGGGCGAGTGCCCGACAACGCGCTCCTGTCCCACGATCTCTTCGAAGGCGTGCACGCGCGCACCGCCCTCGTCACCGACGTGGAGCTCGTGGACGACTACCCCTCGAGCGTCCTCGCGCACGCGCGGCGTCAGCACCGCTGGACGCGCGGCGACTGGCAGATCCTCGCCTGGCTGTTCCCGTTCGTCCCGACGCGCGCCGGGCTGCGCAGGAACCGGCTGCCGGTCATCGCGCGCTGGAAGATCTTCGACAACCTGCGCCGCAGCGTGCTCGCGCCGGCCACGATCGTCCTGCTGGTCTGCGCCTGGACGGTATTGCCGGGCAGCGCGCTGGTCTGGACCGCCGCCGTCCTCGCCGGCATGGCGCTCCCGCTCTACCCGCTCCTCCTCGCGGCGCTCTCGGGCCCTCCGCCGCGGCAGCCGTGGCGCGCCCACCTGCGCGAGCTCGCCGACGACGCGCAGACCGCGCTCGCGCAGCTCGCGCTCCAGCTCACGTTCCTCGCGAACGACGCGGCCCAGATGGCCCACGCGATCGCCGTCACGCTCTCCCGCCTCGTCTCCCGGCGCGGCCTGCTCGAGTGGGAGACCGCGGCGGCGAGCGCCGCGCGCCACGACGACCTCGCGCGCGGGGCCGGCGCGCGCCCCTTCCTGAGCGCGATGGCGGCGAGCCCGGCGATCGCGGTCGGAGCGCTCGTCCTCGTCGTGGTCGCGGGTCGCCCGTGGGCGCTCCTCGCCGCGGCGCCGCTGCTCGCGCTGTGGCTGCTCGCGCCGCTCGTCGCCCACCGGCTGAGCCAGCCGGCCACGCGGGAGCGCCCCGCGCTCGGCGAGGCGGATCGCCGCCTCCTCCTCGAGGTGGCTCGCCGGACCTGGCGCTACTTCGAGACGTTCATGGGCCCGGAGGATCACGGGCTGCCGCCCGACAACTTCCAGGAGCTGCCCGACGCGAGGGTGGCGCACCGGACCTCGCCGACCAACATCGGCATGGGCCTCCTCTCCACCCTCGCCGCGCACGACCTCGGCTTCATCCAGACGCCGGAGCTCGCGGCACGCGTCGAGCGGACGCTCACGACCATCGAGGGGCTCGAGCGCGTCGAGGGGCACCTCCTCAACTGGTACGACACGCGGAGCCTCGCTCCGCTCGCGCCGCGCTACGTCTCCACGGTCGACAGCGGCAACCTCGCCGGCGCGCTCATGGTGCTCGCCGAGGGGCTGCGCGAGTGCGGCCTCGAGCCCCTGGCGCGCCGGGCCGCCGCGTTCGCCGACGGGATGAGCTTCCGCTTCCTGTACGACCCGAAGCGACGGCTGCTCGCGATCGGCCACCGCAGCGCGGACGCCGAGGGGCCCGGGCGGCTCGACCCCGCCCACTACGACCTCCTCGCCTCGGAGGCCCGGCTCGCCAGCTTCGTCGCGATCGCCAAGGGCGACCTCCCGGAGGAGCACTGGTTCCACCTGGGCCGCAGCGCCACCAGCGTGCACGGCGTCCCGACGCTCCTCTCGTGGAGCGCCAGCATGTTCGAGTACCTGATGCCGCTCCTCGTCATGAGGAGCTATCCGGGCACGCTCCTCGACGACGCGTGCCGGATGGCGGTGCGGCGGCAGCGCGACTACGGCGCGCAGCGCGGCGTGCCGTGGGGGATCTCGGAGTCCGCCTACCTCGCGGTCGATCGCCACGACAACTACCAGTACAAGGCGTTCGGGGTGCCGGGCCTGGGCCTGAAGCGCGGGCTCGCGAGCGAGCTCGTGGTGGCGCCCTACGCGACCGCGCTCGCCGCGCTCGTCGATCCGGTGGCGGCCGCGGGGAACCTCCGGCTGCTCTCCTCCGAGGGGCTCGACGGCGCGTACGGACCGTACGACGCCATCGACTACACGCGCCGCCGCGCCGAGGAGCCCGGCGATCCGGTCGAGGCGCCCCCCGCGCCGGCGGGCACGGTCGTGCGGACGTACCTCGCCCATCACCAGGGGATGACGCTCGCCGCCATCGCCAACGTGCTCGGCGGCAATCGCATGGTGGAGCGCTTCCACGCCGATCCCCGCGTCCAGGCGACGGAGCTCCTGCTCCAGGAGCGCGCCCCTCGTCACGCGCCGCTCATGCGGCCGCGACCGGAGGACGAGGCGCGGGTCACCGCGCAGGTGCCCGCGATCGCGGTTCGCCGCTTCCGCTCGCCCCACACCGAGTTCCCGCACGCGCAGTTCCTGTCGAACGGCGGCTACACCGCGGTCGTGACGAACGCCGGCGGAGGCTGGAGCCTCTGCCGGGGGCGCGCGGTCACGCGGACGCGCCAGGACCCGACGCGCGACCCGGGCAGCCAGTTCCTCTACCTGCGGGACGTGCGGAGCGGCTCGGTCTGGTCGGCCACCCACCACCCGACCGGAAGGGACGCGGAGGACGAGGTCGTCACGTTCACCGCCGAGAAGGCCACGTTCCAGCGGCGCCTCGACGGCGTCGCCAGCCAGCTCGACGTCGCGGTGTCGCCCGAGGACGACATCGAGGTGCGGCGGCTGACCCTGACGAACCAGGGTGATCGCGAGCGCGAGCTCGAGGTCACGAGCTACGCGGAGATCGTCCTCGCCCCTCCGCAGGACGACCTCGCCCACCCCGCGTTCGGCAAGCTCTTCGTCGAGACCGAGTACGTCGCCGAGAGCACCGCGCTGCTGTGCCGGCGCCGCCCGCGCGGCCCCGACGACGCGGCGATCTGGGCCGTCCACGTCCTCAGCCAGGAGGGCCGGACCCAGGGGCCGGTCGAGTTCGAGACCGACCGCAGCCGCTTCCTCGGGCGCGGCCGCGGCCCGGAAGCTCCCCAGGCGCTCGACGGCCGCCCGCTCACCGGGACGACCGGCGTCCTGCTCGACCCCGTCGTGAGCCTGCGGCAGCGGCTGCGGCTCGCGCCCGGCGCGGTGGCGCGCCTCTCCTTCGCGACCGGCGTCGCGACGAGCCGCGAGATGGCGCTCGCGCTCGCCCAGCGCTACCGCGACCCCAGCGCGACGTCGCGCACCTTCGCGATGGCGTTCGCGCACGCCCACAGCGCGCAGCGCCACCTCGGCGTCTCCGGCGAGGACGCGCTGCTCTTCGAGCGCCTCGCCTCGCGCGTGCTGTACGCCGACGCGTCGCTCCGCGCGGGGGCCGACGACCTCGCCCGCAACGTGCTCGGGCAGGAGGGGCTGTGGGGCCACGGCATCTCCGGCGACCTCCCGATCCTGCTGGTGCGGGTGGTGCGCGCGGATGGCCTCGGCCTCGTGCGCCAGGTCCTCCAGGCCCAGGAGTACTGGCGCCTGAAGGGGCTCAGCGCCGACGTCGTGATCCTGAACGAGCACCCGGTCAGCTACCTCGACGAGATGAACGCGCAGCTCACCGGGCTCCTCGACGACGGGCCCTGGGCCGCCTGGAAGCACCGGCCGGGCGGCGCCTACCTGCTGCGGGGCGATCGCATGCCCGGGCCGGAGCGCGCCCTCCTCGCGGCGGTCGCGCGCGCCGTCGTCTCGGACGACGGCGGATCGCTGGCGCAGCAGCTCGACCGCGCCTCGCATCGCCCCACTCCGCCCGAGGGGGTCGCCCTCACTCCTCGGCCCGGCGCGGTGAGGCCGCAGTCCGCCGAGCCCACGGTCCCCCCCCTCACGCTCGCGAACGGCGTGGGCGGCTTCAGCGGGCGGGAGTACGTGATCGTCCTGGAGGGAGCCGAGGAGACGCCAAGGCCCTGGGCCAACGTCATCGCGAGCCCGCGCCTCGGCACGATCGTCACCGCCTCCGGCTCCGCCTTCACCTGGTCGGAGAACAGCCGCGAGAACCGGCTCACGCCGTTCGCGAACGACCCGGTCTCGGATCCGACCGGCGAGGCGATCTTCGTCCGCGACGACGAGACCGGGTGGTCGTGGTCGCCGACGCCGGGGCCGCTCCCCCGGACCAAGGCGAGCGGCCGGTTCGTGATCCGCCACGCGGCCGGGGTCACGCGCTTCGAGCGCGCGACGAGCGGGATCCGCCACGCGCTCGAGGTCTTCGTCGACGCGACCGATCCGGTGAAGCTGTCGCTCCTGACGCTCACGAACGAGAGCGGCGCGGCGCGGCGCCTCTCCGTCTTCGCGTACGGCGAGTGGGTGCTCGGACCGCCGCAGGCGGGTCAGCACCTCCACGTCGTCACCGCCCAGGACCCCGAGACCGGGGCGATCCTCGCCACGAACGCGTTCAACCACGAGTTCGCGGGCCGCGTGGCCTTCGCGTGCTCGAGCGAGCGGCCGCGCTCGACCACCGGCTCCCGCGCCTCCTTCCTGGGGCGCAACGGCTCGCTGGCGCACCCGGCGGCGCTCGACCGCGAGGCCCTCTCCGGCGAGTTCGGCGCGGGGCTCGATCCGTGCGCTGCGATGCACGTCGCGGTCGCGCTCGCGCCGGGCGAGACGCGGCGGCTCGCGTTCCTCGTCGGCGAGGGGCGGGACGTCGCGCACGCCCGCGAGCTGGTTCGCCGGCACGGCCGCGTCGAGGCCGCCGAGGCCGCGCTCGAGGGGGTGCGACGCTCGTGGGACGAGACCCTCGGCGCGGTGCAGGTCCGCACCCCCGACGACTCGTTCGACCAGCTCATGAACGGCTGGCTCCTCTATCAGGACCTGAGCTGCCGCGTGTGGGCGCGCTCCGGCTTCTACCAGCCGGGCGGCGCGTTCGGCTTCCGCGACCAGCTGCAGGACGTCCTCGCGCTCCTGCCGGCGCGCCCCGAGCTCGTCCGCGAGCACCTGCTGCGGGCCGCGGCCCGCCAGTTCCTGGAGGGGGACGTCCAGCACTGGTGGCACGAGCCGAGCGGCCGCGGGACGCGGACGCACTGCTCGGACGATCTGCTCTGGCTGCCGTACGCGGTGACGCACTACCTCCGCGCGACCGGCGACGCGGCGGTCCTCGACGAGCTGGTGCCGTTCCTCGACGCGCCGGTGCTCGGACCGGACGCGCTCGACTCCTACACGCAGCCGCGGATCTCGGACGAGCGGGCGTCGCTCTACGAGCACTGCGTCCGCGCCATCGAGCGGGCCTCGACCGCCGGCGCCCACGGCCTGCCGCTCATGGGCAGCGGGGACTGGAACGACGGCATGAACCTCGTCGGGCGGGCCGGACGCGGCGAGAGCACCTGGCTCGGCTTCTTCCTGCACGCCGTGCTCGCCGGCTTCGCGCCGCTCTGCGCCGCGCGCGGAGACGCGGCGCGCGCCGAGCGTTACCGGGGCCAGGCCGGTCGGCTCGCGTCCGCGCTCGAGCTGACGTGGGACGGCGAGTGGTACCGGCGCGGCTATTACGACGACGGCACGCCCCTCGGATCGGCGCAGAACGACGAGTGCAAGATCGACTCGATCGCGCAGTCATGGGCGGTCCTCTCCGGCGCCGTCCCGTCGCGGTTCGCCGAGCGATCGATGGACGCGGTCCGCACGCACCTCATCCGGCGCGCGGCCCGGGTCATCCTCCTGCTCGACCCGCCCTTCGATCGGTCCGCGCAGTCTCCCGGGTACATCAAGGGCTATCCGCCCGGCGTGCGGGAGAACGGCGGCCAGTACACCCACGCGGCGGCGTGGCTCGTCATGGCGCTGGCGCAGCTCGGGAGCGGCGACGAGGCGGCCGAGCTCTTCCACATGCTGAACCCGATCAACCACACGCGGACGGGCTCGGACGTCCTCCGCTACGAGGGCGAGCCCTACGTCGTCGCCGGCGACGTCACCTCGCACCCCGAGCACGCGGGCCGCGCCGGGTGGACCTGGTACACCGGGTCGGCGGGCTGGATGTACCGCGCCGGGCTCGAGAGCATCCTCGGGCTGCGGCGCCACGGCGCCACCTTCGAGCTGGATCCCTGCATCGCGGCGTCGTGGCCCGGGTACGAGATCAGCTGGCGCGTCGGCCGGACCCGCTACGAGATCTCGCTCACGAACCCCGAGCGCCGCTGCCGCGGGATCGCGTCGGCGGAGCTCGACGGCGTCCCGGTCGATCCGCGCGCCATTCCGCTCGTCGACGACGGCGCGGTGCACGCGCTGCGGCTCGTCCTCGGGCGGGTCCGTCACGATGCGGCCTCGCGTCCCGGCGATGCCTCGCGCGCTGGGGAACGACTGGAGACGCGATGAACGTGAGGAGAGGCCGGGGCGCGGTTCACCACCTCGTCGACACGACCCGGCGGCTGCTCTGCGGCCACCGCGAGCCGTTCGACTGGCCCGCGGGCCAGACGAGCGCCGCGGTCACCTGCCCCGCCTGCGTCCGGATGCTGGAGGACGACCTGCGGCGTGACGGCCCGACCGCTTACGACTCCGAGGACTGACGCGTGTCCTCGAAACGCAAGCGGGGAGCCCGGCACCCGGGCTCCCCGCTGCGTGAAGCTCTCGGTAGCGGCGCGTCAGTGCCCGCGACCGTGACCCCGCCCGTCGTTCTCGTGCCGGCGGCCGTCGTCGTGCCCTCGGCCATCGTCGTGTCGCCGGCCGTCGTCCCGCCGCCCGCCGTTGTCGTGGCGCCGGCCGTCGTCGCGCCCCCGGCCGTCATCGCGCCCCCGGCCGTCATCGCGCCCCCGGCCGTCATCGCGCCCCCGGCCGTCATCGTGGCGCCGGCCGTCGTCGTGGCGCCGCACGTCGTCGTGCTGTCCAGGGCGGTTCCCGCGACGGTTCTCCTGCGGCGGCGGCGCGGACCACCGCTGGTGGTCACGCCCTCGCGGCGACGGCTGGGCCCGCGAGTGGCCCCGGTCCGGGCTGCCGTGCGGCTCGAAGCGCGCCCGCGTCACGTCCTCGCGCGGCCGGTAGCGGTACTGCTCGGACCGGATCGCGTGCTGGCGCTCGGGGGCGCGAGGATAGCGGTCCCCCGCATAGCCGCGCTGGTAGGCAGGCAACGGTGCGCGTCGCGGGCCGGCGTGGCGGTCCCACCGATCCCACCCGCGGTGACGGTGTTCCCAGTCGCGGCCCCAGCGATGTCCCCAGCGTGGCGGCGCGTCGGCGCGCCAGCCGCGGAAGTACGGGGGAGGCTGCCGGTAGTACCGCACCGGAACGCGCAGCACGTAGAGCGGGACGTAATCGGGCTCCACCACGTGCCACGGCCCGTCGTACCAGCTGCTCACGTACCAGGCGTCGCCCTGGTACACCCAGTAGGCGCCGTCGTAGAAGAAGTAATTCCAGCTCGCCCGAGGGTCGTAATAAACGGGATAGCCCGGCACCGGGACGAGCTCCGGATAGGCCGGCACGTTGATGCCGATCTGGATGCTGGGGACCGCGACCGCGATCCCGACGCCGACGCTGACTTGAGCCTGAGCCGAGGTCAGCGACCCGAGCAGCAGCGACGACGCAACGAGCAGGTAGCGCATTCTGTCCTCCGGGGTTTCGACGAGCTGCCAGCGCGCCGTATTCTCTCCGCGCAGCCTCAGCAGCTTTCGAGCCAGCGAGCCCGCCCAGAAAGATCGCGCACTTGGAAGCCCGCGCCTGCCGGGCGTGTGCCCCGGGGCAACAGGAGTCGAGGTGGGTGCAGACCTTCCGGGTCGGCACGGCGGCGTTGTCCCACCTCTGACGGCGTCCCACCTCTGACGGCGCAGGTCGTGACCGCCCGCGCTCTCCAGCGCGCCGCCTAATACACCCCCGCCTCCCGGTACAGCGCGCGGAACTGCACGGCACCGGACGCCTCGAAGTCCCCGAGCAGCTTCAGGAACACCATGCCGGTGGTGAGCGCGTCGTAGAACGCGTGGTGCGCCGGATAGCGCGGCAGGCCCATCTCGATGACGATGTCCTCGAGGTTCGCGTCGGCGGCGGCCTGGCCCGCCGGCGAGGTCCGCCGGCGCCACCAGGCGTACAGCAGCCGCGTGTCGAGCGCGGGGTTCTTGAGCGACCGCTCCTTGCGCGACGCGAGCGCCGCGTTCAGGAAGCTCAGATCGACGGACGTGAAGTGGCCGATCACGACGCTGTCGCCGATGAAGGCGAGGAGCCGCTCGAGGGCGTCGCCGAGCGGCAAGCCGCGGCTGACCTCGTCCGGCCCGAGGCCGTGGATGAGGATCACCTCCTTCGGCGAGACCGCCTCGGTCGGCTTGAACACCTGGTAGAAGCGCTCGGCCATCACGATCCGGCCGTTGCGGATCCGGACCGCGCCGATCGAGAGGATCTCGTCCCGCGCCGGGTCGAGCCCGGTCATCTCGCAGTCGAGCACGGTGAAGGTCATCGTCCGGATCGGCTGCGTCCACTCCTCGGAGCCGAGCGTCCTCCGGCGCGCGTAGCGGACCTCCGCGGCCGCGCCGGTGGCCTTTCGCCGGACGAGCCGGAGGAGCGAGGCGATGCCGGTGGCTCGGACCATTGCGCTCCCCTTCACGACTGGCGCAGGAACTTCCTGCGCGCGCTCGCCTGCACACGCCCGATGAGGCCGAAGGCCTCCTCGAGGAACCGCTGCTCGAGCGTGGAGATCTCCTGCGTGCTGATGAGGTTGTCCGCGGGCACGCCGCCCTCGCCGAGCGCCGCGACCTGCCGGGCGAGCCGCAGCTGCATCAGGAACGAGTACGCGTGCTTCAGGTCGAGGCAGACGCGCGCGTCCACCTCGCCCTGCTGCGAGAGCTTCCGCAGCCGCTCGAGCGTGCTCGTCGCGCCGATCCCGTGCCACAGCCCCTGGAGCCGCGTCAGCTCGCAGATACGGGCGATGGGCTGCTTGATGTCGAACACGTTCTCGCGGCTCCCGCGCGTCTCCACCGAGATCCGGCCGAAGAGCCCGACGGGCAGCTCCTTGTCCACCACCGCCTGGGCGAGGAGGTTGAAGAACATCCCGGGCCGGGACGCGAGGAGCTGGGTCACGTGGCCGCGGAGCTCCGCGGCGAGCGCGACGTCGCCGTGGACCTCCCGGAAGTCGAAGAAGATGCTCGAGTTGAGCACCGCCTCGGGCACCGGGACCCGCACCCACCTCCGGAAGTACTCCTTCCAGACCGACAGCGGCTGGCACCACTCGCCGTTGCTCGCCATCACGTCGCCGTCGCAGTACTCGACCCCGACCTCCTTCAGCCACGTGCACACGCGCTCGCCGAGCCGGGGGAAGTACTCCGCCGCCGCCGCCTCGCGTCCGGGGACGTCGGCGAACACGATCGCGTTGTCCTGATCGGTCACGAGCGTCTGCTCTCGCCGCCCCTCGCTCCCGAGCGTCAGGAACACGAACGGCACGGGGGGAGGTCCCATCTCGGCGAGCGCCATGTCGAGCACGCGCCTGAGGGTGGCGTCGGACACCGCGCTGATGAGCCAGGTGAGGCTGTCCACGCGCGCTCCCTCGAGCATGAGCGCGCGGACGAGGCGGGGCAGGCGCGCGCGCTTCTCCGCGAGGTCCTTGCGGAGCCGCGTCTGCGCGATGTCCCGGAGGTACTCGAGCGGCGAGCTGCCGTGCGCGACGAGCAGGTCGTCGTCCGCGAGCAGCCCGACGATCTCGCCGCGGTCACCGGCGACCGCGAGCGAGCGGACCCCGGACCGCACCATCACCTCCATCGCCTCCGCGAGCGCCAGGCCGGCCGGCATCGGCTCGCCGGCGGGCGTCATCACCTCCGACACGGGCCGCGCCGCGTCCAGGCCGTTCGCGAGCGCCCGCTCGACGAGGTCCCGCTCGCTCACGACGCCCACGAGCGCGCCCCCCGCGTCGCGCACGAGGAGCGTGTGGCAGCGCCGGACGGTCATGCGGTGCGCGACGTCCCGCACCGACTCCTCGCGCGTGCACCAGGCCACCTCCCGATCGCAGATCTCCCCGACCGTGCGGCTGAAGCCGACGGAGTCCGGGTCGGGCGAGGTGAGGAGCCACTTCTGGCGCAGGCGCGCGCCCACGCGCTCGAGCATGCGCGGGCCCAGGCTCTCGGCGAAGAAGTCGTGGAACTCGCGGTGCCTCGCGCAGGCCTCGAGGAAGAGCGGCCCGGGCACGGCGTAGAGGAACGTGTCCTCCAGCGCGCGCACCGTGAAGAGGGCGATCCCGCCGTTCGTCAGGACGCACGCGCCGCCGTAGGTCTGGCCCAGCCCCACGGCGCGCAGCTGC
Organism: Anaeromyxobacter sp. Fw109-5; assembly: GCF_000017505.1. Lineage (NCBI taxonomy): Bacteria > Pseudomonadati > Myxococcota > Myxococcia > Myxococcales > Anaeromyxobacteraceae > Anaeromyxobacter > Anaeromyxobacter sp. Fw109-5. The sequence goes on from NC_009675.1 coordinate 4,720,301, forward strand.
GCCGTCTGGGCGGCGGCGTCGTCGAGGAGCTCGAGCGAGCCCTTCATGACCACGTAGACGTCCGCGACGGCCGACTGCCCCTGGGCGAAGAGCGTGCTCCCCCTCGGGTGGTACTCGATGGAGAGCGCGTCGCTGATGCGCTCGAGGTCCGGGTCCGGCAGGAAGTCGAACGGCGTGACCGAGCGCAGGAACTGGAACGCCGGGCTTCCCGTCACGAAGTGGAGGAGGCGATCGAGCATCGGTCCTGCCAGCCCCCGTCTTCGCGGCCTGCGACGTTCTGTCGAGCGCCGGGATTATCCCAGCCTCCCGCGCACGTCCACAACCCCTCGTTGATCTGCCCTCTCGCCTCGGCCAGAATCCCGCCACCGCCCGCCCCCGGAGCGCCCTTGACCTTGAAGCTCAAGCTGCAGCTGGCCATCTCGGTCGCGGTGCTGGTCACCGCGGTCGTCGTCGCGGGCTACGCCGTCGGCAGCCTCCGCTCGCAGGCGGCGGCGGACGTGGCGCGCATCCGGGCGGAGAAGACCGCGCAGGTGAAGCAGGACCTCGCCGACAAGGTGAACACGGTCTACGCGCTCATCGACGCGCAGTACCGGGAGGCCGCGGACGAGCGCTACCTCGAGCAGAAGTACGGCCAGCGGCTCGAGGCGATCCTCGACGTGGCGGGCGCGACGCTCCGCGAGCACCTCGAGCGCGCGCGGCGGGGCGAGGTGCCGGTCGCGCGGGCGCAGGCGGAGGCGCTCGCGACGCTCCGCGCGATGCGCTTCGACGGCGGCAAGGGCTACCTCTGGATCAACACCGTCGGCCGGCCCTACCCCACGATGCTGATGCACCCGCTCGTCCCGAGGCTCGAGGGGACGGTCCTCGACGCGCCCGAGTTCGACTGCGCCGGCGACGCGAACCGCAACCTGTTCCAGCTCGCCGTCGAGCTCACGGCCGCGCGCGGCGAGGGCTTCATCCGCTACAGCTGGCCCGAGCCGGACGGCAACGCGCTGCTGCCGCAGATGCCCAAGTTCTCCTACGTCCGCCTGTTCAAGGAGTGGGGGTGGGTGGTCGGGACCGGCATCTACGTGGACGAGGCGGTGCGAGAGAAGCTCGCGGAGATCACCTCGGGCATCCGCAAGATCCGCTACGGCTCCGAGTACTTCTGGATCAGCACGGCCGAGTCGCCGGTCCCGCGGATGGTGATGCACCCGATCCGGCCCGAGCTCGACGGCCAGCGGATGGACGCGAAGGAGTTCGAGCTCGTCGTGAACGGCCGCGCGCAGAACCTGTTCTCGGCGTTCCGGGACCTCTCGTCGAAGGACGGCGAGGGGTTCGTGGAGTACACGTGGCCGAAGCCGACGGCGGCGGGTGCGCCGGGGCCGGCCGCGCCGAAGGTCTCCTTCGTGAAGCGCTACCGGCCGCTCGACTGGATCATCGGCACCGGCCGGTACGTCGACGACATCGAGGTCGCCATCGCCGAGAAGACGGCGGCCGCCGAGGAGCAGGTGGGCGCCCTCGTCCGCCGCATCATGCTGGCCTCGCTCGTGGTCGTCGTCCTGGCGGTCGCCGGCGTGAGCTTCCTCGCGGCGACCCTGACGAAGCCGCTCGCCAAGCTCGTCGGCCTGTCGCGGGACATCGCGGAGGACGAGAAGCACCTGTCGCGCCGCATCGGCCTGCGCTCGCGCGACGAGATCGGGCAGCTCGCCACCGAGTTCGATCACATGGCCGAGCGGGTCGAGGCGAGCTTCCGGAACGTCCGCGAGCAGCGCGAGCTCCTCCTGAGCGTCCTGTCGAACGTCCCGCACTCCATCTACTGGAAGGACCGGCGCTCCGTTTACCTGGGGTGCAACGACCGGTTCGCGCAGCGGTTCGGCCTCCCCTCCACGGAGGCGATCGTCGGGAAGACCGACGCGCAGCTCGGCTGGAGCGACGAGCAGCGCGCGCGCCTGGCGGCGGGGGATCGGCGCGTCATGGACGAGGGGGCGCCGCTGCTCGACGAGCGCGAGCACCTGCGCGACGCGTCCGGGCGGGACATCGACTGCCTGGCGAGCAGGGTGCCGCTGCGCGACCAGGCCGGGAACCTCATCGGGATGCTCGGGGTGTTCGTCGCGATCCCGCCGGACGATCGCGCGCTGAGCGCGTGAGGGTCCCCGGGCGCGCCGTCCCGACCCGCCGTCCCGGCCCGGCGCCGGACGCTCTTCAGGGCGAGTACACGCTCCCGCGCGCGGACAGGGCGAAGAACGGCGGCGAGGAGCCGTACGACACGCTCCAGGCGCCGACGATCATCGCTCCTGCGCCGTTCGCCTCCGCGTCGCCCACGTGGCCGAAGCCGAGCGACTGCGCCTCCTGCCAGCCGAGGGACGGGTCGTGCCGCCGCGCGCGGAGCCCCGCGCTCGTGAAGACCGCCCAGCCCGAACCGGCGCCGTCCATCGCCGCGGCCACCTCGTCCACGCCGCCGCCCGTCTCGAACTCCGAGGCCGGCGACCAGGCGCGCGCCGCGCCGTCGAAGCGCGCCGCGGCGCCGTTCACCAGGCTCGAGTCGGGCACGTGGGCCTGCCACACCGCGAACGCATCCCCGCGGCCGTCCGCCGCGATGGACGGGAAGGAGAGGTGATCCACGCTCGACGCGGAGGCGGCGAGCGTCGCCGGCGCCGACCAGGTCGACCCGGCCGGATCGAGCGCGCTCGAGGCGATCCGGTTCTCGGCGAGGCGATGCTCCTCCCACACCGCGAACGCCCGGCCGGCGGCGTCCATCACGACGTGCGGCCGCTCGATCCCCTCGAAGTCGGCGAGCTCGCTGCCGATGCGCTGCGGGGCGCCCCACGTGCCGCCCGAGAAGACGCGCGCCCAGGCGTTCGGGTTCGTGGGACCGCCGCCGGACCGGTTGGGATCGTAAGGGTTCGTGTCCTGCACCCAGACCACCGCCGCGCTGCCATCCGCGCTCACCGCGACGTCGGACCAGGCCGCGGAGAGGGTGCCGGCGCTCACCGCGAAGGGCGCGCTCCAGCTCGTCCCGTCGAAGCGGCTCCCGTGGATCGCGTCGGGGAGCTCATCGCCGACCCGGTCCTGATCCCACGTCACGAGGGCGCGCCCCGCGGCGTCGATGCCGGCGCGCGGCCGCGAGGCGTACAGGTCGCCCGGCGCGGCCGGCGCGGCGCACAGCCGCGCCGGCGCGGTCCACGCTCCGTCGACCCAGCGGCTCGCCCAGATCGTCCGGCTGTCGATGGCGACGCCGGCGTCGTCCACCACCTCCCAGGCCACGATCGCCTGCCCCGCGTCGTTCAGGGCGACGCGGGGCAGGATCGCGTGCGTGTCGGCCGCCGAGACGCGCTGCGCGCTCTCCCACGCGCCGCCCCGGTACCAGGCGACGAACACGCTCCCGAAGCCGTCGCCGTCCTCCTCCCACGCGGCGATGCCCGTCCCTCCCTCGTTCAGATCGACGTCGACGCCGTAGATCTCGACGAGGGTCGAGTCGCGGACCGCGCCGAGCTCCTTCTGCGTGCTCCAGCCGCTCTGGGATCCCCCGCCGCCTCCGCCGCCTCCGCCTCCGCCTCCCGGGTCGCCGCCGGGATCCACGGGGGGCGCGCTGCCTCCACCGGAGCAGGCGAGGACGAGGAGCGCGGCGGCGACGAACGCGGGCTGACGAGGAGCCATGCTTCCCTCCGGACGGGACGAACTTCAGAGCACGTCACCGCGCGCCTGTCCACGCGGAGGGTGTGCGAGATGTCGTACGCGGGCGCGCCGTCTCGCGTGATGCGCCCCCGCGCGCGGCCTGCCGCGCCGTAGCGGCGCTGGTCGCTCCACTCGTCAGCGCTCCGACGCGGAGGGCGAGGCGCTCGCGGCCCGCCGCGCCTTCCTCGCCGCGTAGCGGTTCATGAGCGGCGTCACCGACACACCGTGGAGGACGATCGAGCACGCCACCGTGGTCAGCGTGATGGCGACGAGCTCGCGCGCGAGCGGTCCGGGCACGCCGCGGTGAACGGCGAACATCAGGTAGTAGATCGACCCGGCCCCGCGTATCCCGAACCACGACATGAGCACGCGCTGCTCGCTCGAGACCGGCGCGCCGAGCAACCCGAGCCACACCGACACCGGGCGGATGACGACGAAGAGCAGCAGGAGGAACCCGCCGGTGGCGGCGTCGAGGCGGGCGTGGGGCAGCAGCGCACCGACGGCCAGCACCACGACCACCTCGCCGATTCGCCCGAGCTGCTCGTTGAACCCGCGTACCGCCCGCATCATGTGGGCGCCCGCGTGCTCCGGGTCCGTCGCGGCGGCCTCCGCTCCTCGCGGCTCCTCCAGGCCGGTGGGGAGGAGCTCCGGAGCGGCCGCTCGCGGCGACCGTTCGGCGCGTTGCATCGCGACCCCGGCGGCGAACACGGCCAGGAAGCCGTAGGTGTGGGCGAGCTGCGCCGCGCCCGCGGCGAGGCCGATGAGCCCGAGGACGAGGAACTCGTCCAGACCCACGGCCTCTCGATGGCGGGTGCGCAGGTAGACGACGAGCTTCCCGACCGCGACTCCGAGCGACGCGCCGATGACGAGGCCGCCCGCGATGGCCCAGAGCACGTCCACGGCCAGCCACCTCCAGCCGACCGCCCCGTGCTCGCCCAGCCCGAGCAGGCCCAGGCCCAGTATCACGAACGGAAAAGCCGATCCGTCGTTCAGCCCGCCCTCCCCGGTCAGGCTGAAGCGCACCGGGTCCCGATCCTGCGTCCGCTCCACCTGCACGTCGGAGGCGAGCACCGGGTCCGTGGGCGCGAGGATGGCGCCGAGCAGGATTGCCGCGCCCATCGGCATCCCGAGCCCCAGCGTCGCGACGGCCGCGATGAGCGCCACGGTGACCGCCATCGACGCGGAGGCGAGGCGGACCGGCCACCACCAGCGAGGGCTCGAGAGCGGCTGGCCGAGCCTCAGGCCGACCGAGAAGAGCGAGATCAGCACCGCGATCTCCGAGATCGTCTCGAGCGTCCCGGAGTGCTCCAGCGGGTCGACGTTCAGCAAACCCCACCCGCCGGGGCCGACGGCGTAGCCCACCCCCAGGTAGAGCATCGACGCGCTCAGGGGCAGCCTGCTGAGCAGCGACCCCGAGAGCGCGACGGCGACGAGCAGCGCGCCCACGACGAGCGCCCAGATCGGGAATGCCATCTCGATCGCTCCCGGGGCCGTGCGGGTCGACCGGCGGTGCACCGCAGGGCGATCCGCTTGATCTGCTGGCGCGCCGCCACCGCCGGCGAATGGGCGCTACAGCACCACCTGCCACCCCACGAACCTCGGCGGTCCCAGGATCGTCCCCGCGGTCGAGCGGCCCTGGCGATGCGCCTTCTGGAACGCCTCCGACTCGGTCCACGCCCGGAAGGCGGCCTCATCGCGCCAGACGGTGTGCGACGCGTAGAGGCGAGCGGCGTCCTCCTCCGGACCCTTCAGGAGATGGAACGACTCGAAGCCTGGCACCTCGTGGAGGTACGTCTCGCGCTCGCGCCAGCCGCTCTCGAACTCCTCGCAGCGGTCAGGGGCCACGCGGAACTGGTTCATGGCGATGTACATGCCGGACCCTTATCCGGCACCGGGACCTGACGCACTCCCCGCATAGCGCATCCCCCGCGTTCCCCGCAGGGCCGCGGCCGCGGAGCCGATCCGCCGCCCCTCACCGCCCGAGGCGCGCGGCTCCCGCCGGCCCTAATGATGTCTGCATCATGAAGAGGTGACCCGATGCCCAATCAGCTGCGTGCCGCGCCCCGCCCGTGGCCGGCGGACGTGAAGACGTTGTCGGTCGACATCGGGGGAACCCGCCTCAAGGCCAGCGTCCTCGATCGCGGCGGCAAGATGCTGGTCGAGCAGGTGCGCATCGACACGCCGTACCCCTGCCCGCCCGAGGTGCTGGTCGAGGCGCTCTGCCGCCTCACCCACGACCTGCCGCGGTATCAGCGCGCCTCGGTGGGGTTCCCGGGGCTCATCCGGAAAGGCGTGGTGAAGCAGGTCCCCTCGCTCTCGCGCCGGAAGCCGGGCGGTCCACGGAACCCGGCGCTGGCGGCGCGCTGGGAGGGATTCCGGCTGCGGGACGCGCTCGAGGAGGCGTTCGGCGTCCCGACCCTGGTCGCGAACGACGCCGACGTGCAGGGGAGCGCGGTGGTGCGCGGGGAGGGCTTCGAGCTGGTGGTGACGCTCGGCACCGGCGTCGGGTGCGCGATGTTCGAGGACGGCGTGGTGCTGCCCCACCTCGAGCTGTCGCACTGCCACTACAAGCGCGGCCGGTCGATCGACCTCGCCATCGGGAACGCCGAGCGCGCGCGCATCGGCAAGAAGCGGTGGAACAAGCGCGTCGCGAAGTCCCTGGAGTGGCTCGAGCGGATGGTGCTGTTCGACCGGATGTACGTGGGCGGCGGGAACGCGAAGCACCTCACGCTGGACCTCGGGCCGCGCGTCGAGATCATCTCGAACACCGCGGGCATCACCGGCGGCATCCGGCTGTGGGATCGCTACGACGGCCCGATCTCGCGGCGGCCCGCGGGCGCCGGCACGGCAGCGACCTCCTGACGTGCCGGCGGAGCGCGACGCCGAGCCCTCGCCGCTCGCTCGCGGCTGCGGCGAGCATGCGGCGAGGCGGCGTCATCGCGCCCCTCTCACCGCTCGAGCGCCTTGGGGTCCATCCAGAACACTTCCCAGTGGTGGCCGTCGAGGTCGTAGAAGCTCGAGCCGTACATGAAGCCCTGATCCTGGGGCTCCATGGCGTGCTTGCCTCCCGCCGCGATCGCCCTCTTCACGAGGTCGTCGACCTCCGCGCGGCTCTCGCAGGAGAGCGCGCAGAGCGCCTCCGAGTGCAGCTGCGTGTCGCAGAGCCCCTTCTTCGTGAACGTCCGGAAGAACGGCTCGGTGAGGAGCATCACGTACGCGTCCTCGCCGACGAGCATGCAGGTAGCGTTCTCGTCCGTGAACCGCGGGTCGAACTCGAAGCCGAGCTTCGTGAAGAACTCCTTCGAGCGGTGCAGGTCGCGCACGGCCAGGTTGACGAAGAGCTTGCGGGCGTGACTCATTGCCATGTCTGCCTCCAGGGGTCAGCCCCGGCGCGCGCCCGAGTCGTGACCCGAAGTCGTCTGGTGCATGGACTCGCCGGGCGCACGGGACTCATCGGTGCACGGACGCTCGGCACCCGCCCGAGCCGATCAGGCGGGCGAGCTCGGCGAGCTCGAGGCCGCGTCGACCGGCGGGAGCTCCAGCGGGAGCTCGAACCTCGGAAAGAGCGACTCGGTGTCGAGGAAGGTGGTCCACCCCGAGATGCGGTCGCCGGCGAGGTCCAGCACGATGAGCCCCCACGCCCGGTGCCCCCCCTGCGGCGCGGGACGGTACTGGGCGAAGGCGGGGGCGCCGCACGCGGCGGTCGGGAGCAGCCGCGAGCCACGGCAACCCAGCCCGCGTCCGAGCAGCCAGGCACGGACCGCCTCCCTCCCGCGCAGCCACAGGGCATGCGGCGGCATCGACATGGCCGCGTCCTCGTGCAGGAGCGCGGTCAGCCCGTCCACGTCGTAGCGCTCGAACGCCGCGACGTAACGGTCGAGCAGCGCTGCCTGCGCGTCGGAGAGCGTGCCCGTCGGGTCGTCCCCCAGGTCGCGCGTGGCGAGCGTGGCGCGCGCCCGCTGCAGCGCGCTGTTCACGGCGGCGACGGAGGTGTCGAGGCCCTGCGCGACCTCCGCGGCGGACCAGCCGAGCACGTCGGTGAGCAGCAGGGCGGCGCGCTGCCGGGGCGGGAGGTGCTGGAGCGCCGCCACGAAGGCGAGCCGGATGCTCTGCCGGAGCACCACCCGCTCCGCCGGGTCCCCGTCCGCCGGCACGGCCCGCGCGTCGGGCACCGGCTCGAGCCAGTGGGAACGTGGACGCGTCTCCAGCGGGTCGTCCACCGATCCGGCCGGCCCCTCCTCCACCGGGCGCTCCCGCCGCGAGCGGTCGGCCAGCGCGTCGAGGCACACGTTCGTCGCGATGCGGTAGAGCCAGGTGCGCAGCGACGAGCGCCCGTCGAACCGGTCGAGGCCTCTCCAGGCCCTGACCATCGTCTCCTGGACGGCGTCGTCGGCGTCCACCACCGAGCCGAGCATCCGGTAGCAGTGCCCGGTGAGCGCGGCGCGGTGCTCCTCGAGGTGAGCGGCGGGTCCGGGCATGGTCGCACCCATAACGAGCGATCCGGGAAGACGCACGCCCCGTGCTGGATGACGGTCGCCCGGCGCGAGCCCTCTTAGACTCTCCTGCGATGCCCTACCCGATCGCGCCCCCCGTGGAGCCCATGCTGGCCAAGCTCTCGGAGGCCTTGCCGGAGGGTGACGGGTGGCTGTTCGAGCCGAAGTGGGACGGCTTCCGCGCGCTGGTGTTCCGCGACGGCCCGGAGCTCTTCCTCCAGTCGCGCGAGCTCAAGCCGCTGAACCGCTACTTCCCCGAGCTCGAGCAGCCGCTCCTCGCGAGCCTCCCCGAGCGCTGCGTGCTGGACGGCGAGATCGTCATCGCCGGGGAGTCCGGCCTCGACTTCGAGGCGCTCCTCCTCCGCATCCACCCCGCGGCGTCGCGGGTGAGGCTGCTCGCGCAGGAGAGCCCGGCGAGCATCGTGCTGTTCGACCTGCTCGCCCTCGGCGACCGCGACCTGCGCTCCTCGCCGCTCGCGGAGCGGCGCGCGCAGCTCGAGGGGCGACTGGCGCGCGCGGCGACGCAGGTCCACGTGACGCCGGCGACGACGGACCGGGCCGTGGCGCAGGACTGGTTCTCGCGCTTCGAGGGCGCGGGGCTCGACGGCGTCGTCGCGAAGCGGCTCGACTCGACCTACCAGCCCGGCGTGCGCGCCATGGTGAAGGTGAAGCACGCGCGCACGGCCGACTGCGCCGTGGCCGGCTTCCGCTGGCACAAGAACGGCCCCGGCACGATGGTGGGCTCCCTCCTGCTCGGGCTCTACGACGACGGCGGCAAGCTCCACCACGTCGGCATCTGCAGCGCCTTCTCGGTCGCTCGCCGCAAGGAGCTCGTGAAGGAGCTGGCGCCGCTGCGCGAGAACGCGAAGGACCACCCCTGGCGCGACTGGGCGGAGTGGGCCGACGCGGACCGCGAGCCCGCGCAGCGCATGCCCGGCGCGAGCAGCCGCTGGAACCGCGGCAAGGACCTCTCCTGGGAGCCGCTGCGGGTGGAGCGCGTCTGCGAGGTCGCCTACGACCACCTGCAGGGCGACCGCTTCCGCCACGCCACCCACTTCCTGCGGTGGCGGCCGGACAGATCGCCGAGCGAGTGCCGCTACGACCAGCTCGAGGTGACGCCGGCGTACGAGCTCTCGCGCATCTTCGGGGTGCGCTCGCGGGCGTCGCGCTAAAGCGGAGCCCGCTTGGTCTGAGGCGCGTAGCGAGGCGCACGATGGCGTCGGCGAGCCGGGCACACGAGGGCCGAGCAGCGGAGGCGTGCCCGAAAGGCACGTCGAGCAGCGCAGGGCCGAGTCTGCCCGGCGCAGCCAGCCAGCGCGCGCCGCAGTAGCGAATCAGGCCAAGTGGTCTCCGCCTTGGCTCTCGCGCCGTCAGGCCTTCTCCGCGATGGCCAGGAACACGGGGTAGATCCGCGGCCCGGCGGCGGTGTCCTTCCTCACCTCGGCCACGAGGTCGATCTTCACGTTCCGGAAGCCGCCGTGCTCGAGCCGCGCTCGAAGCTCGGCGCGGTCGAACCCGTTGTGCCCGGAGAACCCCGGGCCATGGAACGAGCCGTCCTCCCGGTCGAGGTCTGCGATGCAGACGGCTCCGGCCTTCGGCAGCAGCTCGCGGAACGCTCCCAGGATCCCGTCCGTGTCCGGGATGTGGTGGAGGGTCATCAGCGTGCAGATGAGGTCGAACCGGAGCTCGGGCGGGGGCCCCGCGGCCAGGTCGAGGTGCAGCGTCCTCGCGTTGCGGAGGCCGCGCGCCGCGATCTTCTCCTGGGCGACCGCCAGCATCTCGCGTGAGCTGTCGGCCAGCGTCACCTCGGCGACGAGCGGCTGGAGGGCGAGCCCCAGGAGCCCCGTCCCGGCGCCGTACTCGAGGACCCTGCTCCCGGACAGCGCGGGGACGCGAGCGGCGATCGCGTCCGCCACGCTGCGCGCCCGCTCGCGCTTCGCGGTGTCGTCGTCCCAGGTCCTCGCCCGGGAGTCGAAGTCGCTCGAAGAGGAGTGGGTCATGTGCTCTCTCCTGCGTCGTCCACGACACGACGACTCTGCCGCCGGTGGCGCCACCTGCCCCTGCCTGGAGCCCGGTTGGAGCCGCGGCTCGAGAGAGCGGTTCGCGACCCGCCCGGCCGTCACGTCGACGTCTTCGCCGGCCCCAGCATCGCCTCCACGCGCGCCTTCAGCGCCGTCCGCTGGATGTCGTCGCCGCTCAACCGCTCCCCCTCCTCCTTCCCACCCTGGAGGAAGACGAGCGTCGGGCTCGCGGTGACTCCGAGCGTTTCGGCGAGCCGAGCGTTCGCCTCCCGCTGGACCTTCAGGAAGCGGACCTTGCCGGCGAACTTCTCCGCCACCGCCGCGAACCTCGGAGCGAGCGTCTCGCAGGCCTTGGACTCCTTGCCGCCATGGAAGTCGAGCACGACCGGCAGCGGCGCCCCGAGCACCTCGGTCTCGTAGTCCTTCTCGGCGATCTCCTTCACGTGCAGCGCCGCGGCCTCCATGCCGTTGGGGTACTCGGTCACGGGGAGCTTCACGTTGAAGCGGTTCGTTCCGCTGAAGCGGTTTCCCATTCGTCGTCCTCTCGGCGCAGACGGGTCCAGCCGGGCGCGCAGGCGCCCACGCTCGTCGCGCGTGTTGCGGTGTTCCTCAGAAGGTGAGGCGAGCGCCCGGGATCCGCCTCAGCCCATCGCGAGCGGCGCGTTCACGACCGCCGCCACCGCTCGCAGGTACGGCAGGCGGCCCGCCCACTCCAGCTCGAAGAAGCCGTGGTCGGCGCCCCAGAGCACCCACGGCATCTTCTCGCCGTCATGCACCCACACGATCTTGCGATCGAGCGCGCGCAGGCGGCCCCGCTGCTTCTTGCACCAGGCACGGCGCCCCAGCTCGCGCCACCCGGGGATCGCGTTCGTCAGCAGGGCTGCGATGAACGCGGTCGCGGTCATCCGCTTCTGGTAGCACCGTTCATCGCTCCGCGCCGGGGGAGGCGCACGGACTTCGGGGTCCTTGCGCCGGCAGCGCGTTCGTGAGCGCGACGAGGAGCCTGGCGCCGCTGCGCGAGGACACCCGCTCGAGCTCCTCGGGTCAGCCCCGGCGCAGGGCCGCGGAAGGTCATTTCGACCGCGCCCTCGACTTCTCCGCTGATTGGGAGTAGAGGTGCCCCTCCCCATCCAACTCTTGGCCGGGACCGAGCGGCGTTCTCACCGTTCGCGAACATGAGAAGAAACGAGTTATCCAGTAATGTCTACCGGTACCGTGAAGTGGTTCAACGACGCGAAGGGCTTCGGCTTCATCACGCAGGATAGCGGCGGCGAGGACGTCTTCTGCCACCACACCGCTATCAACGCGCAGGGGTTCCGCACCCTCGCCGAGGGCCAGAAGGTGGAGTTCGACGTGACCAAGGGGCCGAAGGGCCTCCAGGCGGCGAACGTCCGCCCGCTGTAGTCCGCCGCTTCACCTGAAGCGCCCGGAGCCCGGCCTCGTGAGGCCGGGCTTCGTCGTTTCTGGAGCTCGCGGAGACGCGGCCAGGACGCCGGTCCTCGCCGCGACGCCCGCTACGCGCTCGCAGGCGGCCCGAGGTCGTCCATGCCCGGCATCGTCGCGATCCGCGCGCGAGCGGACCTCCAGGCCTGCTGCATGATCCAGGAGAGCGAGCGGTCCTGGCGCGTCGCCTCCTCCTGGATCTCGCGCAGCATGTCTTCAGGGAAATACAGCGACTGCTTCCTCTTCTCGGAGGGCTGGGCCATGAGCGCTTGTACGCCCTTGAATGGCCGAAGGGAAGGCGGGCAGCGGACCGCGTGGCTCCGCGGCGCCGCCTTCGCGTGGTCGCGATCTTCGCGGTGCGCTCGCGGGCGTCGCGCCTAGATCCCTCGCATGAGGTGGAGCTCGGCGATCTCGCGCCAGCCGCGTGCGGTGGACGCGTTCGCCGAGGCCGCGGCGCCGCTCGAGGCGCGGCTCGAGGGAGACCCGCCCGACCTCCTGGTCGCGTTCGTGTCGCCCCACCACGCGGGCGAGAGCGAGCAGCTCGTGGATCTGGCGGCCCGGCGCTTTCCGCGCGCGCTGCTCGTCGGCTGCACCGCGGGAGGCGTCATCGGGGACGCCCACGAGGTCGAGGACGGGCCCGCGCTCTCCCTCACGGCGGCGGTCCTCCCCGGGGTCGAGCTCTCCCCGTTCCGCGTCGAGCCCGGAGCGCAGCCTTTGGATCCGTCCGCCTGGCGCGCCCGCGTCGGCTGTCCTCCCGAGGCACGACCGAAGCTCCTGCTGCTCGCCGATCCCTTCACCGTGGACATCGGCGCGCTCGTCGAGGGGCTCGACGGCGCCTACCCCGCGGCGCCCAAGTTCGGCGGGCTGGCCAGCGGGGGGCGGGGCCTCGACCAGAACCGGCTGCTCGTCGCCGAGGACGTGCACCGCAACGGCGGGGTCGGGGTCGTCTTCACCGGCAACCTCGAGGTGGACACGCTCATCGCGCAGGGGTGCCGTGCCATCGGCGCCCCGATGCTGGTGACGCGCTGCCAGCACGGCGTGCTGCAGGAGCTCGACGGCCGTCCGCCGCTGCAGGTCATCGCCGAGCTGTACGCGTCGCTCGAGCCGCGCGACCGCGAGCTGATGCAGACCTCCCTGTTCCTCGGGCTCGAGCTGCGCTCGGACGAGGTCGAGTTCCAGCCGGGAGAGCTGCTGGTCCGCAACCTCATCGGCGCCGACGAGGACACCGGCGCGCTGGCGGTGGGCGCGGAGCTGCGCCCGCTGACGGTGGTGCAGTTCGTGCTCCGCGACGCGCACAGCGCGGAGCAGGAGCTGCGGCGCATGCTCGCGCGACACCGCCGCGCCGCCACGGGCCGTCCGGCGGGCGCGCTCCTCTTCTCCTGCGTCGGCCGGGGTGCCGGCCTGTTCGGCCACCCCGACCACGACACCAGCCTCTTCGAGGAGCAGCTCGGGCCGGCGCCCCTGGGCGGCTTCTTCTGCAACGGCGAGATCGGGCCGGTGGGAGGCACGACGTTCGTCCACGGCTACACGAGCGCGTTCGCGATGTTCCGGGAGGCAGAGGACGGCGGGCCGGAGCGGCGCGCCGGGGCGAGCTGAGAGGTGAGCAGAGCGCGGCGGAGGATTCGGACCGCCGGCGCGTGGAGGTGAGCGATGGCTGAAGCGCCGAAGAAGGACGGGACGGAGCGGCCTCCGCAGCCGGAGGCGAGCGAGCAGCGGCGGCGCGAGGCGAGCGGGCGCGCGGAGGACCTCGATCCCCGTGAGGAGGAGGGCTGGTCCCAGCCCGAGTCTTCCGCGCAGAAGGGAGCCGCCTCCAACGACGGCGAAGAGGACTGAGGGCGAGGCGCCCCCCGGCGCCCCGGCGCGGACGATCCGCTCGCCTTCGACACGACAGGCTCGGCGCGAGCGGATCTCCCGGGGCCGTCATCCACCGGCAGGTCCTGGCGCGGGCACCCGGCGTACTCGACCGGCACCTCCTTGCGCATCCGGAAACGGTGCTTACCGGAGAGAGAGAGGCAGCGCGGAGGTGGCCATGTCGCTGCGAGCGCGACGTCTGTCACGGGAGGAGTCGCACCGGTGCAGCTGCGGCGCCCGGGCGCTGTACCGGCGCCCTCGCGGGGGCGTGGCGGCGCACCGCGATCACCCGCTCTGCTTCCGCTGCTGGCGCTCCGAGCGAGATCGCATCCGCGCCGCCCATTGAGGGCGGGCGCAGCCCGGAGCGGTCAGAGGTCGATGGTTAGCGCGAGGCGGACTGCTGCGCCGCTCGCACGCTCTGGAGCTCGCGGTGCGGCAGCCCCGCCTCGCCTTCCTGGCGCGGCCCGGTCACCTGCCTCGAGCGCTCGACGTCCCGCGCCCATCGCTCCTCGAACTCCCGCGCGAAGGCGCGGTCGTCCACGATCAGCGCCCCCTCCTCGAGCCACTCCATCGACAGGAAGTCGAGGTTCATCGAGCCGACGACGGAGAGCCGGTCGTCCACGAGCATCGTCTTCGCGTGCATCATCGAGGGCTGGTACTCGTAGACCTTCACCCCGGCGCGGTCGAGCCGCGGATAGAGCCGGCGCTGCAAGAACGTCACGCTGGCATGGTCCTGGTGCGGCCCGGGCAGCAAGAGCCGCACGTCGATGCCGTTCTCCCGCCGCGCGACCAGCGCGCCGAGCACCGAGGGCGGCGGGACGAAGTACGCGTTCGCGATCCACACCCGCCGCTCGGCCGCCGCGAGCGCGAGGTGCGTCACCCAGCGCGCGTGGGAGAGGCCGACCACGTCCGTGCTGCTCACGTACGCGGCGCTGGCCTCACCCGCGGGGCGCGCGGGCTCGAGCTCGATCTCCGGCAGGAGCCAGCCGCCCGTCTCGATCCAGTGGTTGGCGAAGGACACCTGCATCTGCTTGACGACGGGCCCCTCGACCTCCACGTTCGCGTCCCGCCACACCGACGCGGAGGGCCCCGGGACGCTCCACTCGGGCGCGATCCCGAACCCGCCGGTGAAGCCGATCCTGCCGTCCACCACCACGAGCTTGCGGTGATTCCGGCCGGTGAGGGTGAAGGGCCGCTTCTTCAGGTCGCGGAAGTAGCGCACCTCGCAGCCCGCCTCGGTCAGGCGCGGGCACAGCTCCTCGTGAAAGCCGGTGCTGCCCATCGGGTCCACGAGGACGCGCACCTTCACCCCCTCGCGCGCCCGCCGGCAGACGAGCTCGGTCAGTCGCTCCCCGGCGCCGCCCGGCTTCCAGATGTAGACGTCGATGTGGACGCTTCGCCGCGCGGCGCGGATCGCCTCCTCGATCCCATCGAACACGTCGGCGTCGTGCCTCCAGGCGACGCGGTTCCCCGCGATGACGGAGGTGGTGGTCGTCTGCTTCAGCGCGAGGGCCACGCCGTCGACCCCTCCGGGGAGCCCCATCCCGAGCGAGCCCCAGGGGCCATAGCGCAGCCGACGCTCCCAGTAGCGTCGACCGAGCATGCCGAGTCCGGTACCCGTCAAGAGCCCAGCAGCGAAGAGCGCGCGCTTCATGAGTGGAAGGTAAGCCTCCCGCGCCGAGGCCGAGGCGTGAGGCCGCGGACGGAGGAGGCGCGAACGGTCGAGCGCAGCGCTTCGACGACCCACGATCGGATCCGTGGCTCGTCCCCTGCACCTCGCGCGCGTGGCGGATGGAATGCCCGGATCCCCAGCCGATCCTCGAGCTCCTCGAGGCACCGTGCCCGACCATCGGGCAGCCCCGCCCGGAAGTCGGGCTCCGCGCCGGCGCGGGGCGGGTCGACATCGCGCGCGTGGACGGCGCGAGCGCCATCGTCGCCTGCGTCGCGTCGAGCCCGCTTCAGCTCCTCGCGCCGTCACCGCGCGGCCGCTGCGCCTGGATCATCTCGGCGAGCCACGGCGGCGGGCTCCTGGCCGGCGACGAGGTGTCGCTCGAGGTCGACGTCGGCGCGGGCGCGGTCGCGCTCCTCTCCACGCAGGCGGGGACGAAGATCTACCGCTCGCGCGGCGAGGTCGCGTCTCAGGGGCTCTCGGCGCGCGTCGGAGCCGGCGCGCTCCTCGCCGCCCTCCCCCACCCCGTGAGCTGCTTCTCGGGCGCGCGCTTCCGCCAGGAGCAGCGCTTCGAGCTCGCGCGCGGCGCGAGCCTCCTCTGGCTCGATGCCCTGGTCGCCGGCCGCATCGCGCGCGGCGAGCGCTGGGCCTTCGACGAGTACCGCTCGCGCATCGAGGTCGCGATCGACGGCCGGACCGTGCTGGCGGACGCGCTCCGCCTCGTGCCCGGCGAGGGCCCGCCCATCGTCGCGAGGCTCCCGGGGGTGGAGCTGCTCGCCACGGTGGTCGCGCTCGGCCCAGCCGTCGCCAGCGCCGCACGCGAGCTCCTCGAGCGCGTCGCGGCGTCCCCCGCCGAGCGGGACGCCGGCGTGCTCGCCGCGGCGAGCCCGCTCCGTGACGGCTTGCTCCTGCGCGTCGCCAGCCGGAGCGTCGAGGCGGGCCTCGCCTTCCTCCGGCAGCGCCTCGCGTTCGTCGAGGCCGTCACCGGCGCCGACCCGTTCGCCCGCACCCCCTGATCCCGGAGAGACGACATGCACCTGAGCCCTCGAGAGATCGACAAGCTCACCCTCCACCAGGCCGGCGTGCTCGCGCAGAAGCGGCTCGCGCGCGGCCTGCGCCTGAACCACCCCGAGGCGGTGGCGCTCATCGCCACGCAGCTCCTGGAGCTCGTGCGCGACGGCCGTCGTGTCGCCGAGCTGATGGACCTGGGCCGGAGGATGCTCGGACGCCGGCAGGTCCTCCCGGGCGTGCCCGAGCTCGTCTCCGAGGTGCAGGTGGAGGGGACCTTCCCGGACGGCACGAAGCTCGTGACCGTCCACCACCCCATCGCCGCCGCGCACGGCGACCTCGCCCTCGCGCTCTACGGCTCCTTCCTCCCCGTCCCGCCGCTCTCGGCGTTCGCCGAGGCGCCGGCGGCCGCGCCGGAGGAGGCGATCCCGGGCGAGGTGCTGCCCGCGCCCGGCGAGGTGGTGCTGAACGACGGGCGCGAGGCGATCCAGGTCGCGGTGACGAACCTCGCGGATCGGCCCGTGCAGGTGGGGAGCCACTATCACTTCGCCGAGGTGAATCCGCTGCTGCGCTTCGACCGGGCGCGCGCCTACGGCCGGCGCCTCGACCTGCCGGCGGGCATGGCGGTGCGCTTCGAGCCCGGCGAGACCCGCACGGTGGCGCTGGTGGAGATCGCGGGCCGCAGGATCGTCCGCGGCGGCAACGCCCTGGCGACCGGGCCGGTCAGCGAGGAAGGCCGGCGGCGGATCGTGGAGGAGGCGCGGCGGCGCGGCTTCGCCCACGAGGAGGAGCGCTGACATGACGCGGCGGATGGATCGGCGGCAGTACGCGCAGGTGTACGGCCCGACGACCGGCGACCGGGTCCGGCTGGGCGACACCGCGCTCGTGCTCGAGGTCGACCGGGACCTCACCGTGTACGGCGACGAGTGCGTCTTCGGCGGCGGCAAGGTCCTGCGCGACGGGATGGGGCAGGCGGCCGGCGCGCCGCCGGAGGAGGTGCTCGACCTCGTCATCACCAACGCGCTCGTGCTGGATCAGGGCGGCGTCACCAAAGCGGACGTGGGCATCCGCGGCGGCCGGATCGCGGCCCTCGGCAAGGCGGGCAACCCCGACGCGATGGCGGGGGTGACGCCGGGGATGACGATCGGACCCGGCACGGAGTGCATCGCCGGCGAGGGGCTCATCCTCACCGCCGGCGGCGTGGACTCGCACATCCACTTCATCTCGCCGCAGCAGGCCTACGAGGCGATCGCGAGCGGCGTGACGACCATGCTCGGCGGGGGCACCGGCCCGGCCACCGGCACCAACGCCACGACCTGCACGCCGGGCGCCCGGCACGTCGCGCTCCTGCTGCAGGCGACCGACGCCCTGCCGGTGAACATCGGGCTCCTCGGCAAGGGAAACGCCGCGTCGCCGGAGGGGCTGGCCGAGCAGGTCCGCGCCGGAGCGGTGGGCCTGAAGCTCCACGAGGACTGGGGCACGACGCCGGCGGCGATCGACACCTGCCTGCGCGTCGCCGACCAGCTCGACGTGCAGGTGGCCATCCACACCGACACGCTCAACGAGTCCGGCTGCGCCGAGCACTCCATCGCCGCGTTCGCGGGGCGCACCATCCACACGTTCCACACGGAGGGGGCGGGCGGCGGCCACGCGCCGGACATCATCCGCGTGTGCGGCGAGCCGAACGTCCTCCCCTCCTCGACCAACCCGACCCGTCCGTTCACGGTGAACACCGTCGACGAGCACCTCGACATGCTCGTCGTCTGCCACCACCTCGACCCGTCCTTGCCCGAGGACCTCGCCTTCGCGGAGAGTCGCATCCGCCGCGAGACCATCGCGGCCGAGGACGTCCTGCACGACCTCGGCGCGATCTCGATGATGAGCTCGGACTCGCAGGCGATGGGGCGCGTCGGGGAGGTCGTCACCCGCACCTGGCAGACCGCCGACAAGATGCGCCGGCAGCGCGGGCGGCTCCCGGAGGAGCGGGGCGACAACGACAACCTGCGCATCCGCCGCTACCTCGCGAAGTACACCATCAACCCCGCCGTCGCCCACGGCCTCTCGCACGAGGTCGGGTCGGTCGAGCCCGGCAAGCTCGCCGACCTGGTGCTGTGGCGGCCGGCGTTGTTCGGGGCGAAGCCCGAGCTCGTGCTGAAGGGCGGGCTCATCGCCTGGGCGCAGATGGGCGACGCGAACGCCTCCATCCCGACGCCGCAGCCGGTCGTGGCGCGCCCCATGTTCGGCGCGCTCGGCCGCGCGGTGGGTGCGACGAGCGTCGCCTTCGTCTCGCGGGCCTCCCTCGAGGGCGGCGCGGTGCAGGGCTACGGGCTCGCGAAGCGGCTCGTCGCCGTGCACGGCTGCCGTGGGCTCGGCAAGAAGGACATGCGGCTCAACGACGCGCTGCCGCGGATGGAGGTGGACCCGGAGACGTACGAGGTGCGGGCCGACGGGGTGCTCCTGCGCTGCGAGCCGGCGGCCCGCCTCCCGCTCGCGCAGCGCTACTTCCTGTTCTGATGAGGAGTCCATGACGCCCTGGATCGCCTGGCAGCTCGCGGACTCCGCCTTCCCCGCCGGCGGCTTCGCCCACTCCGGCGGGCTGGAGGCGGCCGTGCAGCTCGGGCACGTCCGCGATCCCGCCGGGCTCGACCGGTTCCTCGAGGAGGCGCTCTGGCAGGCGGGCTCGCTCACGCTCCCGTTCGTCCTCGCCGTCCTGCGCGCGCCGGAGCGGCTCGCCGAGCTCGACGCCCGCTGCGACGCCGCCACGCCCGCGCTCGTGGCGAACCGCGCGAGCCGCGCGCGGGGACGGGCCCTGCTCCGCGCCGCGACGGCGCTCGGGCCGGCCGCCCGGTCGCTCGAGCAGGAGGTGCTGCGCGCCGGCCTCGCCGGGCACCTCGCCCCCGTGTCGGGCGCGCTCCTCGCGCGCCTCGGCGCCTCCGAAAACGAGGCCGGCCGGCTGCACCTGTTCCTCGCGGCGCGCGGGCTCCTCTCCGCGGGCGTGCGGCTCGGGCTCTGCGGACCGCTCGAGGCCCAGGCCGCCCTGGCCCGCGCCGGCGCGGTCGCGCAGGCGGTCCTCGCCGCGGCGGCAGGGCGCGCCCCGGAGGACGCCGCCGCGTCCTCGCCGCTCCTCGAGCTCTTGCAGTCCCACCAGGACCGCCTCTACTCGCGCCTCTTCCAGAGCTGACCATGCACGACCACTCGCTCCACTCCGGCCACGATCACGGGCTCGGCCCCGGATCGTTCCACGACCGCGGCGCCCCGCACGCCCGCGGGGATCTCCGGCGGCGGGCCTTCACGGTGGGCGTCGGCGGACCGGTGGGGAGCGGCAAGACCGCGCTCGTCCTCGCGCTCTGCCGGGCGCTGCGCGACTCGCGCTCGCTGGGGGTCGTGACGAACGACATCTTCACCCGCGAGGACGCCGAGTTCCTGGTCCGCAACGACGCCCTGCCCGCCGAGCGCATCCGCGCGGTGGAGACCGGCGGCTGCCCCCACGCGGCGATCCGCGAGGACGTCACCGCGAACCTGCTCGCGCTCGAGGAGCTCACGGAGGCGCACCGCCCGGAGATCCTCTTCTGCGAGTCGGGCGGCGACAACCTCGCCGCGCACTTCAGCCGCGAGCTCGCCGACTACACGATCTACGTCATCGACGTGGCGGGCGGGGACAAGGTGCCGCGCAAGGGCGGCCCCGGCATCACCCAGGCGGATCTGCTCGTGGTGAACAAGACCGATCTCGCCACGGCGGTCGGCGCCGACCTCGACGTCATGGCGCGCGACGCGGCGCGGATGCGCGGCGACGGCCCGGTGGTGTTCGCGCAGGTCACCCGCGGCGTGGGCGTACCGGAGATCGCCGGGCACGTGCTGCACGCCTACCGGCACGCCGTCGGGGCGCCGCACTGATGGCGGCCTCCTCTGCGCGGCGGGGCGACGACGCCCCCGCAGCCGAGGATGGTCGCGGCGCGGCGCCGCCGCTATGACTCGGCCGTCCATGCCCGCCCCTCCCCCCGGCCTCCAGCCCGGCCCCGACCGCAAGCTCCGCTGCGTCTGGGGCGCCTCGGCGCCCGAGTACCTGCCCTACCACGACGACGAGTGGGGTCAGCCGACCGCGGACGACGTGCGCCTCTTCGAGAAGGTGTGCCTGGAGGGGTTCCAGTCCGGCCTCTCCTGGCTCACCATCCTCCGCAAGCGCGAGGCGTTCCGGCGCGGCTTCGCGGGCTTCGACTTCGAGCGCGTGGCGCGCTTCGGCGAGCGCGACGTGGCGAGGCTCCTCGCCGACGCGGGCATCGTGCGCCACCGCGGCAAGATCGAGTCCACGGTGAACAACGCCCGCCGCGCCTGCGAGCTGCGCGACGAGGTCGGCTCCCTCGCCGCCTACTTCTGGCGCTTCGAGCCCGATCCCGCCTCGCGCCCGAAGCGGCTCACGTGGGCCGCCCTGCGCGAGCTGGCGACCACGCCCGCGTCCGTCGCCATGTCGAAGGATCTCCGCAAGCGCGGCTGGACCTTCGTCGGGCCCACCACGCTCTACGCCTTCATGCAGGCGGTCGGCATCGTGAACGACCACCTCGACGGCTGCGCGTTCCGCGCGCGCGCCGAGCGCGCCCGGCGCGCGTTCGCGCGGCCGCGTTGACGGGCAGCGCCGCCCCGCTCGGCGCCGCCCGGCGGGCCCGCCGGGACCCCGGTCAGCGGCTCGCGCCCATCGACCGCGCGAACTCCTCGCCGGCGCGGCGCATCTCCTCCTCCGTCAGGTCCTTCTGGTGCGTCGCGAACGACCACACGTAGCCGAACGGATCGGCGACGCCCGCGCAGCGATCGCCCCAGAACATGTCGGAGGGCTCCATGGTCGGCTTCGCGCCGGCGTCGACCGCGCGCTTGAAGGCGGCGTCCGTGTCCGGCACGTAGAGCCACATCGTCACCGGCACGGGCGAGTCCGGGGAGGGCGCGCCGGCCCCCATTCCCGGCATCTCGTCGTTCAGGAAGAGCATCGAGTCGCCGATGCGAAGCTCGGCGTGCCAGATGCTCTTCCCGTCCGGTGCCGGCATGCGCGCGACCTCCTGCGCCCCGAGCGCGCGCTTGTAGAACTCGATCGCCTTCTCCGCGCCGCGGAGGACGAGGTTCGGCGTCAGCGTGTGCATCCCGTCCGGGATCGGCTTCACCGTCGCCATGCGGTTCTCCTTTGGGATGAGGATCGACCCTCCCGCCTATCCGCGGCGCGGGCGGCGATCGACGCCTCGTCGGGTCGAAAGCGGGCGTTCGCTCTGCGTCTCCCGCCATCCGTCACGAGCCGCACGAGCTTCACGCCCGATTCCGGAATCGTCCCTGACAGGACGGATTCGACGCCGCAGGTCCGAGGGATATTTGCGGAATACACGCCCTCGCCTGCATGGACGTGCCCCTGTGCCGCAATCTAGGAATATTGTCACATCTCTTCCGATTGGTCCTCCTGGATGACGCGTCCCGATCGACCCTCCGTGCGGCTCGCGCAGTTGCTGGACATGTCGATCGTCCAGCGGCTCGCGGAGGCGAACCACAGGGCGTACGGGATGCCGATCGGCATCGTGGACGCCTTCGACGGCTCCATCCTCGTCGGCTGCGGGTGGCAGGAGATCTGCCTCGACTTCCACCGCGCCAACCCCGCGTCGCGCGAGCGCTGCCGGGAGAGCGACGACTTCATCAAGAGCCACCTCACGCCGGGCGAGGCCTGCGCGTACACCTGCAAGAACGGGATGCGCGACATCGGCGTCCCCATCGTCGTCGCCGGGGAGCACCTCGCCACGCTCTTCCTCGGCCAGTTCTTCTACGAGAACGAGTCGCCGGACCGGGAGTCCTTCGTCCGGCAGGCGAAGGTCTTCGGGTACGACGAGGCCGCCTACCTCGCCGCGCTCGACCGCGTCCCGACCTTCGACCGCCGGTCGGTCGACGACATCGTCGCCTACGACCGCGCCCTCGTTCGGTTCATCGGCGAGCTCGCCGAGGGCGCGCTGCGGCAGCGTCAGGCGGAGGAGGCGCTGCGCGAGGCCGACCGGAGGAAGGACGAGTTCCTGAGCTTGCTCTCGCACGAGCTGCGGAACCCGCTCGCGCCCATCCGCAACTCCATCTACGTCCTCGAGCACGCGGAGCCCGCCGGAGAGCAGGCGCGGCGCGCGCGGGCCGTCATCGAGCGCCAGACCGACCACCTCACGAAGCTGGTGGACGACCTGCTCGACGTGACCCGCATCGCGAAGGGGAAGATCGCGCTGCGCCGCGCGCGGCTGGACCTCGCGACCGTCGCGCGCCGGACCGGCGAGGACCTGCGCTCGATCGTGGTCGCGCGGGGCCTCGAGCTCGTGCTCGAGCTCCCTTCCGCGCCCGTGCTCGTGGACGGGGACGAGACGCGCCTCGGGCAGGTGCTCGGCAACCTCCTGCAGAACGCCGCGAAGTTCACGCCGGCCGGCGGGCGGATCGTCCTGTCGGCGCGCGCCGGCGGCGGCGTCGCGGAGATCCGCGTCCGCGACACGGGCGTGGGCATCGCGCCCGGGATGCTGGAGCGGGTGTTCGAGCCGTTCGTCCAGGCCGAGAGCTCGCTCGCGCGGACCGACGGCGGGCTGGGGCTCGGCCTCGCGCTCGTGAAGGGCCTCGTCCAGCTGCACGGCGGGGAGGTCCGCGCGGAGAGCGCCGGGCGAGGCGAGGGGACCGAGGTGATCGTCCGCTTCCCCCTCGCGCCCCCCGCGCTCGCGCGCGACGCGACCGCCGAGGGTCCGGCCCCGGCGTCGCGCGGGCGGCTCGTCCTCGTGGTGGACGACAACGTGGACGCCGCGGACTCGCTCGCCGAGCTCGTGGAGATGCTCGGCCACTCGGCCATGGTCGCCTACGACGGGCCGAGCGCCATCGCCAGGGCGGCGGCGAACCCGCCCGACGTCGTGCTGTGCGACCTCGGCCTGCCCGGCATGAGCGGCTACGAGGTGGCCCGCGCCCTGCGCGCCGGCAGGGGCGACGACCTGCGGCTCGTCGCGGTCAGCGGGTACGCGCAGCCGGAGGACGTGAAGCGCGCCGCGGAGGCCGGCTTCGACCGCCACGTCGCGAAGCCGACGGATCCCGGCGTCATCGAGCGGATCCTCGGGTGAGCCGGCGCGCGCCGGGCTGCGGACCCTGGTGACACTTCCTCGTCCTCGTGCTTTCCTCGCGGACCGCATGAAGAGCTTCGTCTCCAGCCTGGTCATCGGCCTCACCGCCGGGATCTTCGGCGGCCTGGTCGGCGTCGGCGGCGGCATCGTGATGATCCCGCTCATGGTCCGCTTCGCCGGACTGCGCCAGCACCAGGCGCACGGCACGAGCCTGCTCGCGCTGGTGTTCACCGGGCTCGGCGGGGCCGCCACCTACGCCGGGCAGGGCGCGGTGGACGTGGCGGCCGCGGCGAGCCTGGCGGTCACCGCGATCGCGACGGCGCGGCTCGGCGCGCGGCACGCCCACGCGCTGCCGGAGTGGAAGCTGAAGCGCGCCTTCGGCGGCTTCCAGGTCGCCGTCGCCGCGCTGCTCCTCGCGAAGCCCTACCTCGCCGGTGCGTCGGTTCCGGCGGTGGGCTTCTCGAAGCTCGCCGTGCTCATCGTCACCGGCGGCTTCACCGGGTTCCTGTCCGGGATGATGGGCGTGGGCGGCGGGAGCCTGATGGTGCCGGCCATGGTCCTCCTCACCGGCTTCCCGCAGGTGCTCGCCCAGGGGAGCTCGCTGCTCGCCATGGTCCCCGCCGGTCTGGCCGGCGCCCACCAGCACTGGCAGCTCGGGAACGTGGTGCGACGCCTCCTCGTCGGGCTCGTGCCCGGCATCCTGCTCGGCACCTGGCTCGGCAGCAGCCTCGCGCTCCAGCTGACGGACGTGACGCTGCGCTTCGCCTTCGCCGGCGTGGTGACGTACACCGGCGTGCGCTACCTCCGGGCGCCTCGCCCCGCGCCCGCCCCCGCGGCGGCCGGGGTGTGAGAGGGCGTCGGAGGCGACGCACGACGGCTCGCGGGACGTGCGGGGCTGGAGCCGTCCGCACCGAAGGCCCGCCGTCTCTGCCCGCGTCCGTCACCGCCGATCGCGCGACGTGCTCTCCGAGGAGGCCAGTCTCTACATTCTGCTCATGGAGACGCACGGACACGGCGACCTGGCGCGGTTCGCGCGGGAGCACCACGTGCACTACGAGGTCGAGCCCGAGGAGGTGCTCGAGCACGACCGGCGCGAGCTGGTGGGGTTCCAGGTGCGCCTCTTCGCCATGCACGAGAAGGTGAAGCTCGAGGCCCCCGCGTGTCCGAGCTGCAACGAGCTGCTCGGGGAGCTGCGATCGTTCGCGGAGGAGGTGGTGCGCGAGAGCGACGCCGCGAGCCGGACCGAGATCGTCCCGGCGCTGCCGGCGCTCTACCAGTCGACCGAGGTCCCGGACGCCGACGAGGTCGCGCTGACGCTGCGCGTCCACTGCGACTCCCCCGATCACGCCCGCCCGGGCGGCGGCGAGGAGCCCTGCCTCGCGGCGCTTCGCCAGCGGCTCGACGCGGTGGGCGTTCCGCGGCGGTGATCACCCGACGACGGCGCGAGGACGGGTTTCACCCTTCGTCATCCGGCCACGCTCTGCCACCTGGGCGGAGCCCGTCGGCATGAGCTCGAGCCATGCCGCGAGCCCCGGCTCGGGGCGGTGACGGCGGTGGGATCCTCGAGCGTGAGGACGCGCCGCGCTTCTCCTCGCGCGAGGTATCCTCGGCGTCTCGTGGAGCCCTTCACCCTCGCGCTGACGCCGGCCGGGCATCTCGTCCCGAGCCCGGCCGATCCGGCGGACGCCCTCGGCGAGGCGGCCGGCCGGCGCATCCGCGGCGCGCTCGAGCGCGGCCACGGCCACGGCCTCCTCCACCTCGGCACGCGCGAGGCGCGCACCGCGCTGCCGCCGGCGCTCGCGTTCTGGCGCGACTTCGCGCGCGGGTTCGTCGCGGCGCTCTGCGCGCTCCCCGACCTCGAGGAGCGCCGCGAGGCGGCCGACCCGGAGCCGAGCGCGGGCGAGCTCGAGCGGCTCGCCGCGTCCGCGCCCCCGCTGCAGGGCGGCGAGTACCTCTCCCCGCCCGTCCTGCGCTCGCTGTGGGCCGACACGCTCGCGGCCTGGCGCGAGGAGATCTCCTCGGCGAGGGGAACCGTGCAGGCGTGGCTCGCCGAACGCGACCCGGCCTGGAGCGTGGTCGGACGCGTCCACCTCCACCTCGCCGAGAACCGGCGCGATCCGGAGCGCCCCTTCGCCTTCCTCGCGACCTACACGACCGGGCTCGCCGCGAGCGGCAGGCCCCAGCACCGTCGACTCGGCGACGCGGTCCGCGTGGCCTCCTCCGCGGCCGATCGGCGCCGTCTGCTCGCGCTCCTGCAACCGGTCCACCGCGCGTCCGAGCGGAGCAGCCTCGTGAAGGCCCTCGCCGACTCCGGCGCGCTGTTCCAGCCCCTCGCCTGGACCCCGCCCGAGGCGCACCGCTTCCTCCGCGAGGTCCCAGCGCTCGAGGAGAGCGGCGTCCTCGTGCGCGTCCCCGGGTGGTGGAGCGGCCGGCACGCGCCGCGGCCGCGCGTGACCGTGCGCGTCGGCGAGACCAGCCCCGCCGGGCTGGGGCTCGACGCGCTGCTCGACTTCGACGTGCGGCTCACCCTCGGTGAGGGCGAGCTCACCGAGGCCGAGCTGCGAGACCTGCGCGACGCCGGCGGCGGGCTCGTCCTGTTCAAGGGACGCTGGGTCGAGGTCGATCGCGACCAGCTCGACGCGCTCCTCCAGCGCTTCCACGAGGCGCAGCGCGCCGCCGCCGAAGGCGTCTCGTTCGTCGAGGCCATGCGCCTCGTCGCCGGCGCCGAGCTGGGGGCGGAGGTGCTCCTCCTCGACCCTCACCGGGAGTGGAGCGGCGTCCAGGCCGGGGCGTGGCTCGAGCACACGCTCGCAGCGCTGCGCGGCGCCCGCGGCGCGGAGGAGGCGGACCCCGGCCCGGCGCTCCACGCCACGCTCAGGCCGTACCAGCGCGACGGCGTCCGCTGGCTCTGGACCCTCTCGCGCCTCGGCCTCGGCGGTTGCCTCGCGGACGACATGGGGCTCGGGAAGACGGTGCAGGTCCTCGCCCTGCTCCTGCTCGTGAAGCGCCACCGGCTCCTCCCGGGGCCGCACCTCCTCGTCGTGCCCGCGTCTCTCCTCGCGAACTGGAAGGCCGAGGCCGAGCGGTTCGCCCCCTCGCTGCGGGTGCTCGTCGCGCACCCGTCCGCCACTCCGCGCGAGGCGCTCGCGGCGCTGGACCCCGACCGGCTCGCCGAGCACGACGTCGTCGTCGTCACGTACGGAGCGGTGGCCCGCCTGCCCTGGCTCACCCGGACCGACTTCGGCGTCGCGGTGCTCGACGAGGCGCAGGCGGTGAAGAACCCCGCCGCGCGCCAGACCCGCGCGGTGAAGGGGATCCGCGCGCGCGTGCGCTTCGCCCTCACGGGCACGCCCGTCGAGAACCGCGCGGGCGACCTCTGGTCCATCTTCGACTTCGTGAACCCCGGCCTGCTCGGCTCGGCGAAGGAGTTCGCCACCTTCCTGAAGCGGGCCGCCTCGACGGTCGCCGCGCCCGCTCCCCCCGCGCCGGCCCTGGACGGCGCGGCGCCGCCGTCGCCCTACGCCGCGGTCCGCGCCCTCGTGCGGCCGTACCTCCTGCGCCGGCTCAAGACGGACCGCGCGGTGATCGCGGACCTGCCGTCCAAGACCGAGGTGAAGGCGTTCTGCGCCCTCACGCGCGCGCAGGCGGCGCTGTACGCCGAGTCGGTCGAGGCGCTCGCGCGCGAGCTCGCGGGCGTGTCGCCGGGCGAGCGGACGCGGCGGCGCGGCGTCGTCCTCGCCTATCTCCTCAGGCTGAAGCAGATCTGCAACCACCCGTCGCAGTGGCTCGGCGACGGCGAGTACGGCCCCGGAGCGAGCGGCAAGTTCGCGCGGCTCGCCGAGATCGCCGACACGGTCGCCTCGCGCCAGGAGAAGGCGCTCGTCTTCACCCAGTTCCGCGAGATGACCGAGCCGCTGGCGCGCTTCCTGGCGGGTCCCTTCGGACGCCCGGGGCTCGTCCTGCACGGCCACACGCGCGTCAAGGACCGCGCCGCGCTCGTGCGGCGGTTCCAGGAGGACGAGACCCTCCCGTTCCTGGTCCTCTCGCTCAAGGCGGGAGGCACGGGCCTGAACCTCACGGCGGCCTCGCACGTCGTGCACTTCGATCGCTGGTGGAACCCCGCGGTGGAGAACCAGGCGACCGACCGCGCTTTCCGCATCGGGCAGAAGCGCCCGGTCCTGGTGCACAAGCTCGTCTGCCGCGGCACGGTCGAGGAGCGCATCGACTCCATGCTCGAGGACAAGCGGAGGCTCTCGCAGGAGCTCCTCGAGGGAACGGACGAGATCCGGCTCACCGAGCTCGACGACCGCGAGCTCCTCCGGCTCGTCTCGCTCGACCTGCGCAGCGCGACCGGCGACGCGTGAGCCGCGCCCCTCCGAGAGGCTCACGGTGAGCAGCGCCGCGGCGCGGTAGGATGCCAGCGTGGCGTACGAGTACGGCGAGCGGTTCCCCGAGTACGTGACGGCGGCCGAGCGGCGGCTCCGGGCGGAGCTCGCGCGGAAGCGGCTCGCTCGCCAGGGGATCGCCCCGCAGCCGATCGTCATCGAGGGGCGCGACCTCGTCACCACGTTCTGGGGAATGGCGTGGTGCCACCACCTCGAGACCCTGGCGGACCTCGCCACGCGCCTGCCCCGCGGCCGCGCCTATGCGCGGAACGGGTCCGTCGTGCACCTCGAGCTCTCACGCGGCGTGATCCGCGCCTTCGTGAGCGGCACCGAGGTGTACGAGGTGGAGGTGAAGCTCCGGCCTCTCGACCCGGCGCGCTGGAAGAAGGTGCGCCGGGACTGCGCCGGGCGGATCGCCACGGTCGTGGAGCTCCTCTCCGGGAGGCTCTCCGCGGCGGTGATGGAGGTGCTGTGCGATCCCGGCGCCGGGCTCTTCCCGGCGAGCGCCGAGCTCCACATGAGCTGCTCGTGCCCCGACCAGGCGCGCCTGTGCAAGCACCTCGCCGCCGTGCTCTACGGCGTCGGCGCGCGGCTCGACCACGCGCCCGAGCTGCTCTTCACCCTGCGTGGCGTGGAGCTCGCCGAGCTCATCGCGGACGCCGGTGACGCGGGCGCCCTCGCGTCCACGCCCGCCGCGAGCGCCGCGCTCGTCCCCGACGAGCGCCTCGCCGAGATCTTCGGGATCGAGCTCGAGCTCGGCAGCCCGCCGGCGGCAAGGAGGCGACGGCCGCGTCAGGGCGGCGCCCGGCCCGCGGAGCGCAGCGGCGCCAGGCCCCGCCGCTCGCGGCGCCGCAAGCCGCCGGCCCGGTGAGCTGGTGCGGCTCCGCCCGCCCTTCCCCCGAGCCTGTCGAGGGGTCGGGGCGAGCGGAGCCCTCTCCGGCTGCGAAGACGGAGGGCGGAGCCACGCCCTGCACGGGGGGCCGAACGCCTGCGTAACCTCAGCGCCCCCTCGTCCGTGATCACGGTCGAGGAGGAACGATGCGGATCTTCATCACGGGTTCGACGGGAGTGATCGGCCGGCGGGTGCTCCCGGCGCTGCGACGGGCCGGTCACGAACTCACCGCGGTGGCGCGGAGCCCCGAGGCGCGGGAGCGCCTGCTCCGCGCGGGCGTGCGCGCCATCGCGCTCGACCTGCTCGACCGCGACGCGGTCCGCCGGGCGGTCGCGGGGCACGAGGTGGTCGTGAACCTCGCGACCCACATCCCGGCGCCGGCGCGGATGCTCCTGCCTTTCGCGTGGCGCGAGAACGATCTGCTGCGCCGTGTCGCGTCGGCGAACCTCTCCGAGGCGGCCCTCGCCGCGGGGGCCTCCCGGTTCGTCCAGGAGTCGTTCGCGTTCGTCTACGCGGACTGCGGCGAGGCGTGGGTGGGGGAGCGCTCCCGCCTCGAGCCGGCGCGCCACACGCGCTCGGTCGTGGACGCGGAGCG
Organism: Anaeromyxobacter sp. Fw109-5; assembly: GCF_000017505.1. Taxonomy (NCBI): domain Bacteria; kingdom Pseudomonadati; phylum Myxococcota; class Myxococcia; order Myxococcales; family Anaeromyxobacteraceae; genus Anaeromyxobacter; species Anaeromyxobacter sp. Fw109-5. The sequence goes on from NC_009675.1 coordinate 4,749,406, forward strand.
CGCGGCGGCCCGCTTCGCGAGCCACGGAGGCGCGGGCGTGGTGCTCCGCTTCGCGGCGTTCTACGGGCCGGACGCGTCCCACCTGCGTCCGCTCCTCGCGGCGGCGCGGCGCGGCTGGGCGGCGTTGCCCGGCGACGGCGAGGCCTTCATCTCCTCGGTGTCGCACGACGACGCGGCGTCGGCCGTCGTGGCGGCGCTCCGCCTCCCCTCCGGCGTCTACAACGTCGCGGACGACGAGCCCGTCCGGCGGCGGGAGTACTTCGACCTCCTCGCCGGCGCGCTCGCCCTCCCGCCGCCGCGGCTGCTGCCGCCGTGGGTGAAGCTCCTCTCCGGCTCGCTCGGAGAGACGGTGGCGCGCTCGCTGCGGATCTCCAACTGGAAGCTCCGCGAGGCGGGCGCGTGGGCGCCGCGCCACCCGAGCGTGCGCGAGGGCTGGCCCGCCACGATCGCCGCGCTCAGCGCGCAGGCGGCGCCGCCGGCGGTCCTGGAGGCAGCCCCGTGAGCTTGCGGGGCGCGGCGACGGCGTAGATGCGGCGGATGCGCCCCTCTGCGTCGAGCTCGGCGCGCAGCACGAAGCGGGGCGCGACCCCCGCGTCGGGCGACCGGAAATCCAGCACGATCACGGGGACGCCGTTGAGGCGCAGCCAGGTCACCCGCCGCTCCCTGCCTCCACGCGGCGCGACCCCGACGAAGAACCGCGCCACGTTGCGCGCGCCGTCGATCGCCCGCGGCGCCGAGAAGTACGCGCCGCCGGCGTCGGACACGACGCGCGCGTTCGCGGCGAGGAGCGCCTCCGCCGCGGCCACGTCGCCCGCGAGGATCGCCTGCATGAACCCCTCGAGCGCCTCGCGCGTGCGCGCCTCCAGGGCGGGCGTCGCGGGCAGGCGGTCCGCCTCGTAGCCGTCCATGGCGCGGCGGGCGCGGAGGTGCGCGACCTTCACCGCGCCGTCCGTCGTGGAGAGCGCGCTCGCGGCCTCGCGCACGGAGTGGCCGAGCACGTCGCGCAGGAGGAGCACCGCGCGCTGGAGCGGCGTGAGCCGCTCCAGGGCGACGAGGAATGCATACGAGGCCGACTCGGCCGTGTCGTAGCGCGCGTCGGGAGTCGGCCCGAGGTCCGGCTCGTCCGTCGAGGCGGGCCCGGGCAGCCACTGGCCCGGGTAGCCCCTCACGCGCCGGCGGCGCAGGTGATCGATGGCGAGCCGCACGGCGACGCGGGTGAGCCAGGGACGGAGCGGCTCCCCCGAGCGGTCGGGACGCGCCGTGAGGGCGCGCGCGAACGTCTCCTGGACGAGGTCGTCCGCGTCCGCCGCCACGCCGGTCATGCGGTAGCAGACGCCCCACACGGCGCGCCGGTGCCCGTCGAGCGCCTGGCCGAGCGCGCGGTTCCTCGGTTCGAGCTCCGGAGGCTTCGCAACCATGGTCGTCATGGGCCGTGATCACGGCCGGCGGTGGAGAAAGGTAACGCCGGCGTCCGGAGGCGCCGCCCGCACGCCCACCGCGTCACGCTCGGTGGCCCGGATGGGTGCCGCGCGAGCGACCGAACCTTCATGGTCCATGCCGCGACGCGCCGTTCGCGCAAGCTACCTACCTCGCGCCCTCGGGCGTCCCTCTCGAAGAGGACCCATCCATGATCCGTCCGGACATCCTCCAGCAGTTCCCCGAGATCTTCGGCAAGAAGCAGGTGAACGGCCGCGAGGTCGACGTCGAGGAGACGATCGCCACGCTCACCCGCGAGCTGCGGCCCGCCATCGCCGCCGCGCTCACCGCGCGCCGCCACATCCTCGCGAACCCGTCTCCCGCCCGCGAGAAGTACGCCTGGCCGAGCTGGGACGAGACCTTCGACGATCCCGTCTCCGGGAAGCGCTGGACCTACCGCCAGATCGTCCAGGGGCTCGTCGACAACTTCCTCGGCCGCGAGAGCGAGTGGCGCTGGCGCCTCAACGACGAGGTGCCCATCCCCGACCACGTCCACCCCTCGAAGAACCCGGGCCTCGAGCTCACCGGCCCGTGGCACCCGCTCGACATGGCGTTCAACGCCCTCAACTCGCCGGCGCCCATGAACATGCCGGACTTCGAGGACGCCTCCCCGCCGCACTTCACGCCCGACGGCACCCCCACGAACCAGCCGGTGGGCGTCTTCGCCGCGATGAAGAACGCGAAGGACATCCACGAGGGGCGATGGACCGGCCGCCCGTACGAGGTGGTGAAGAAGGGCAAGAAGCGCGCGTACCAGATCACGAAGCCGCCCGCGCAGTGGCCGACGCGGCTGGCGCGCCCGCCGAGCCTCCACCTCCGGTACGACCACGTCACGGTGGACGGCGAGCCGGCCCCCGGGCTCGTGGTCATCACCACCCTCTGGGCCTTCAACAACTACGACGCCCTCGTCCGCGCCGGGAGCGGCGTCTACTACTACATCCCGAAGCTCCAGACGCCGCGCGAGGCGCTCATCGTCGAGACCCTGCTCTCCCGGCTGGAGGGGCTCATGGGCGTGCCGGCGGGCACGCTCAAGGTGAAGATGCTGTACGAGGAGGGGAACGCGGGCCGGTACCTGCCCGGCATCGCCTGGGTGCTGAGGCGGCGCCTCCTCGGCATGAACGTCGGCCGGTGGGACTACCTGGGCAGCATGATCGAGCTCTGGAAGGACGAGCCGGAGGGGATCTTCCCCGATCCGCAGAGCATCGGGATGGCCACCCCGTTCATGATCGCCTACCAGCGATACGCCGCGCTGATGATGCTCATGGCGGGCACGAAGGGCGGCGCGCTCACGAACGCGGCGCCCATCGGCGGGATGGCGGCGGTGATGATCTACCAGCCGGGCGATCCCTACGGGCGCTCCGCCTACAACCCGGTGGCCCTCCGCGCCATCACCATCGACAAGCTGCGCGAGCGCATCCTCGGGCTCATGTTCGTACCCGACGCGCCGCTCGCCGCAGGCGCGCAGCCCACGCTCGCCGGCATCCTCGCCGGCGAGGTGAAGGGCACGCTCCACGACGCCTTCCGGCAGAGCTGGGTGGCGAGCCCCGAGACCGAGTACGTCGCCGCAGGCAACGGCCCGCTCCGCGCCGAGCTCTCCGCGCTGCAGGGCCTCCTCGACGCGAAGCTCGAGACGACCGACGTGAAGGGGAAGCCGGTGCCGACGCCGGCGAGCGGCCTCGACGCGGCGGAGCGGCAGCTCTTCCAGGCTCGCGGGCTCCTCGACGCGCAGGGCCGCATCACGCCGTCGATCGTCCGCAAGGAGGAGCTCGACGCGCCGGAGAAGATCTTCTCGAGGGAGCGCTGGGAGGGCATCTACGCGCCACCCAAGGGCGACGTCACCATCCAGCACGTGCAGCACTCGTTCTACATGGCCGCCAACTACGGCTTCCAGATCCTGAACGGCAACTTCGCCGCGGCCATCGACGACTACGAGCTCCGGCAGCGGTTCATGAACGACCTCGCCACCTACCGGATCTACGTCTCGTGGCTCTGGACGCTCGTCCGCCACGAGGCGCCGATCACGAAGGACGGTCACCTCCAGCGGCAGCTCCTCACGGAGGACGGCGTGGTCATCGGGGCGAACGCGGAGCCGATCAGGGCGGGCGCGCGCTTCACCCGGGACCTGTTCCAGAAGGTCTGGGACTACCACTTCGAGTGGACGCGGGAGTTCTTCGCCGAGCAGGACCGCCGCGGCGACCCGCCGCGCTTCGACCGCTCCAAGGCCGACGTGATCATGGAGCTGCTGAAGCGGCAGCTGCTCTCGGCGCGCTACGTCCAGCACAGCGCGCGCGTGCTGTTCGTGGTCGGTCAGGCGAGCGCGCAGGAGCGGACCCCGATCCTGGACGCGATCTTCGAGCTCAATCGCGCGGAGGTGGTGCAGCGCGTGCGGGCCGGCTCGATGCCGAAGAGCGCCCTCTCGGCGCACGACTACGTGTTCGACGTCTTCGAGGGTCAGGGCTGAGGGTGGGGGGCGGCGCCCGCCGCCCCTACTTCCGTCGCAGCCCGCGGCGCACGCGCCGCAGCAGCGCTCCCGCCACGGCGTCGAGCCGCAGCGTCTCTCGTTCCGCCGAGGCCCGCGCCTCGGGCTCGGACGAGAACGTCGCGACGACGCCGCCCTTCACGACGACGGCCCAGCCGCCGGCCTCCAGCGGATCGACGCGAACGAGGTGTCCGCGATCCCCGAGGCTGCGCGGCGGCATCGCCATCGCTATGCGTGACGCCCGCCGCCGGCGTCGCCCGGGGCGGCTCGCGGCGTCGCGTGGAGCAGCTCGAGACAGGCGCTGCAGGTGACGGCTGCCGCGTGCTTCGTCGAGCTCGTCTGCTGGGGTACGCCGCAGAGCACCCGGCGCTGCACCGGATCGTAGCCGTGGATGATCCGCTCGCCGTGCTGGTCCTGCATGTCGGGCCTCCCTCCGAAGCGAGCGCCTGCAGAGGTCCGACGCAGGCGAGCCGCTTCACCCATCCTGCGCACGAGCGGGCTGGCGCCGGGAGGCCCCGCCCCGCTTTCCAGGCGACCGGGGGCACACCCGCCCTGGTCCGGGGCAGCTCGCCCTCCCTCTCCCTCGTAGGCGCGGTACGGGCACAGGCGTCGCCGGACGGGCGCTCCGCGCCGCGCGGCGCGCTCGCCCCGCCTAGCGGTCGCCTAGCGGTGGATCGGCTTGTAGCGGATCCTCCGGGGCTTCGCGCCCTCCTCGCCCAGCCGCCGCCGCTTGTCGGCCTCGTACTCCTGGTAGTTACCGGTGAAGAACGTCCACCTCGAGTCGCCCTCGGCCGCCAGGATGTGCGTGGCGATGCGGTCGAGGAACCAGCGGTCGTGGGAGATGACCATGACGCTGCCGGCGTACTCGAGGAGCGCGTCCTCGAGCGCGCGCAGGGTCTCGACGTCGAGGTCGTTGGACGGCTCGTCGAGGAGCAGCACGTTGGCGCCCGTCATGAGCGTCTTCGCGAGGTGCAGGCGGCCGCGCTCGCCGCCGGAGAGCGTGCCGACGACCTTCTGCTGGTCGGCGCCCTTGAAGTTGAAGCGGCCGATGTACGCGCGGCTCGGCATCTCGAAGCGGCCGACCTGGATGACGTCGCGGCCACCGGAGAGCTCGTCGAAGACCGTCTTGTCGCTCGCGAGGTTCTCGCGGCTCTGATCGACGAACGCGAGCTTCACGGACTGGCCGATGGCGACCTCGCCCGAGTCCGGCTTCTCGGCGCCGGTGATCATCCTGAACAGCGTCGACTTGCCGGCGCCGTTGGGTCCGATGATGCCGACGATGGCGCCCGGCGGGACGATGAACGAGAGGTCGTCCATCAGCAGCCGGTCGCCGAAGCCCTTCGTGACGCCCTTGAACTCGATCACCTTGTCGCCGAGCCGCTCGGCCACCGGGATGAAGATCTCCTGGGTCTCGTTGCGCTTCTGGTACTCGACGCTGGAGAGCTCCTCGAAGCGCGCGAGGCGGGCCTTGCTCTTCGCCTGCCGCGCCTTCGGGTTCTGCCGCACCCACTCGAGCTCGAGCTTCATCGCCTTGATGCGCGCGCTCTCCTGCTTCGCCTCCACCTCGAGCCGCTGCTCCTTCTGGTCGAGCCAGGAGGAGTAGTTGCCCTTCCACGGGATCCCGCGGCCGCGATCGAGCTCGAGGATCCACTCGGCCGCGTTGTCGAGGAAGTAGCGGTCGTGCGTGACCGCCACCACCGTCCCGGGGAAGCGGGTGAGGAACTGCTCGAGCCACTCGACCGACTCGGCGTCGAGGTGGTTCGTCGGCTCGTCGAGGAGCAGCATGTCCGGCTTCGAGAGCAGGAGCTTGCAGAGCGCCACGCGCCGCTTCTCGCCGCCCGAGAGGTGCTTGATGGTCGCGTCCCAGGGCGGCAGGCGCAGCGCGTCCGCGGCGATCTCGAGCGCGTTGCCGGTGTCGGCGCCCGCGTGGGCGATGATCGCCTCGAGGCGGGCCTGCTCCTCCGCCAGCTTCTCCATGTCCGCGTCCGGGTCGCTGTAGGCGGCGTAGACCGCCTCGAGCTTGGTCTGCGCCTCGGCCACCTCGCCGAGGGCGGACTCGACCTCCTCGCGAACGGTCCGGTCGCCCTCGAGCCTCGGCTCCTGGGGGAGGTAGCCGATCTTGATCCCGCCCTGGCGCTGCAGCTCGCCGTCGAACTCCTCGTCCACGCCGGCCATGATCCGCAGCACCGTCGACTTGCCGGAGCCGTTGAGGCCGAGGAGCCCGATCTTCGCCCCGTGGAAGAAGGAGAGGGAGATGTCCTTGATGATCTGCCGCTTGGGCGGGACGACCTTGCTCACGCGGAGCATCGACATCACGTACTGGGCCATGGCGCTCGGGGGTGGAGGGTGGAGAGGGATGGGGGGCGCAGCCTAACCGAATTGGCTCTCTTAACCGAGCGCCGTCGTGCGGGCACGCACCCCCGCGCAAGGGGGCGCGAGCCCGCGCCGGCGCAGGCGGGCCTCGGACGGCCTACTTCCTCGAGGACCGGTGCTTCACGCCCGGCGGGAAGTACCGCGGGTGCCCCGCCGGCCAGAGCGTGATCCGGGGACGCTGGCGCTCGGGCGGCACGTAGCTCGCGAACTCGCTGTTGAGCCGCCGCAGCGCCTTCACGATCTCCTCCGCGAGCAGGTCGAGGAGCCGCTCGCCGGCTTCGTTCCCGGGGGCGAGCTCGACCGCGACGGCGAGCTGGCGGTCCCGCGCCGCGTCCTCCTCCACCTCCAGCACGAACTTGCCCGTGACCTGATCGCGCGTGCCGGGCTGCTCGAGCGCGATGGCGACGGTCTCCGGGAACACGTTCGCCCCGTAGTAGGAGACCGCGAACCGCGAGCGACCGAACACGTACGCGAACGGGAGCGGGCGGACGCCGCGCTCGCCGTGGCGCCGCGCCTCGGCCTCCACGTCGAGGCCGAGGTCGCGAAGCCGCGCCATCATGGTGGCGTAGGGGATGACGCCTCCCGAGTCGTCGATCTGGTAGCGCACCAGCGGGACCCCGTTCTCCCCCGAGAACAGCAGCATCCCCTCGCGCTCCTCGAAGTACCGGGCGAACGGGTCGTACTGGACGAGGGTGGGGAGCCGCGCCTCGCCGAACACGCTGCGGGTCGCGTCCGGCCGCTCCGAGAGGAAGCGCCGGATGCACACCGAGACGGGCGTCTCGTTCCCGAGGACGCCCGCGTCCGCCGTCCCGTAGAGCGAAGCCGTGTCGTGCAGCGGGCGCGACATGCCCGCGCGCTCCATCATCAGCGCACGCCACTCCTCGCTGAACACCTCGCCGGCGAGCACGAGCCTGATGCCCAGCTCGCTCCAGCGCACCCCGTCGGCGGCGCCCGCGTCGACGACGTCCTTCAGGAACGGCGGATAGCCGAGCAGCACGGTCTGCTCGAACATGGGCGCGAGCGACCGGACCGAGCGCAGGATCTCCGCCTGGTGGTTCCCCGGGGTGACCACCGTGAGCGGGTAGCCCTTCGCGGCGAGGTGGCGGCAGCAGCTCGCCGTGAACATCCCGCCCACCCAGGTGCCGAGCGGGAAGCAGACGACCGCGAGCGTGCGGCGCCGATCGGCGGCGAACGCCTCGAGGAACACCTGCTCGAACCGGAGCGCGATGGCGAGCTCGTCCGTCAGGAAGCGCGGCCAGATCGTCGGCTCGCCGGTCGAGCCCGACGACACCGCGATCATGTCGCACGACGACGCGAGCTCGCCGCCGCGGCAGCGCTCCGCGAGCGGGTAGGCGCGGACGTAGTTCTCCTTCGTGGTGAGGGGCAGCGCCGCGAGCTCCTCGGGCGCGCGGATCGCCGCCGGGTCGATCCCGCTCGCCGCGAGGAAGGCGCGGTAGGCGGGGACCTCGCGCACCGTGGCGTGGAAGAAGGCGAGCACGCCCGGCCGCGGGTCGGCGCCGGCGCGCGCGTCGAGCAGCGCCGAGAGCGGCGTCCGGAGGAAGCTCCGGTACGCGGCGAGCGCCCGCGTGCGTCGTCCGGTCAGCATGCCTCCCGCCGTGGGCGGGTTCTAGCGCGGCGCCGCCTCGCGCGCGCCCGCCAGCCGGGCCCGCATCGCGCGGGCCTCGACCACGAGGGGCAGGTCCGGGTCGGCCCGCCGCCAGCGGGCGAGCAGGCGATCGAGCTCCGCCGCCGCGTCGTCGCAGCGGCCGAGCGCCTCGTACGCGCGAGCGCGGACGAGCTGCGCGCGCGGATAGTTCGCGACCTGATCCCAGCTCGGGCAGTCGCTCTTCATCGCCGACCACTCGATCCGGCGCAGCGCCTCGAGCGCCTCCGCGGGCCTGCCGTCCTCGAGGAGGGACTCGCCGAGCAGGTAGTGGAGCTGCCAGAGGGCCGGGACGAGGGCGTAGTCCGCCGAGGCGACGAGGCTGCGGAGGAGCGGGATCGCCTGCTCGTGCCGGCCCGCGTTCGCGAGCGCGATCGCGCGGTGATAGGTCTCGGGCGCCGACCCCTCCTCGAGCGCGGCGGCGGCGCGGCGCGCGGCGCGCTCGTCGCCGTGGAACGCCAGCTCCCCCGCGTACAGGAGGTGATCGGAGGCCGCCGCGACGTAGGGCAGCGCCTCCTTCGCGTCGAGGCGGGGACGCCCCACCGCGCGCACCCTGGCCCGCGCGAGGGCGATCCCGCCCGGCCAGCTCCGCGGCGGCTCGCGCCATCCCCGGAGGGCGTCGGCGACCCTCCCCTGCTCCGCGAGCGCCACGGGGACGCGCTGGCGGGCCCTGGCGCGCGCCTCCTCGGTGGCCCCGCGCGCCTCCACCCTGCGGAAGGTCTCCTCCGCCTCCTCCACGTGCCCGGCGAGCCCCAGCGCGCACGCCGACACCAGGGCGGCCTCGCCGGGCTCCCGCTCCGCCCGGAGCGCCTGGCGCGCGGTCTCGACGGCCTCGGTCCGGTGCTCGCGCGCCTGCAGCAGCGCGAGCGTGCCGACGTTCTCGGCGATGGGGTTCACGGAGGCCGCGCGCCGCGCGACCTCCATCGCCTCGTCCCACCGGCCCGCGTCGCGCAGCGCCCCGATCAGACGGCCCGCGACCCAGCACTGGCCGGGATCGAGGACGAGCGCGCGGTCGTACAGCTCCACCGCCCGCTCCCGACCCCCGAAGCGGCCGTACACGTACGCGGCGTAGAAGAGGGCGAACCCGTCCAGCGGGTAGCGGCGGACCAGCTCCTCGGCGAGCCGCAGCGCCTCCGCGCGGTAGGTGCCCGGGGCGGCGGCCCCCATCTGACCCTCGGTCACGTACCGATCCAGCCGGACGATGGCGCGCTCCTTCTCCGGCATGCGGTCCGCGAGCGCGTACGCAGCGCGGAACTGCGCGTCCGCCTCCGGGTCGAAGTCGTTCCCGCGCACGTTCGCGAGGATCGTCCCGAGCTCCATGCGCGCCGCCGCGAGGCCGGGATCGAGCGCGATCGCGCGGCGCTGCTCCTGCTCCGCGCCGTGCAGGTCGCACGCGTGCAGGCGCAGCTCGACGCCGCGCACGAAGTGGCCGTACGCCTCGACGCTGACGGAGGCGGCGGCCTCCCCGTCGTCCGCCGCGCGCAGCGCCCCGGGCGCGCCCGGGACCGACCAGAGCGCCAGCGAGGACACGCGCCAGGAGGGCGCGCGGCCGAGGATCCAGGCGACGAGGGCGACGCCCGCGACGGCGCCCGCGACCAGCGCCGTCAGGGACCCCCGGCGCGTGCGGACGCGGGTCGGCGACGGGGCGGCGCGCGAGCGCATCAGCTCCGCCTCGATGGCGAGGAGCTCCGGGACGACCTCCGTCGCGTCCCGCGGGCGCGCCGACGCGCGCGGCTCCAGCATGCGCGCGACGAGCCGCCCCAGCGCCGGCGCGCCGGGCACGTCGAGCGCCGGCGCTCTCGCGCGCCGCCGCCCGCTCCCGAGCTCCGCGTCGGGGCGCGGGCCGGCGAGCATCTCGTGGAGGATCGCGCCCAGCGCGAAGACGTCCGTCCGCTCGTCCTCCGGCGCCCCCTCCTCCTGCTCGGGCGCCATGTACGCCGGGGTGCCACCGTCGGTGCGGGGGCGCCCGAACGCGTGGGCGAGCCCGAAGTCGAGCACCTTCACCTGTCCGTCGTCGCAGAGGAACACGTTGGCGGGCTTGAGGTCGCGGTGCACGACGCCGTGGGCGTGGGCGTGCGCGACGCCCTTCGCGATCTCGAGGGCGACGCGGACCGCCTCCGCGGGCGAGAGCCGCTCCTCGGCGAGCGCGTCGCCGAGCGTGCGCCCGCGGAGGAGCTCGAGGATGAGGTAGGACCCGCGGTCGCACTGCCCGACGTCGTGGAGCGCGACGAGGTTCGGGTGCGAGAGCCTCGCCACGGCCTCCGCCTCGCCGCGGAGCAGCCGTTCGCGGAGCGCGTGCCGCTCGCCGCGGCGGATCGCCTTGAAGGCCACGGCGCGGTCGAGCTGCCGGTCGCGCGCCTCGAACACCACCCCGAAGCCGCCGCGCCCGATCTCCCGCACGAGCTCGAACCGGCTCCCGATCACGTCGCCGGCGGCGAAGCGGGGACCGTCCTCGTCCGGCGCGCGCGCGAGCTGCTCGAGGAGCGAGGTGATCGCGCCCGGCCGCACTCGCGGGCCGCCGGCCTGCGGCGCGCCCTGTTCGTCCCCGTCCACCACGCGCCTCTCCCGGACAGAACGGCCCCGAGCGTATCAGCGCGCGCTGCGAGCGTCAGCGGACGCGGCGGTCCCGGGCGTCGCCTTGCCAACGGGGAGGTCCGCGCGTGACGGTCGCTGCCGCTCGACCTCGGGACGTCGATCGACGGACGTTCCGGCGAGCGGACGGTGGCGAGGCCTCAGCGCCGCCGCTGGTGGCGGGCCCACTCCCGCAGCGTCATGGGCCGGATCCCCCAGCGCGGCTCGAGCGAGGGGATGTCTGCCGAGTAGCCCACGCGATCGAACCACTCCAGCATCGCCGCGAAGTCGGCGCTGTTCGCCCGCACGGCTTCGACAGGGATCTGCTGTACCGTGATCCCCCGGCCGACGATCTCGCTCACCGCCTCCGCCGCCTCCGGCATCGTCGCCGCGTCGCCCGCGAGATCGGTCTCCGTCCCGTTCCACTTCTCCGCCTCGGTGAACGCCTGCGCGGCGAAGCGGCCGATGTCGTCCGAGGCGATCATCTGCAGCTTCGTCGCGGGGCGCAGGGCGGTGACGAGCGCGTCGCCCTGCAGGAACCAGGGGGAGACGAGGTTCTCCATGAAGAAGACGGGACGCAGGATGACGTGCGAGGAGAACCCGAGCCCGCGCACGCGCTGCTCCACCCTCGCCTTGTTGTCGAAGTGCGGGATCCCGGTGCGGAGGTGCGCCGAGCCGACCGAGCTGTAGACGAAGTGCTGCACGCCCGCGTCGCGCGCGAGCTGCGCGAGCCGCTTGCCCTGCTCCTCCTCGCGCTCCACCCCGGCCTCCCACGTGTTCTGCACGGCGAACACGCCCCAGCAACCGGCGAGCGCGCGCTCGAGCGACGCCGGATCGTCGAGGTCGCCCTGGACCACCTCGGCGCCGAGGGCGGCGAGCGCCTTCGCCGCGTCGCCGCCCGGCTTGCGCGTCATCGCGCGGAGCCGGAAGGCGCCCTTCGGCGCGAGGTGACGGAGGGTGGCGCCCCCCTGCTTCCCGGTCGCACCCGTCACGAGGATGGTCCTGCGGTCGTCTGCCATGGGCTCCTCCGGGCGCCGTGCGCCGAGTGCCGCCCCCATGTCGGCATCTCCGCGGTCTCGCCAGGTATCTCGCGGGGAGTCGCCGCCCCGCGACGAGAGGTCCGGAGCGAGCGCCGGGCGTTCGGGCGCCGGCTCCGCGGGCTCCCCCCTTTTGCGGCGCCCACCTTGTGCGGGCGGCGGCGCCCTCCGCTGCACACCGTCCACTCAGCAGCGATCAGCGGACGAGGAGAGATCCCATGACGAACCCCGGGCAGCCGCAGGAAGCCACGTCCCAGCCGAACCGCGAGCGTCTCGAGGAGCTGCGACGCAAGCTCGACAGCTGTATCGACGACATCACCGGCTCCCGCGCGGACCGGGCCGCGGCGGCGAAGAAGGAGTTCGACGCCGCCTGGAAGGAGCTGAACCAGGAGGTGGGTGAACCGACGATCCACTGACGGCCGCGCAGCTGAGCGCGTCGGACGGCGAGCGCCGGTGGCGCCACGCCTGGACTGACCTGGCGTGTCGGCCGTCCAGGCGGGGCGGAGCGCTCCGCCTCGTCAGGCGGTCCAGCCCGGCCGCACGGTGAGGACGGGGCACGCCGCGTTGCGGACGACCCCCTCCGCGACGGAGCCGGTCAGCATGTGCTGGCGATCGACGCGGCCGTGCGTCCCCATCACGATGAGGTCGATCGCGCTCGCGGCCGCGAACTCCACGATGGCGACCTCCGGGGTCCCGGTCGCGCGAGCGACGGTGACGCTCGGGGCACCGAGCCGCTCGGCGCTCTCCTTCCACGAGTCGAGCCCTCCGCCCGAGTGGAGCTCCTCGGCGACCTTCGTGGCGCCGTCCGCGTAGAGGAGCACGAGCTCGGAGCCGAGCCTGCGGCACAGATCGGCGGCGACGCGCAGGCCGGCCTCCGCGGGCTCCGAGAAGTCCACCGGACAGCAGATCCTCCTCCACTCCATCGCAGCCATGAACGCCTCCGCGGTTCGCCTCCCCTAGCGTAAGGAAGCGCGCGGCCCGGCATCATGGCCGTCCGGGTCGCCGGCCTCGTGCAGTGCGCGGGCTTCCTCGCACGGGCCGACGGACGTCGGCGTTCGTCACCGCCAGGGAGCGGCGCCGCCCGTCGAACGGTCGACCGCTCGCCGCGCGCCGTCGATGATCCGCTCGGCTGGCCGAGGTGGAGCGGCTCGCGCCGCGCGGACGCTCAGGCGCGGTCCCGGATCTCCTTCGCGCCGGCGGTGTGCGCGCAATGCGCGCAGCAGAAGAACCTCCCGCCGGCCTCGACGCCGTGCCCGATCACGTGACAGCCGCAGTGCTCGCAGTGGGGCGCGAGCTTCTGGATGGCGCACTCGAAGCTGTCGAAGACGTGGTGCGCCCCGGCGGCCACCACCTCGAACGCCTTGTCGTACTGGTTCCCGCACACTTCGCAGTTCCCGGTCATGACCGTCCTCCCGTGCGCTCCGGCGGGCGCCGCCGTCGTCGCGAGGCGCCCACCGCAAGGTAGCGCAGGACCCGCGAGCGGGCCGCGCGGTCGCTGGACCGCGCCGCGGAGTTCGCGGGCGGCCCGCCGGCCCCCTCCTCCGGCGCGCTCCCGGGGCGCGCACGCACCTCGCGCGAAGGAGCGAGGCGATCCCACGGCCCGCACCAGCGCTGCGCGCGCGGGACCCGGTCGTCAGCGGTACTGCTCCACCTCCTCCCGCTCCCGGTCCTTCTCGAGCGAGCGCCGGTCGTGGACCACGAGCACCGGGCACTCCGCCTGCCGCACGATCCGCTCCGCCACCGAGCCCAGGACCATGCGCGAGAGGCCCGTCCGGCCGTGCGTCCCCACGACCAGCAAGTCGCAGCGCTCCTCGCGCGCGTGCCGCAGGACCTCGGCGGCGGGATCGCCCGAGAGCACCCGCGCCTGCGCGGGCCGGCCGGCGCGTCTTCCGGCGTCGGCGCGCCACTCCTCGAGCGCCTTCACCTGCTCCTCCGCTTCCACCTCGGTCGCGCCTCTCGACGAGACGAGCACGTCGCTGGCCGCCGGAGGAGGCGGCACGCGGACGTGCACGAGCGCCAGATCCGCCTCGAACCGCTTCGCCAGGTCGGCGCCTTCCTCCATCGCCGCGCGGGACGGCTCCGCGAAGTCGATCGCGCAGCAGATCCTCTTCCACGCGCTCATGCGCGCCTCCTCTCACGGAGATCGTATGCGTCGCTGCGGGTGTTCGCGGAGGAACGCGGGGCGCTCCGAATGGCCGTACCCTCGGGAGGGTCTCGCGCCCGTCGCCGCGCGGACGCGGCACCCCACCCGCTCGTCAGGCGCCCCGCTCCGCAGGCCCAGGCCGGCGCTACTTCCGCTCGATGACGCCGCAGGCGATCCGTGCGCCGGAGGCGCCGGCGGGATCCGTCCTCTCGTCGTCCGGGTCGGCGTGGACGACGAGGGCGGTACCCTCCGCGCCGAACAGCGATCCCTCGCCCTCGCCCAGGGTGGCGCCCTTCGCGATGAAGGTCGCCCTGGCCTCGCCGCCCTTCCCGACCTCGAGGTTGGGCAGGTCGCCGGCGTGGAGACCCTCCGGGTTGCGGAGTCCGTGCTTCTTGCCGAACGGGTTGAAGTGACCGCCGGCGGACTTGAAGTCCGGCGGCTCGCACTTCCCCACCGCGTGGACGTGGATCCCGTGCTTGCCAGGCGTGAGCCCCGCCACCACGACGTCGACCTTCACCCCGCCTTCGCCGCTCGTGAACGTGGCGGTGCCGACCTCCTTGCCGCCGGCGTCCTTCAGGATCGCCCGTCCCGACGCGCCGCCGCCGAGGGCGAGGAGCGGCGCGGCGAGCAGCAGGGCCAGGGAGAGGAATCGGGTGGTCATGGGGCCTCCTCCGGGCGGAGCCGCCCTGGGCGTCGCGCCTGGCCATAGGGCCGCGGCCCGGCCGCCGCAAGCGGACGGCGGGGCGCGCGGTCGTCCCGCGGCGCGAGACCGAGCGCGAGCGGTTGCGGCGCCGACGATGGTTGCCTATACAACCGACATGACCCCACCGCGCCCGCGCGCCTGCGAGGAGATCGCGTCCGAGTGCCTGGCGAGCCGCGCCCGGCTGCTCGACCGCCGCCTCGCCGCGATCTACGAGCGCGCCCTGCGCCCGCTCGGGCTCCGGCGCACCCAGCTCACGCTGCTCGTGGCGATCGCGCGCGCCGGTGAGCGGGCCTCGCCGACCGTCGTCGGCCAGGCGCTCCTGCTCGAGAAGTCCTCGGTCAGCCGGGAGCTGGGCCGGCTCGAGGCGCTGGGCTGGGTGCGCGTCGCGCCCTCCCCCGACGGACGCTCGCAGCGCCTGTCGCTCACTGCGCCCGGCGAGCGGATCCTGGAGGAGGCGCTGCCGCGCTGGCGCAAGGCGCAGCGGGAGGCGCGCGCGCTGCTGGGAGATCGGGGCGCGGAGGCGCTCGCCGCGGTGGCCACCCGCATTCACCCCCGCTTCGCGGGCTGAGGAGGTCTAACGCCCCGGGGGAGGCGCGCGCCCCGGGCCGGCGTCCGCCGTCGCGCGCATGGTTGTAGGTACAACCGGAGGAGGTCCGCATGGCTTCGCCCGTTCCGTGGTTCGTGTGGCCGATCGTCCTCGCAGTGAACCTGGCGCTCGTCGCCTCCTCGTTCGTGGCGCTCCGCCGTCACGGCGCAGGGAGGGGCGCCACGGTCACGGCCTCCCTGCTCGCCGCCTGGTTCGCCCTCGCCGTGGGGCTCTCCGCGGCGGGGCTGTTCGCGGGCGCGCCGGACCGGCTGCCGGGGATCGGCCTCGGCGTCTTCCCTCCGCTGCTCGCCGGAGCGCTCGCGCTCGCCCTCTCGCCTTCGCTGCGCGCCCGGGCGCTCGCCGTCCCCCAGGCCTGGCTCGTCGGCGTCCAGTCGCTCCGCCTCGTCGGCGTCGTGTTCCTCGTGCTGCTCGCGCGCGGCGTGCTCCCGAGCGCGTTCGCGCTCTCCGCGGGCTGGGGAGACGTCGCGGTCGGGTCGGCGGCCCCGGTGGTCGCCCTGGCGCTCGCCGCCCGCAAGCGCTGGGCGCCGGGCGCCGCGCTGGCGTGGAACGTCCTCGGGCTCGTGGATCTGGCGGCGGCGATCGCGCTCGGCGCGCTGTCGGCGGACGGCCCCCTCCGCCTCTTCTCCGGCGGGCCGACCACGAACGCCATGGCGGAGCTCCCGCTGTCGCTCATCCCCACCTTCGGGGTGCCGATCTTCGTGCTCCTCCACGTCGTGTCGCTCCTCGGGCTACGCGCGCGCGCGAAGGGCCGCGGCGAGCCTGCTCGCGCCGGGCCTGCGCCCGCGCTCGCGCGCTGACGGAGCGCTCGACCGCCCCTCTCAGCGTGGAGCCCCGCCGGCCCGGCCCCCGGGGCTTCACGGCGAGACCAGATGGGTGCCAGCCTGCTTTCGGCACCGGACCGATCCGGCGCACGATCTAGGAGTTCCGAACGCGCGCCTCGGTCCGCGCTCGGAGGAAGCATGCACGGCGATCCGAAGGTCCTCGGGCTCCTCAACGAGCTCCTCTCCAGCGAGCTCACCGCGGTGCACCAGTACCTGCTGCACGCGCGCATGTGCCAGAACTGGGGCTACGAGCGGCTGTTCCAGAAGATCCACGAGGAGTCGCGCGACGAGCTGAACCACGCGGACGAGCTGATCGAGCGGATCCTCTACCTCGACGGCACCCCCGACGTTCAGAAGCTCGCGAAGGTGGCGGCGGGCGCGAGCGTGCACGAGCAGCTGAAGCTGGATCACGCGCTCGAGAAGGGCGTCCGCGACGCCCTGAACCGCGGCATCGAGCTGTGCCGGAAGGCCGGAGACAACGGCTCCGCCGAGCTGCTCGAGCACCTCCTGGAGGAGACCGAGGGGCACCACCACTGGCTCGAGAAGCAGCTCACCGCCATCGAGCAGATCGGGGTCCAGAACTACCTGTCCGAGCAGCTCAAGGGACAGGGCTGACCCAAGGAGCCGCTGGCGACGTCGCGCCGGACGCCGCCGTGAGTCCTCGGCCGAGGCGCCGCTCGCTACGACGACTCGCCGAGCGGCGCGTGGTCGCGCGCGGTGGAGCGACGCGCAGTTGGCGGCGCCTTGCCTTCGCCTTCGGTCCGCGCCACGCCCGGAGCGGCCGCGTCCTCGAGCAGCCCCGCCCGCTCCTTGGCGCGCAGGATACGGAGCACGCTCTCGTCGACGCGCTGCTCCAGCGCGGGCCGCCGCCGCACCAGCTCGACGACGACCTTCCGCACGTCGGGCATCCCCCGCCAGCCGGGCGGCGCGGTCGTGAGGAGGAGGTCGTTTCCGGCGAGGAACGCGCGCCGGACGACCTCGGCCGCGTCGCCGCCGACCGCCTCCCTCAGCGCCGGCACCGCCAGGTCGTCGGTGACGGCCAGCCAGCCGCTCAGGTGCGCCGAGGCGACGAGCTGCGGCGAGAAGATGGCGGGGACCGAGCCGTACGAGGTGTAGCCCACGTTCGCGAGCATGACGCCCTCGAGCGCGTCGCCCGCCGCGACGAACGCCGCCGCCTCGCGCGCGATGTCCTGGCGCGTCCGCCGCGCGATGACGAGCGCGAGGTCCGAGTTCCGGCGCGCCGTGCCGTAGCCGGGGAAGTGCTTGCCGATGGGCAGCACCCCCGCGCTGCGCAGCCCGCGGGCGTACGCCCGCCCCAGGCGCGCGACGTGGTCCGGCTCGCCGCCGAGAGAGCGGCCCGTCCTCGACATGAGCCCGTCGGGCGAGACGTCCAGCACCGGCCCCAGGCTGCAGTTGATCCCGAGCGCGAGCATGTCGAGCCCCGCGCGCGTCCCCCACGCCTCCGCCGCCCACTCGCCCTCGCCGCCGAGCCGCCGCGGCGGGGGGAGCGCCGCGAGCGTGCGAACGAAGCGGAGCCGGTTCACCCCACCCCCCTCCACGTCCACCGCCACGAGGAGCGGCACGCGCGCGCGCCGCTGCAGCTCCGCCACGAGCCGGCGCGTCCGTTCCGCGGAGCCGAGCGCCTTGCCGTGGAGGATGACGCCCCCGAGCTCGACCCGCCTGCCCGGGGCGGGCGCGGAGGTCATCACCATCTGCGCCACCTTCTCCGGCAGCGTCATGGCGCGGAGCAGCTCGAGGGCGCGCTCGCGCGCCGCCGGAGCGCCGGCGGCCAGCTCGCCCCGCGCGGCCGGGGCGCACGAGATCTCGCGCGTGGTCGCGGCCACGGCCCGCGAGGCGAGGAGCGCGGCCGCCACGGCGAGCGTGAGGCGCAGCGAGGGCGGGCAGTGGCGGGACGGGTGGCGCAGGGCGCCGCGAACCGTACCGCGTCCGACGGCCGCCCGCTCGCCGGTGCGCCGAGCGAGCGAACATGCGGTCGGCGCGCTCACATGGGGATTTTCGGCCCCACTTGAAATTTCTTCAAACCACATGTGTTCCAGTGAGCGATGAAGATGAAGACCCTCAAGAGCATGAACCAGGAGATGGAGTCGCTCGCGCCTTACCTGGAGGCGGCGCGCGGCCGGAAGCCCCTCACCCGCGAGGCAGAGCGGGCGCTCGCCCTCCGCGCCCGGCGGGGCGACGCGCGGGCGAAGGACGAGCTCGTGCGCCACAACCTGGCGCTCGTCGTGATGGTGGCGCGCAAGCAGTCGCGGGGCGCGCTCCGGCTGGAGGAGCTCGTGCAGGAGGGGATGCTCGGCCTCCTGCGCGCGATCGAGAAGTTCGACCCGAACGCCGGGACGCGGTTCTCCACGTACGCGGTGTGGTGGATCCGCGCCTACGTGTGGAAGTACCTCAAGCAGGCGCGCTCGTCCGTCCGTCCGCGCAGCGGCGCCGTCGCGGCGGCCGACCTCTCGCTCGACACCGCGGTGGACGAGGAGGGCGACGTCTCCTTCCTCGATCGGCTCGAGGACGAGGGCGCGAGCCCGCTGGAGCGCTACGAGCGCGTCGAGAGCGGCGAGCGGCTGAGGGCCTCGCTCGAGAAGGTGCGCAAGCGGATCGGGGACCTCGGCTGGGACATCGTCCACACGCGGCTCCAGCAGGATCCGCCCGACACCCTCGAGCAGATCGGCCAGCGGTGGGGCGTGTCGCGAGAGCGGGTCCGCCAGGTGGAGCTGCAGACGAAGCGCTTCCTGCTCGGCTACCTCGGCCCGGAGCTGGAGGCGGAGCTGGAGCGCGAGGCGGCGTAGCGACGATCCCGAGCGCCGCGCGCCGCGCGGCACGAGGTGCCCATGGGCGAAGACGCGCCAAGATGCTCCCGCTGCGGGGACACCACGCTCCGCGACGAGACGGAGACGCTCTCGGTGAAGCTCCCCCGCTCCGACGTCACCGCCTCGGTCGCGGTGCCCGCCCGCCGCTGCCCGGCCTGCGGCGAGGTGCACCTGGACGGCACGCTCGCGCAGCGCTTCCAGCTCGCCGCCTGCAGCGAGCTCGCCGACGCCGGGGTCGACACCGGCGAGGCGCTGCGCCACATGCGCAAGGTGCTCGGCCTGCGGGCCGCGGAGCTCGCGCGCCTGCTGGACGTGACGCCGGAGACCATCTCGCACTGGGAGACGGGCAAGGCGCGCCCCAACCGCGCGGCGTTCGTGGCGGTCTGCGCGATGGCCGACGACGCCCTCCACGGCAGGACCACGACCCGCGATCGGCTGGAGCTGCTGGCGAAGGGACGGGTCTACCCGCGGGCGCTCGTGGTGAAGCTGCGATAGGCCGGGGCCTCCCGCGGCGGGGCGGCGCGCTCAGGGACGTCCGGTCCGCGCCGGCAGGAAGGCGCGCCCGGGCTTCTCGCGGCGCTTCTCGCGCCTGCGATCGGCGCTCGCGGCGAAGGGCGGCACGGTGCGCCCGCTCCGGAAGAGCGCGACGAGCACGGCGACGATCGCGACGAGCGACGCGAGGACCAGCCAGAACAGCACCCTGATCTCGGGGCTCGTTTCCATACGATCGTCTCGTATCGCGCCCGGGGCGCGCGCGCGTGACGACGGCGCGACGAGTTGGCGACGGACTCCCGCGCTGCTCCGAGCACCCGGCCGGGCGAGCGCCCGCGCACCGTCCGAGGGCGGAGTCGCGCGGAGTTCACACAGCCATTGCCGTGCCGTCGCGCGGCCGAGTCGGCCGCCGTGCAAGCTCACCGGAATGAACGCCCAGCACACGATCTACTGTGGAAACAGGCACCGCCGCCGCGACGGCGTCCCCATCGCCCACGCGTGCCGGATCCTCGCCCCCGAGTTCCTCGAGGCCGAGCGCCGCGAGGAGTACGGCCTCGCGGCCAGCGTGCTCGAGAAGATGGACGTCGTCCTCCACGGCGGCGTGCCGGACGCCGACGGGCACGGAGCGGGCCGCTGACCGCAGGCTCACGACGGGCGCGCGGCGCGACGCGGCCCCTCCTCGCGCGCCGCCGCGCTCGACGCGGCGAGCAGCCCCTCCGCGCGCCAGGCGACGCGCAGCGCGCGACACCACCCGACGGACGCCCGCACGAAGCGCGCCGTGTGGACGGGGCGGCGCGCCGCCTCCGCCATCGCCCGCAGGCCGTGACGGGCCCGCGAGAGGCCGCGCGCGGCGAACGCCGCCGCGAGGCTCCGCGCCAGCGGCGGGAGCGGCGCGGCCGGCGTGTCGGTGACGAGGCGCAGCACCGTGAACGGCACGCCCGCCTCCACGGCGGCGCGCGCGAGGGCCGCCGACTCCATGTCGGCGGCGCCCGACGAGAGCTCGAGGGCCGGGAGCACACCCTGCGCCGACACCACCTCGACCGGCCGGGCGGCGGGCGCGAGCCGGAGCAGCCCCGGCGGAAGCTCGAGCGCCGCCATCCGCCCGCCCTCGAGGGTGTGCAGCGCCCGCGCCGTGACGAGGGCGCCGATCGCGAGGTCGGGCGAGAGCGCCCCCGCGAACCCCGACGAGATGACGAGGCGGGGCCTCGGCGCCCGCGCGAGGCGGACCCGGAGCGCGGAGCCGGCGCGCGCCGGCCCGACCCCGGTGCGCAGCACCTCGACCCCGAGGGCCCCCGAGTCGGCGATGCCGCGGCGGCAGGCCAGGGCCTCCGCTCGCGTGGCGGCGCAGACCACCACGCGCCCTGCCGAGCCTGGCGCGCGCAGCCGGAGCGCGCTCGCGCCCAGCGTGACGGCGATGACGGCCGCGCTCGCGGCGGCGAGGGGCAGGTCGCGGATCCAGATCGTGACGGCGAGGTTGAAGCCGAAGATGCCGGCGTACACGCCGAGGACGCCCCAGGCCAGGCGCGGGTGCACCCTGCGGAGCGGGCCGCGGCACCACGGCACGTGCGCGAGGCAGCGCTGGAACACCCACGCGCTCGCCGCGCCGACGAGGAACCAGCCCGCGAAGTTCGCCGCCGTCACGCCGAAGTAGAAGCCGCGCGTGGGGTACTCGTAGATGCGCCCGAGGAACCACTCGTCGCCCTGCAGCGCCACGGGATCGATGACCACGTCGAGCAGGGTCATGAGGAGGCCGGCGAGGAGCGGCGCCGCCGGCCGCCGCAGCCCGGGCCAGCTCCCCCGGGCGCGCTCCTCCGCCGGCGAGAGGAGCGCCGCCGCCAGCGCGAGCGAGAACCAGGCGAGGAACACGAACGACAGCGAGTCGAAGAACGGCACGTTCGAGATCCAGAGCTCGCGCGTGCGCGTCGCGTCGAAGTAGCGGTACGCGCCGAACGGGAAGCCGTTGCGCGTCGAGCTGTACTCCGCGCCGAAGGCGAGGAGCCACGTCGCGGCCGCGAAGGTCAGCGTCCGGCGGCCGCCGAGCTGGTACCAGGCGAACGCGAGGAAGCAGGCGAGGAACGCGTAGACGTACGGACGGTGGACCACGCTCCCCCAGAGCAGCGCCGCGATCTCCGCGAGCCCCATCGCCTCATCCCCGGCCCTGCGCGCAGAAGCGCCCGAGCGCCATGAGGGGGAAGTAGTGCCGGTACAGGTGGTAGCGGAGGTAGAAGTGGCGCGGGAAGCCCGTCCCGGTGAACGCCTCCTCCTCCCACGAGCCCTGCGCCTCGCCGTCGGCGAGCTGGCGCTCCACGAGCCACGCGATCCCTCGCCGCACCGCCGCGTCGTCCGCGGCTCGGTACGCGAGCAGGCCCATCACGCCCCAGGCGGTCTGCGACGCGGTCGAGGGGCCGCGCCCCATCGCGGCGCGGTCCGCGTAGGACTCGAGCCCCTCGCCGAAGCCGCCGTCCGCGTTCTGCACCGAGTCGAGCCAGCCGAGCGCGCGCGCGACCATCGGGTCGGACGCCGGCACGCGCTGGCGCGCGAGGCCGTTCAGCACGTTCGAGGTCCCGTAGACGTAGTTCACCCCCCAGCGGCCGTACCAGCTCCCCTCCGGCTCCTGCGCGCGGCGCAGGTAGGCCACCCCGCGCCGGCAAGCGGCGCGCAGGTGCGGCGCGTCCAGCATCCCGAACGCCTCGAGGACCCGTCCCGTGACGTCGGGGCTCGAGGGATCGCAGAGCGAGTCCATGTCCGAGAACGGGATCTCGTTCAGGAAGAGGCGGTCGTTGTTCACGTCGAACGCGGCCCAGCCGCCGTCCCGGTTCTGCATGCTCGCGACCCAGGCCGCCGCGCGCCGCACCGTCTCGCCGGCGCGCGAGGCCGGGTCGTGCTTCAGGAGCCCCACGATCACCGCGGCCGTGTCGTCGACGTCCGGGTACCAGCTGTTCGCGTACTCGAAGGCCCACCCGCCCGGCTCGCCGCGCGGGTCGTAGACCTTCCAGTCGCCCCAGTCGTTCGTGAGCTGCATGCCCTCGATCCATCGGCGCGCGGCCACGAGCCGCGGGTCGGTGGGGCTCTCGCCGGAGTCGAGCAGCCCGATGAGCGCGAGGATCGTGTCCCAGACCGGCGACTGGCACGCCTCGATGCGGAAGCCCTCCCGGTCCGACACCGCGAAGCGCTCGATGGCCTCCAGGCCGCGGCGGACCGGGGCCGCGTCGAGCCCGTGGCCGGCCACGTGGAGCGCGAGCACGCCGTTCAGCATGGGCGGGAAGATCCCCGCCCAGTCGCCGCTCGCCTCCTGCCGCGCGAGGATCCACTCCTCGCAGGCGCGCAGCGCCTCGGTCCGGAGCCGGCCCAGGGGCGGGAGGTGGCGCAGGCGGTCGTGCACGCGGAGCCAGGCGTCGGCCGCGTTGAAGAAGGCCTTCCAGCCCGGCCCGTGCCGGCGCACGGTCTCCATCACCGACGTGCGGTAGGGGACCCGCTTGTCGCCGGGCCCGAGCCAGAGGTGATCCAGCCAGTCGCTCCCCGCGCCGCCGGGGAGCGCGAACACCGGGCGGTGGTGGAACAGCACGAACAGCGGCACCATCGTGGAGCGCGCCCAGCTCGCCAGCCGGTACACGTTCACGGGCGCCCAGCGCGGCAGGAAGATCAGCTCCGCCGGCACCGTGGGCACCGCCTCCCAGGGGAAGAGGCCGAACAGCGCGAGGTTGATGCGCGTGAACACCCGCACGCGGGCGAGGCCCCCCGCGCCGCGGATGAAGCGCTCCGCCGCCCGCAGCCGCTCGTCCTCCCGGTCCAGCCCGAGGAGCCGCAGCGCGAGGTAGGCCTCGGCGGTGGTGGAGACGTCGCCGGGCAGGGTCGAGGCGATGCCGAAGCTCCCGTCGGCCTTCTGGCGGGAGCACAGGTAGCGGACGAGCGCGTCGCGCCGTTCCTCCAGGTCCAGCCCCAGGGCCTGCCGGAGCAGCACGTACTCCGCCGTGACGGTGACGTTCGACTCGAGCTCCGCGCGCCAGTGATCGCGCTGCTGCGTGCGGTACAGGTACTGCGAGGCGGCCGCGGCGGCGCGGCCCGCGTCCTCGGCGAGGGCGTCCCCCGCGACGCGGACCTCGCCGCTCATTGCGCGTGACCGTTGGTGGCGGCGAGCGACGCGCGCCACAGGGCGCCCGGGACGAGCGCGAGCTTCTCGCTCGCGGAGAGGCTGGCCCGCCGGCGGAAGACGTCGTAGCGGTTGGCGCGGATCTTCTCGAGGATGGCGGAGTACGCGTCGACGGCGAACTGGAACGCCAGGCGCCCGCGCCCGTCGGCGAGGAGCGGGATGAGGGCCAGCCCCCGCTCGTAGAGGCCGCGCGCGCGCGCGATCTCGAAGTCCATGAGCGCCTTGAACCGGCCGTCCACGCGCCGCGCCGCGAGGTGCCCGTCGGCGAGGCCGAACAGCGCGAGGTCCTCCTCGGGCAGGTACACGCGCCCGAGGTTGAGATCCTCCCCCACGTCGCGGAGGATGTTCGTGAGCTGCATGGCCGTGCCGAGCGTCTTCGCGTGCTCGAGCGCCTCGGTGCCCTCCCGGTAGCCGGCGACCGGCGTGATCATGAGGCCGACGGTCCCGGCCACGCGATAGCAGTACAGCTCCAGGTCGGCGAAGGTGCGGTAGCGCGCCCCCTCGAGGTCCATGAGCAGGCCGGCGACGAGGTCGTCGAAGGGCTCGAGGGGGATGGCGTGACGGCGCACCGTCTCGCCCAGCGCGACGAAGCGCGGCTGGGCGCTCTCCCCCCGCACCGCCCGGCGCAGCTCCGCCTGCATCCGGGCGAGCTTCGCGCGGATGTCGTCCGGCGTGTCGCCGGGCGCCGGGACGTCCACCGCGTCGTCGGCGACGCGCGCGAACCCGTACAGCGCGGCGATGTCGTTCCCGCGCTCGGGGCCGAGCAGCTTCGCCATCATGTGGAACGTCTTCCCGTGCACGCGCAGGATCTCCCAGCACTCCGCGAGCCCGGTGTGGACGAGCTGGGCGGCCGAGGGCTGCTCCGACGCCGGCATGGTCATGGTCTGCACGTGATCCCCCCTTCGAGATGGATGTCCGGGCCCGGCGCGGCGCGAGCGCGGCCGCGGCGCCGGGCGAGCCGCTCGTGGGCGCGGAGCGCCGCGATCTTCCCGGAGAGCGCGGCGGTGGGCACCGCACCGGGCCAGACGGTGAAGTGGCCGGCGGCGTGGAAGTTCGCGAGCGGCGTCTCGACGTGCGCGAGCGGGCTCGTGAAAGGGAAGCTGCGGAGGTTCAGCTCGAAGCCGCACGAGCCGCCGAACGCGTTTCGCGTGAAGCGCACCGTGGAGGGCGGCGCGCCCACGTCGAGGTGGACGACGCGCGCGGTGACGCCGGGGACGAGCCCCTCGAGCTTCTCGAGCAGCTCCCCGGCCACCCGCCGCTTGAGGGCGCGGTACGCCGCGGGCCGGGGCGGCGGCCGCGCCGGCTCGCTGGCCGGGTCGCCGCCGAGCCCGGTGCGCCAGCCGTCCTGCCAGTCGTGGCGGGTGAACGCCTGCACGACGAGGGCGGAGCGGCCCTCCGGCGCGAGCGACGGGTCGGCGAGGCCGTGCGCGGTCACCTCGAGGAAGGCGTTCTGGTGAGCGGCGGGGTCGGCGGGGTCGACCTCGGTGCGGCAGTCGAACGAGGGGAAGTAGAAGACGTGCGCGGTGCGCAGCCGCTCCCGCAGCGCCTCGGGGGCGAGGTCGAGGCCCAGGTAGACCGAGACGAGCGCGTCGGAGTGGCGCGCCTCGTCGAGCCGCGCGACCGCGCCCGCCGGGAAGCGCTCGCTCCCGATGAGGCGGTGGACCGCGTGGCGGTAGTCCCCCGTGTAGACGACCTCCTCCGCCGCGAAGCGCTCGCCCTTCGCGGTGCGGACCGCCACCGCGCGGCCCCCCGAGACGTCGAGGGCGGTGACCGTGCGCCGGAACAGGAAGCGGGCGCCGCGCTCCTCCAGGCGCGCCACCCAGCGCTCGAAGAACGCCTGCAGCCCGCCCTCCGGGTACCAGTAGTCGTTCGCCCACAGGTGCCAGAAGGCGGAGGCGACGAAGACGTTCATGCGGGTGTAGCCGCAGCGCGAGAGCAGGTCGCGCAGCCCGGAGGGCGGGAGCTCGCGCCCGTACCACGCGGCGGCGTCGTCGAGGAGCAGGGTGCGGAGGTCG
The DNA here is from genome assembly GCF_000017505.1 of Anaeromyxobacter sp. Fw109-5. Classification (NCBI taxonomy): domain Bacteria; kingdom Pseudomonadati; phylum Myxococcota; class Myxococcia; order Myxococcales; family Anaeromyxobacteraceae; genus Anaeromyxobacter; species Anaeromyxobacter sp. Fw109-5. The sequence goes on from NC_009675.1 coordinate 4,774,761, forward strand.
CGCAGCCGGCGGAGGAGCGCCGCGGGCGAGCGCACCTCCTCGCGCTCGAAGGCCCCGAGCGCCCAGCGCGTGACGCTCTTCCCGTTCCCGTCGCGCACGTACGGCACGCGGGAGGGGTCGAACAGCCGCTCGACGAGCGCGGAGGTCCGCTCGTGGAAGTCGAACACCCGCCCGAGCGGGACGGCGCTCTCCGGGAATCCCCGCTGCAGCGCCTCGCGGACGGCGCCGAGCGAGGTCACGTCCACGTCCACCCCCGGCATGACGAGGCGGTAGCGGGCGCGGCGGAAGCGCGCCAGGTCCGCGAGCCCGTACTGCGCGAGCAGCGGGAAGACGATGCCCATGTCCTCGAACGACTGGCAGCCCACGTCGAAGTAGAAGCCGCGGCGGCGGATGCCCCCCATGAGCCCGCCGGGCTGGTGATCGTGCTCGAGCACGAGGACGCGGTGTCCGCGCTGGCACAGCTCGGACGCGGCCACGAGCCCGGCGATCCCCGCCCCGACCACGATCGCGTCGAAGCGGCCCTCCGCCGCCTCGCGCGCGTCCCGGCGCGAGCGCGCCCTGGCCTCGGGCTCGGTCATGTCCGGGGCGCCGCCGTGAGATCGCGAGCGTGGGAGAGCGGGCGGGCGCGCAGCTCGGAGACGCGCGCGCAGCCGGTGAGGAACATGGCGAGCCGCAGCTCCTGGACGAGCCGATCGAGCTCCTCGGCCGCCGCCTCCCAGGACTGCTCCGCGGCCTTCAGCAGCGGCAGCGCGAGCGCCACCGCGTCCGCCCCGAGCGCGAGCGCCTTGGCGATCTCGATCCCGTTGCGGATCCCGCCGGACGCGACGACCACCCGATCCGGGAGCGCCTGCCGGCAGGCGGCGATGCTCTCCACCGTCGGGATCCCCCAGCGCGCGAAGGCCTCGCCGAGGCTCTTCCGCGCCGGATCGGCCGCGCGCAGGCTCTCGACCTTGGCCCAGGAGGTGCCGCCGAGCCCGCCGGTCTCCACCCCCGCCACGGGCAGCGCCGCGATCTTCCGCGCGGTGGTGCGGGAGATCCCCGCGCCGATCTCCTTCAGCAGCACGGGCACGCCGAGCTCCGGGATCACGGCGGCCAGCTTCGGCAGGAGCGCCGCGAAGCGCGTGTCCCCCTCGGGCTGGATCGCCTCCTGCAGCGGGTTCAGGTGGAAGTTGAACGCGTCGGCGCCGACGTCCCGCACCAGCGCCCGCAGCTCCGCCACGCCCACGCCGTAGTTGAGCTGCACCGCGCCCAGGTTTCCGAAGAGGAGCCGGAGCTCCGGCGCGGCGGCGCGCACCGCGTAGCTGTCGCGGCTGGCCGGATCCTGGAGCATGCGCCGCTGCGACCCGAGCGCGAACGCGACGCCGCAGCGCTCCGCGGCGCGCGCGAGGCGCCGGTTCATCTCGCCCGCCCGCGCCGTCCCTCCCGTCATCGCGCCGACCACGATGGGCGCCGCGAGCTTCTTCCCGAGGAGCTCCGTCTCGGTCCGCACCGCCGCGAGGTCCACCTCGGGCAGCGCGTCGTGATCGAAGCGCAGGGCGCCGAACCCGGTCGCGTCGCCGCCCGGGAGCTCGACCTGCTCCTCGAGGCACAGGGCGAGGTGACTGTCCTTCCGCTCGGCGATGGACATCCCGGATCTCCTCAGCCCATGAGCGACCGCACGGAGCGGACGACGTTCCCCAGGGTCGCCATCGAGTCCTGGACGGCGGAGGGCTCGTAGCCCGAGTGCACCATGCAGTCCGCGCAGCGCGGGTGGCGCCCGGCCCCGTACCGCTCCCACGCGGTGGTCTCCATGAGCTCCGCGAACGTCTTCGCGTAGCCGCCCTCGGAGAACAGGTAGCAGGGGCGCTGCCAGCCGAAGACGCTGTAGTTCGGGCTCCCCCACGGCGTGCACTGGTAGTCGCGGAGGCCGGAGAGGAAGTCGAGGTAGAACGGTGAGTGATTGAAGCGCCAGCCGCGCTCGCGCGCGGGCGCGAGCACGCGGCGGAAGAGCGCGCGCGTCTCGTCCCGTCGCAGGAAGTGGTCCTGGTCCGGCGCCCGCTCGTAGCCGTAGCCGGGGGAGACGGTCATCCCCTCCACCCCGAGCGCCATCACCTCGTCGAAGAACCGGTGCACCTCCTCGGGATCCTGGCCGACGAAGAGGGTCGAGTTGGTGGTGACGCGGAAGCCGCGCGCCCGCGCCGCGCGGATCGCGGCCACCGCGGTCCGGTGGACGCCCGCGCGCTGCACCGACGCGTCGTGGCGCTCCTCGACGCCGTCGAGGTGCACGTTGAAGGTCAGCCGCTCGTGAGGCTCGAACTGCGGGAGCTTCTTCTCGAGCAGGATCGCGTTCGTGCACAGGTAGACGAACCGGCCGCGCTCGACGAGGCCGCGCGCGACGCGGGCGATCTCCGGGTGGAGCAGCGGCTCGCCGCCGGCGATGCTCACGACCGGCGCGCCGCACTCGTCGGACGCCGCCCAGCACTGCTCGGGCGAGAGCGAGCTCCGCAGCACCGACTCGGGGTGCTGGATCTTCCCGCAGCCGGCGCACTCGAGGTTGCAGCGGAAGAGCGGCTCGAGCATCAGCACGAGCGGGTAGCGCGTCCGCCCGCGCAGCCGCTGGGACACGATGTAACGGCCGACCGCGACCGCCTGCTTCAGCGGGATGCCCATGCCGTCCTCCCCTGCCCCGCCCCCGCGAGATAGCCCCGCTCGGCGAACCACGCGATCGCGTCCTCGAAGGCCCGGCGGACCGGCGTCTGCGGCAGCCCGAGCTCGCGCACCGCCTTGCCGGCGTCGAAGAACATGCGGCGCCGCGACATGCGCACCGCCTCCAGCGCCACCGTGGGCGGCCGGTGCGTGAGGCGGGAGAGCGCGGTGTCGAGCGCTCCCACCGCGAGCGCGGCCGCGTACGGGAGCCGCAGGCGCGGCGCCGGACGGCCCAGGATCGCCCCCGCCTCGGCGAGGATCTCCGCGAGCGTCATGTTCCGGTGGCCGAGGATGTAGCGCTCGCCGACGCGGCCGCGCGCCGCGGCGAGCAGGTGCCCCTCCGCCACGTCGCGCGCGTGGACCACGTTCAGGCCCGTGTCCACGAAGGCGGGGAGCTTCCCGAGCGCGAAGTCCAGGAGGATGCGCCCGGTCGGCGTCGGCTTCACGTCCCAGGCGCCGACCGGCGCGGACGGGTTCACCACCACGACGGGGAGGCCGCGCGCGACGTAGGAGAGGGCCGCCCGCTCCGCCTCGAGCTTCGAGCGCTTGTAGTGGCTCGTGAGCTGCCCCGCCACGAGCGGCGTGTGCTCGTCGCAGGGCGCGGGCGCCGCCGCGAGACCGATGGTGCCGACCGTGGAGGTGTAGACCACCCGCTCGACGCCTTCGGCGAGGCACGCCTCCATGACGTGCACCGTGCCCTCGACGTTCGACGCGTAGAGCTCGCGCGGATCGCGCGCCCAGAAGCGGTAGTCCGCGGCGACGTGGAACACCCGCCGGCAGCCGCGCACCGCGCGGCGCACCGCCTCCGCGTCGCGGAGGTCTCCCTCGACGAGCTCGATCGGGAGCCCGTCCACGTTCGTGCGCGGGGAGAACGCCCGGACGAGCGCGCGCACCTCCACGCCCCGCTCGAGCAGGAGCCGCGCCACGTTCGCCCCGAGGAAACCGGTCGCGCCGGTGACGAGCACTCTTCCGCTCGCCCCCGGCGCCGAGCCGCTGTCGTCGAGAGATCCCGTCATTGGCGCATCGCGGCGCGAGTGATCATCGCCTCACCGTGAACCTCCGCCCCGCCGCGAGGCGTGTACGATCCATCCCGACCGCCTTCGGTGCAATGGAGCCGGGGTCGCCCGGATGCGGTCGCGCGAAGGTGTGCGACGAAAAGTGTGCTCCCGGATCAGGGGAGTCGCCCGTGTCATGTTGCCCGGGAACCCACGTGGGAGCGCGGGCGCAACGCGCTCCTGATCAGGGGCCTGCCGCACGACCGAGCAGCGCTCAGCCCGGCGGCAGCGCAGCCCCGTGGCGATGACCGGGCGCTGCCGCGCGGAGGTCGAGGCGCCGATCCCGGCTCGCGCAGCGACGGCTGCGCCCGACGACCCCCCGGCAGGGCGCGTTCAGGAGCTCGTCCGCCACGCGGAACGCCTCGCTCGCCGGGGCGACGAACCGATCGACCCGCCCGCACTGGCAGCAGCGGATCCGGAGGGTCACCGTGCCGTCGCTCGCGCTCTTCGCCATCTTCGGCCTCCGACGGCCACCTAAGCACGAGCCATGCCGCGCCCGACCCGTGCTCGCACGCCCGCTACGGCCTCCCGTGCCTCGCGCGGTTAGATCGCGCCGTCCCCGGCGCGCCGCGCAGGCCCCACTGCGCAGCGCCTTGACCCGAGAGGTACGAATGACCGAACGATCGAGCCTCCGCACGCGGGCCGTCGCGGGCGAGCCCGTGGACCCGACCTACCGCGCCATCGGGACCCCCGTCGTGCAGGCCACGAGCTTCGTCGTGGAGCCCGGCGAGGTCGGGTTCTCCGCCGCCGACATGCAGGAGGAGCAGCCGTACTTCTACGGCCGGTGGGGGTCCCCCACGGTCCGCGTGCTCGAGCAGCGCCTCGCCGACCTCGACGACGGCGAGGACGCGGTCTGCTTCGCGAGCGGGATGGCCGCGGCGTCGGGGCTGCTCCTGCACCTGCTGCGCGCCGGCGATCACGCGATCGTGAGCGACGTCTGCTACGCGGGCGTGGCGGAGCTCTGCGCCGGCGCGCTCCGCCGGCTCGGCGTCGAGATCACCTTCGCCGACCTCTCGGACCTCGAGGAGGTGCGCGGGGCGCTGCGCCCGGGCACGCGGCTCGTCTACGCCGAGACCCCGGTGAATCCGACGCTGCGCCTCGCCGACGTGGAGGCGCTCGCGGACCTCGCGCACCGCGCGGGCGCGGCGCTCGCCGTCGACTCGACCATCGCGACGCCGTTCGGGCTCCGGCCGCTCGCGCTCGGCGCCGACTACGTGCTCCACTCGCTCACCAAGTACGCGTGCGGGCACGGCGACGCCCTCGGCGGCGTGGTCGTCGGGCGGCGCGCGGCGATGGCGGCGCTCCGGCAGGACGCGCTCGTCCACCTGGGCGCGGCGATGAGCCCCTCCTCGGCGAGCCTCATCCTGCGCGGGCTGGTGACGCTCCCGCTGCGGATGCGCGCCCACGAGGAGGGGGCGCGCGCGGTGGCGGAGTTCCTGGAGCGGCACCCGCGCGTCCGGCGCGTGCTGTACCCCGGCCTCGCCTCTCACCCGCAGGCGGAGCTCGCGCGGCGGCAGCTCCAGAACGCCTCCGGCCTGCTCGCCTTCGTCGCGGACGGAGGCGACGCGCTCGCGCGCCGGCTCGCGGAGCGGCTTCGCCTGATCCTGTACGCCGTCTCCCTGGGCAAGCACCGCAGCCTCGTGTACTTCCTGCCGACCGAGGATCTCCTGCGGACCTCCTTCCCGCTCCAGGGCGACAAGGCGGCGCGCTTCCGTGCGGTCGCCGGGGAGGGGCTGTTCCGCCTCTCCGTCGGGCTCGAGGCGCCGGAGGAGATCGTGGCGGATCTCGAGCAGGCGCTCCGGTGACGATCCGGCGCGCCCGGCGGCGCCCTACGCCGGCGTCTCCGGCTGCTTCGCGTCGAGCACCTCCGCCTCCTCTGGGAGGGCGGGGCGGCCGTCGCGCTCGCCCGGCGGGGCGACGGGGCGCGTCTCGGGGGCGACGGCGGCGAGCTCCCGGAGCGTCGCGTTCAGCGGCGAGGCGCGCCGCTCGTCTTGGTCGGCGTGGATCAGCCGCTGGAGCTCCGGCCCGAGCCGGCGCTCCACCGCCGCGCGCACGTCCTCGGCCTGGGGCTCGCGGCGGAGCGCGTCGCGCAGGTCGCTCGCGCGGATGTCGTCGAGATCGCGACCCGGCACGTAGCCCACGTGCTGGGCGACGGCGGCGCGGACGAGCAGGCCCGCGCGCACCAGCGCCTCGAGGATCTCCTCGATCACGGGGGGCGGCACCTCCAGGAGCGCGGCCAGCTCGGGCGCCGAGCGCCGCGGCCCGCCGGCGAGGAAGTCGCGCGCGATCTGCGCGCCCGCGGCGACGGCGAGCGTCTCCTTCAGCGCCTGATCGGCGCGCTTCCCGCGCAGCCGCTGTCGCACGATCTGCTCGTTCTGGTGGCTCGCGGCGATCTCCGCTCCCACGAGCACGATGAGCCACGACACGTAGGACCACACGAGGAAGATCGGGAGCGCGCTGAGGACGGAGTAGAGGGCGTTGTACTTGGCGACGCCCATCTGGAGCTGCACGTGCAGCACCAGCGCGCCCTGCCAGCCCAGCGCCGCGACCGCGGCGCCGAGCAGCGCCGAGAACGGCCGGACGCGCACGTTCGGCAGGATCGTGTACATCGCGAAGAGCGCGAGGCAGACGACCGCGACCGGCGTGAAGCCGAGCGCGAAGTCGATCGCGGGCCCGAGCCCGAGCCGCTCGCGCAGGAACACGATCACGCTCGAGCTCTGCGCCGCCGTGGAGATGGTCGCCGCCGCGAACACGAGGATGGGCGTGGTCACGAGCAGCGTGACGTAGTCGGTGATCTGGCGGAGGAACGGCCGCGTCGTCTTCGCCCCGAACACGTCGTTCAGCGCGACCTCGATGCTCGAGACGAGCGAGACGCTCGTGTACACCAGCACCACGAGCCCGAGCGCGCCGAGCCGCGACACGTCGGTCCGCTCCACGAACTCGAGGATCCGCTCGGTGGCCTGGTGCAGCGCCGGGTTCGCGCCGAAGGTGTCCGCGAGGTAGGGCCGGACGATCTCGCCGATGAAGGTGCGGTACGCGCCGAAGCCCTTCAGCACCGCGAAGGCGAAGGCGAGGAACGGCACGACGGAGAGGATGCTGTAGTAGGTGAGCGCGGCGGCGCGGACCGTCAGCCGGTTGTCGAGGAACCCCCGGACCGTGGAGTAGCCGAGCCGGCTCACGCGGAACAACGCGGCCTTCGCCCTCGGCAGCTCCGCCGGCCGGGCGTCCCAGATCCGCGCGGAGAAGAACGCGCGCAGGCGGTCGAGCGGGTGGTGCAGCGCGGTGGCGTTCACGTCTTCGAAGATCCATCCCGTGGGGCGAAGCGGCGAGCGCGGCCCCCCGAGGGCGCGGCGTCCGTGCCGCGGGGCGCCCGGAGGACGGGCGCTCGGACGCCGCCGCCATACCCTTCTTTCGCCGCCGGCCCGGCGTCCCGCCGCCGCCCGGCGGCGGGAAGATCGCCCGGGGGAAGCGAGGGAAGCCATGGCCATCTTCAAGCACGTCCTCGCGGCGACGGACTTCAGCGAGACGTCGGGCCGCGCGCTCGAGACGGCGGTCGCGATCGCGCGCGAGGCCGGCGCCGAGCTGAGCGTCGTGCACGTCTGCGAGATCCCGCCGTACACCGACTTCGCCTCGCCGGTGGATCTGGTGACGCCGATCACCGACGTCGCAGAGACGAAGCTCGAGCAGCTGCTCTCCTCGATCCGCGACGTCTGCCCGGCGGCGAAGGGCTACGTCAGGGTCGGCGCGCCCTGGGAACAGCTCCTCGCCACCGCCGCGGAGCGCGGCGCGGACCTCGTCGTGGTCGGCACCCACGGACGGCGCGGGTTCGCGCACGCCATGATGGGCAGCGTCGCCGAGCGCGTCGTGCGCCTTTCCCCGGTCCCGGTGCTGACGGTGCGGTCCCGGATCCCGGGGTGAGGCGGATCGGCTAGAGCGCGTCGCTCGCGGCCGCGTCCGCGAGGGGTTTCGCCGGCGCGGCGGCGGGGCGACGCCGCTCGCGCAGGAGCGTGCTGCAGTCGGGGCAGTTCACCCGGCTGCGGATGGTCCAGTGCGCGGTCGGATCGTCCACTCCGCACAGGATCTGGCGAAGCTCGCGGTCGTAGTAGTGGATGGTCTTGTTTCGTTCCTGCTGCTCCATTGAGTCTCCTGACGCCGGCCGGAGGAGGGGACGACCGCCCCACCATCGGGCCCGGCTACGAGGGGTTGTAATGCGCGGCGCCGTGCTCTGCAGGCGGCGTGCGGGTGCGTGCGCGCTCGCGGTCCGCTCGTCCCGGCCGGAGCGTCGAGGCGGGGCCCGGCGACGTGGCATCGTGGGTCCCCCCTCACGGAGGAGATTCCATGGACGCCCCCACGCTCACGAAGCACCTGGAGAAGCACCTCCGCGTCGCCACCTTCCCCGTCGGCGTGCGGACGCTCGCTCCGGGCGAGCCGTTGCCGGCGAAGGCGAAGCGGCCGTCGAGGGACCTCGGGGGGCCGGTGGCGATCTGCCAGGGCGTCGCGCTCGCGCGCCGTTACGGGTGGACGCTCGCCTTCACGGGCGAGGATCTCGCCTGCCCCATCGCCAAGGCGGCCTTCGGGTTCGAGGACCGCATCCCCTACTACGAGCGGGGATCGCTCGCGGAGGGGATGTACGCGGCCTGCCAGGAGGCCGGCGCCGCGTTCGAGGCGGCGCTGCCGCGCCTGGAGCGCGGCGCGATCTCCGCGATCGCCGTCGGCCCGCTCGAGCGGGTGAGCTTCGAGCCGGAGACGGTGGTCGTCTACGGCAACTCGGCGCAGGTGCTCCGCCTCGTGAACGCCTCCCTCTACGCGAAGGGCGGCAGCTTCACGGCCCAGTTCACGGGGCGTGGCGACTGCGCCGACATCGTCATCCGCACGCGCCAGGCGCAGGCGCCGCAGCTCGTCCTGCCCTGCTACGGCGACCGCCTCTTCGGCCTCGCCGCGGACGACGAGCTCGCGTTCACGTTCCCCTTCGCGATGGCGGACGAGATCGTCGCGGGCCTGGAGGGGACGAGCAAGGGCGGGATCCGCTACCCCGTCCCGGTCTTCGCGTTGCGGACGCAGCCCGCCTTCCCGCCGAGCTACGTCGAGCTCGAGCGACGCTGGCGGGCCGGCGAGGAGTAGCGCGGCTCGAGCGCCGGGATCACCCTGCCTGGCGCGAGCCCGTCGGGAGCTCCCGCCGCTCGTCCGGCGCCGCCGCCTGCGCGGGGTCGGGCCGCGTCTTCCAGCGCTGGTGCATCCAGACCCACTCGGCGGGGTGACGCCGGATCGCCTGCTCCTGCACGGCGGCGCACGCCGCGGTCACCCGGAGGACCTCGGCCTCGCGGTCCGGCGCCGTGGCGTCGGCGGGGATCTCGACGACCTCGAGGCGGTGACCGTCCCGGGGGCCCGGCCCGCGGCGCGAGCAGGTCACGACGAGGAGCGTCGCGCCGAACCGCAGCGCGAGGTCGGCGGGCGCCCGCGGCGTCGCGGCGAGCCGGCCGAAGAACGGCACGAACACGCTCTGCACGTCGCGGATGTCCTGATCGATGAGGATGCCGAGCGCGCCGCCCTGGCGGAAGAGCTTCAGCATGTTGCGGCCGGTGGCCGGGTCGTCGCGCCAGAAGGTGCCGACGCCGCTGTCGGCGCGGAACCGCTCCGCCAGCGCGTCGAGGCTGGGGTGCCAGCTGCGCTTCGCGATCGCGGCGTTCGGCTGGACGTAGCGGGACAGCCGGGAGGTGAGCTCCCAGTTCCCGATGTGCCCGAGCACGAAGATGATCCCCTTCTTCCGCGCCCACGCCCGCTCGACCGTCGCGACGGCCTCCGCGGGCGCCTCGACGTACTCGTCCAGGCGATGGGCCCACTGGCGCATCGTGATCGCCTCGCCGGCCACGCGGCCCAGGTTGACGAGGCTCTCGCGCGCGATCGCGTCCCGCTCGGCGTCGCTCTTCTCCGGGAACGCCACGGCGAGGCTCGCGCGCATGTCGCGGCGCAGCGCCGGCGAGAGGAACCACCCGAGCCGCCCGAGGAGCGCGCCGAGCGCGAACGCCAGGCCCGGCGGCAGCGCCATGAGCGCTCGCACCGCGGCCCGGATCACCGCCGCGCGCGCGGCGCGCCGCGTTCGCTTCCAGCTCGCTCCGCCCATCACCCCGCCCGGCGCGAGAGGTTCTCCGCCGCCTCGAGCAGGCCCCGCAGCTCGGGCGTCGGCTCGCGGGAGCGATCGCCGTGACGGATGGCGCGCCGCAGGCGGCTCACCGCCTGTGCGAACTCCACGTCGGCGTGCCCACGCGAGACGAGCAGCTCCTCCAGCTTGCGGATCCGGCCTTTGAGCTCCTTGAAGTTCTCGTTCACGCGGTCCTCCCTCGCCACCCGGTCCAAAGCCATCCGATAGCCCACCTCTGCCCCACTGCGGGGACCAGAGCTCGTCTTCAGCCGCGCGGGGCGCACGCCGGCGCCGCGCGGGGCGTCGCCCGCGCGAGCGGACAGGAGGCGTACGGAAGGCCGAGCGGGTGGGCGCTCGCTCGTCCCGGTCGCCACGCCCGGTCCCGGCGACGCCGGATCCTTTTACGCCCGGAGTGCTCCGCTGGGAAGCCCCCGCAGCGCGTCAGCCTGGCCCCGGGCCGGCCGGAATTCACGGTTCGTCATGACACCAGCGGCGCGGCCGACCGCCATGGGGCGAGCTTCGGGGCGCGTTCGCGGTTATGCTCGACATCTCATGGCCGCCGCGCGCTTCACCCGGTCCGTTCGCGGGCACCTCGTCGCGATCGAGCGGGTCGACACTCGCCTGTGGCGCGTCACCGTCGACGGGCACCTGCTCGCGAGCTTCTGCTCCGAGAGCCGTGCCCGCGCGGCGGGGACCGCGGAGGCGCGGCGCCTCGAGCTGGTCGCGAACGAGGGGCGCCACCGGCGCTGACGGCCGGGCCCCTCCCTCGCCGGATGGCTCCCCTCGACGCAGAGGAGCCCCGCCGGGCAGGCGGGGCTCCCTCGGACGGCCTCGGGGGGCCCTCGTCGCCCGCCGCTAGACGGCGAGCACGTAGTCGCCCGCGCGCACCAGGTCGACCTCCACCTGCTCGCGCGGCTCCACGTCGTACAGCTTCTCGTGCGGAGTCATGAGCACGGCCTGGATCAGCTCGGCCGTGCGCGCCCGGCGCTCGCGCTGCACCTGCTTCGGATCGAGCTCGATGAACTTCTCGTCCGGGGTGATCTTGAAGAGCGGCTGTCCCTTCTGGACGACCGTCCCGTCCGGACCGGTCATGAGGACCCGGTCGATCGTGCCGGAGAACGGCGCGCGGACGGTGTTGAACATCTTCATGACCTCGATGATGTAGAGCGCCTGCCCCTTGTCGAAGTGCACGCCCTCGCTGACGAAGGGCGGCCTCCCCGGCGCCTCCTGGCGGTAGAGCATGCCGCCGAACGGCGCCACCAGCTCGTCCGCCTTGGTCGCCGGCGGCGGCACGAGCACCTTCTTCATGCGCGCCTGGAGCTCCGGGTCGTTGAGGTGGGCGGGGATGGTGACGTCGAGGTTCTGCTCCACGCGGAAGTCGAAGAACTTCACCGCCTCGGCGACCATGAAGAGGAGCCCCAGCAGCTCGTTCCCGGCCTCGTAGCCGAGGTGCGCGGCGCGGATCTGCGTCCAGGTCTCCGCGTCGTAGCCGCCCTGCGGCGCCTCGCTCTTCAGGATGTCGTTCAGCTTGTAGAACTCCTCCTTCTTCAGGCCGAACGTCTCGCGGAGCGCCACGTAGAAGCGGATCGACTTCTGCAGGAGCTCGTGATCGTGCTGCCAGATCACCTCGGCCGCGGGCGCCTTCGGATCCCACGCCATGTTCAGGTACTCGTACGTGTCGTTGAGCACGCCGAGCGGGTTGCGGATCCACACCACCTTGCCGTTCTCGAGCCGGTAGTGCTTGCGGTTCAGGCTGAGCCAGCCGGCGAGCAGGTGCGGCTCCTCGAGCAGGCGATCCATGACGCGGGTGAGGAGCGTGAGCTTCCGGTCGATCACCTCGGCCATCGCCTTGACGACGGACGGATCGCCCGGGCTCTCCTTCGCGATCTGCGCGGTGTAGTGCTTCTTCATCTCGGCGAAGGCGAACGCCGTGTCGAGCTTGTTCCCCTCCTCCGCGAGGAGGCCCACCAGCGTCAGGTACGGGACGACGAAGCGGGTCGTCGGCTTCGCCATGACGTTCTGGCCGAGGAACCAGTTCACGAGGCCATAGTGGAACTGCAGGTTCGTGGCGAGGTTCACGCCGCGCAGGCTGGTCTTGCGCAGCACCTTGGCGAGCTCGAGGTAGCTCTCGAGCCGGTCCCCGCCCTTGGTGAGCAGGAGCGCGATGTTGGAGTCGTACGCGCCGGCCACGTGGTAGCGCATGAACATGCCGGTGTCGGGGTTCGGCATGCTGATGCCCTGATCGTCGCGGATCTCGCCCTCGATGGGCTTCGACCAGAAGCGGATGAGCCCGCCGGCGTGCGGCGAGAGCGAGGCGTCGGTGGCGTTGAGGCGCGCCTCCGCCGCCGCGCTGAAGCGCGGGATGCGCGTGGGCTTGGGCAGCCGCTCCTTGTGCCGGGCGAGCAGCGCCATGGCCTCCACGAGCGACTCGACCACGAACGCGTCGCGCGGGTCGTCCGGGTTGGTGAACTTCAGGGAGTAGCAGAGCTCCGTGACCCGGTGCTCCACCTGGATGCGGGTGTTCACCTCCATGAAGTAGTAGCGGTCCCGGTCGACGATGCACTCGAAGGTGGAGGCCGAGTCGAGCCCGACCGCCGCGCCGAAGCGGGCCGCGTCGTCCTCCATCCGCTTCAGGATCTCGAGGTCGGTCGCGAGGGCGCGGGCCTCGTCCTTCTTGCCGGCCTTCTCCGCCCTGGCGATGGCGGCGGCGAGCCCCTCCTGCGTGACGGAGATCTCGAGCAGCTTCTGCTCGTGCATCTGCAGCGAGCAGTCGCGGCCGCCCAGCGAGACGCACCAGGCGCCGTTGCCGAGGAGCTGGATCTCGTTGTGGCGGGTCTGCTCGATGTTGAGCTCGATGAGGACGTTCTTGTTGTCGCCGACGCCGGTCGCCTTGACCTCGTTCAGCACCTCGCGCACGAGCGTGGGCGCCTCCGCGGCGGCCTCCTCGATGAGCTTCGCGTCGGGCGACGTCGCGGTGAGCAGCGCGCCCCCGAGGATGCGCTGGCCCTTGCCGCCGCCGCCGCCGATGGCCTTGAGGCGCACGCGGGTGCCGGGGTGCTTCTTGAACAGCTCCGTCACCTCGCGCTGCACCTGCCAGCCGAGCTCGTCGATGGTGTAGAGGTCGATCCCCTTCGCGTAAGAGGCCATCAGGACGTGATCGGCGAGCCCCACGAGCGGGAGCTTCTCGTCCTTCAGGACCTTGGGATCGCAGGCGAGGTCCTCGGCCTCCACCAGCGCGAGCAGCGCCTTGCGGGTCTTGTGCTTGTGGAGGAGGGTGCGCGCCGCGACGTCGTTCACGCCCGGGGTCACGCTGACGCCCACCTCGAGCGCGGTCCGCTTCGCCTCGTCCTTCTTGCCGGCGCGGGCCTGCGTCACCGAGTTGGGGCCGATGAACTTGAGCCCGGCCCGCTCGACCGTGGCGACGAACTCCTCGTCCTCCGCCATGAAGCCGTAGCCGGCGAACACCGAGTCGTAGCCGTTGTCCTTCGCGATCTGGACGATCTGGTTCATCCGCTCGACGCGCTCCTCCTTCGTCGCGCCGGTGTAGTCGGGCACGCGGTGCACCCGGCTCGTGTCGGTGAGCTGGCGCAGCTCGGGCGCGAGCGCGTTCGCGTAGACGATGGAGTCCTTCTCGGAGAGGAGGATGCCGTAGTGGCCGATCCCCATCTCCTCGAACACGTCCATCGCCTCCTTGCGGATCGGGCCGCGGCAGACGATGAGCGGCTTCAGGTCCTCGCAGGCGAAGGAGCGCGCCCACGCGGAGGGCGACGCGCCGAGCCGGCGGTCGCGGTGAACGAGCGGGTTGGTCTTGTAGTAGTCAGCGGTCGCAGCCATCGGTCTCAGTCTCCAGTCTGGATTCCAGATCTCGTCGATCCGCTGGGGCCTAGTGGAACTCGCGCTGCGGGCCCGACATCGGGGACGGCTTGTAGTGCCGCAGCAGGAAGCTCATGTTCTCGCCGAGCGCCTTGCGCAGGTCGGTGGGCATCACGAGCGAGGAGATGGAGCCGAGCGCGAGCCCTTCCTTCGGGTTCATGAGCTCCTTCTCGTAGCGCCGGTTGAGCGCGGCCTCCTGCTGCTTCAGCCACTCGCCCGCCTCCTTCTCCGCGTCCTTCTTGGCGGCGGGGCCCTCCATCCCGGCGGCGGTGCGCTGCTCGATCCCCTTCTTCACCATGTCCGCCGCCGCGCCGCGCACCTTGCGCAGCTCGTCCTTGTAGACGAACTCCTTGCCGGCGGGCCCCATCACCGCGAGGCGCGTGGTGGGCAGCGCGAGCACGAGGTCCGCGCCGGTCGGGTAGTTGTTGTAGGACGCGTAGGCGCCGCCGAACGCGTTGCGCAGGATGAGCAGGATGCGCGGCGTGCGCACGTCGACGATCGCGTCGAGCATGGAGCGGCCGGCCTGCACGATGCCGCGCGCCTCCTGCTCGCGGCCCGGGAGGAAGCCGGTCGTGTCCTCCATGAAGATGATGGGGATGTTGTAGATGTTGCAGAAGCGCACGAACCTCGCGATCTTCACCGCCGAGTCGCAGTCGATCTGGCCCGAGGCGACCGCGCTGTTGTTCGCGACGAAGCCCACCACGTTGCCGTCGAGCCGACCGAACGCGGTGATCACCTCCCGCGCGCGCTCCGGCTGGATCTCGAAGTAGTCGCCGTAGTCGCAGACCTGCTGGATGATGATCGACACGTCGAACGGGGTGTTGAAGCCCGTCGGCGAGTTGAACGCCTTCTTGAGCAGCGTGTTGATCTCCCAGGTCTTGCGATCGAGGGGATCGCTCGTCCGCTGGACCGGCGCCGCCACGCCGTTGTTGTCCGGGAGGTAGCCGAGGAGCCGCACCGCCTGGCGCAGCGCGGCGAGCTCGTCCGCGACGGTCAGATCCGCCACGCCGGAGGCGCCGTGGACCTTCGGCCCGCCGAGGTCCTCGGGCGAGATGTCCTCCCCGAGCACCGACTTCACCACGCCCGGGCCGGTGAGGCCGAAGAAGGTGTCGGCCGGCTGGATCACGAAGCTGCCCTGGCGCGGCAGGTAGGAGCCGCCCCCGGCGTTGAAGCCGAACATGCACATGATCGAGGGGACGACGCCGCTGATCTTGCGGAGCGCCGTGAACGCCTCGGCGTAGCCGTCGAGGCCGCCGACCCCGGCCGGCACGTAGGCGCCGGCGCTGTCGTTCATGCCGATGAGGGGGATGCCCTTCTCGCCGGCGAGGCGGAACAGGCGCGCGAGCTTCGAGCCGTTGGTGGCGTCGATCGAGCCCGCGCGGACCGTGAAGTCGTGGCCGTAGACCGCCACGTCGCGCCCGTTGATGTTCAGCACCGCCGTGACGAGGGAGGCGCCGTCGAGGTTCTTGCCCCAGTTCTGGTAGAGGACCATCGGCTCCCTGTCCGAGAGGACCCGGATCCGCTCCCACACCGTCATGCGCCTCTTCGCGTGCTGCTTCTCGATCTGCTCGATGCTGACCGAGCGGATGGGGCGCTGGATGAGGTCGTGCCCCTCCTTCATCGCCTCCTCGTAGCCGCCGGTCTCGCGGGCGATCTCGCCCGGGATGTTGAACTCCACCTTCTCGACGGGATCGAGCGGGTTGGTCAGGATCGGTTTGATCGCCTTCGTTGCCATGGGCTCGGTCCTCTGAACGACGGGGATGAAGTCCGTTGTAAAGCGTGCTGATCGATCCGGTCGCCCGCGGGCGAGCCGCACTCGAGGCAGCGTCGGGAAGTGCGGGATTGTCACAAAGGCGCGCAGGCGCGGGCAAGGGGTCTCGCAGGTTTTGCGTCCCGATTTGCGTGCCCGTCGTGGACCGGTGCGGGCGGATTGCCGCAGCGCGGCATCGGCGGCGCGGCGTGGCCGCAGGTCCGGCACGGCGAGGCCCTGGCCGCTCGCCTACCGCCGTTCCGGCGCGCGCCGCTGCGCGGCTCCGATCAGCTCGCGCCGTCCCCGCGCGGTTCCCGCGCCCGCCCCTCGGCCGTGGCCATCAGCGTGCGTCGCACCGACCCGAAGCGCAGGTAGAGCGCGGGCACGACCAGCATGTTGAGCGCCGTGGAGGTGACGAGGCCGCACAGGATGACGACCGCCATGGGCGTCTCGATCTCGCTGCCGGGCTGTCCGCCGGCGAGCGCGAGCGGCACGAGGCCGAGCCCGGTCGCGAGGGCCGTCATGAGGATGGGCGAGAGCCGCTCGAGCGCGCCGCGGCGAACGGCGGTCTCGGCGTCCGTGACGCCCTCCTGCTCGACGAGGTGCTGGACGTGCGACACGAGCATGAGGCCGTTCCGGGTGGCGATGCCGAAGAGCGTGATGAACCCGATGATGGACGCGACCGACAGGACGCCGCCCGAGAGGTAGACGCCCGCGGCGCCTCCCGCGAGCGCCAGCGGCAGGTTCACCATCACGAGCGCGGAGTCGCGGCCCGACCGGAGCGCCAGGTAGAGGAGCAGGAAGATCCCGGCGATCACGGCGACGCCCAGGAGGACCAGCGTGCGCACCGCCTCCTCGGCGCTCTCGAGCTGGCCGCCGTACTCGACGTGGTAGCCGCGGGGCATCTCCACCGACGCCTCGATCCCGGCGCGGAGGTCGTGGACGACGCTCCCGAGGTCGCGCCCCGCGACGTTGCACATGACGACCACCTTCCGCTGGACGTTCTCGCGCGTCACCATGCTCGGGCCGCGGTCCTTGCGGATCTCGGCGAGGGCGTGGAGCGGGACGCGGGCGCCGGACGGGGTGGCGACGAGGGTCGCGCGGATCGCCTCCAGGTCCGAGAGCGCCGAGCGGTCGTAGCGCACCACCACGTCGAAGCTCGCCTGCCCCTCCAGCACGCGGGAGACGGTGGTCCCCTGGAACGCGGTCTCGATCGACTCCGCCACGTCCCGGATCCGCAGCCCGTGCCGCGCGATCGCGGCGCGGTCGAAGCGGACCGTGAGGAGCGGGATGTCGGGTTGCTGCTCGAGGGACAGGTCGACGACGCCGGGGACGGTGGACATGGCGCCGCGGACCTGCTCGCCGAGCCGGCGCAGCTCCACGAGATCGTCGCCGAAGATCTTCACGGCGACGTTGGCGCGGGTGCCCGACAGCATGTGGTCGATGCGGTGCGAGATGGGCTGCCCGATCGTGACGTTCAAGCCGGGGATCCCCGCGAAGTCCCGCCGGAGGGCGGCGAGGAGCTCCTCCTTCGAGCGGTCCTTCATCCGCAGCCCGACGTCGATCTCGGCGGAGTTCACGTCCTGCGCGTGCTCGTCGAGCTCCGCGCGCCCGGTGCGCCGGGCCGTGGCGACGACCTCGGGGTGCTTCAAGAGCAGCTGCTCGACCATGCCGCCGAGGCGGTTCGACTCCTCGAGCGAGGTGCCCGGCAGGGTGACGGCCGAGAGCGTCAGCGTGCCCTCGTTGAACTCGGGGAGGAAGGCGCGCCCGGCGAGCGCGAGCGCCAGGGCCGCCGCCGCGAGGAGGCCCATCCCGGCCGCCGCGGCGAGCCGCCAGCGCGGGAGGACGCGCCCGAGGAGCGGCTCGTAGCGCGCCTTCAGCCAGTGGACGAGCCTCCCCTCCCGGCTCTCGCGCACCGCGCGCGCGTTCGGGAGGACCGTGAGGCACAGGGCGGGCGTCACCGTGAGGGCCACGAGCAGCGAGGCGGCGAGCGAGACGACGTACGCGAACCCGAGCGGCTGCAGCAGCCGGCCCTCCACCCCCGAGAGGAAGAACAGCGGCAGGAACACCAGGACGATGATGAGCGTCGCGTACACGATGGACCCGCGGATCTCGCGGCTCGCCTCGAAGACGATGCCCAGGTAGTGGAGCTGCCCGCCCCGGCCGCGGTCCTCCCGCAGGCGGCGGACCACGTTCTCGACGTCGATGATGGCGTCGTCGACGAGGGCGCCCACGGCGATCGCCATCCCGCCGAGCGTCATGGTGTTGATGCTCGCGCCGAGCGCCCGCATGGCCAGGATGGCGGTCACGAGCGACAGCGGGATGGCGAGCACCGTGATGCCGGTCGCGCGGGCGCTCGCGAGGAAGAGGAAGACGATGGCGACGACGAGGAGCGCGCCGTCGCGCAGCGCGCCGACCACGTTGCCGATCGCGATCTCGATGAAGTCGGCCTGCCGGAAGATGTGGCGGTCGATCTCCATCCCCTCGGGGAGGGTCTGCTGGATCGCGTCGAGCTCCGCGTCGAGCCGCTTCGTGAGCTCGAGCGTGTTCGCGCCCGGCTGCTTCTGGATGCCGAGCACGACGGCCTGCCTGCCGTCGTGGGAGCCCTCGCCGAGCTTCATGGCGGGGCCGAGCCGCACCTCGCCGAGCTGGCGCACCAGCACGGGCTCCGTCCCGCGCACCGCCACCACGGTCTCGCCGAGATCGGCGGGGGTCCGCACGCGCCCGACGCCGTGGATGAGGAACTGCTGCCCGCCCTCCAGGTAGAAGCCGGCGGAGGCGTTCTCGTTCGTGGCGCGGAGGGCGCGCACGACCTCGTCGGCCGTCAGCCCGTACGCCGACAGCCGGTCCGGCCGGAGCACCACCTGGTACTGCTTGGTGTCGCCGCCGGTCGGGACCACCTGGGAGACGCCGGGCACGGCGAGCAGGCGGCGGCGGATGGTCCAGTCGGCCGTCGTCTTCAGATCCATCGGCGTGTGGCGCTCGGAGGTGAGCGCGATGAACAGGATCTCGCCCATGATCGACGAGACCGGCGCGAGCACCGGCGCGTCGGCCCCGGGGGGCAGCGCCGACTGCGCGAGCTGGAGCTTCTCCGCGACGACCTGGCGCGCCTGGTAGATGTCCGTCCCCCACTCGAACTCGGCCCAGACGATGGCGATCCCGATGCCGCTCGCCGATCGCACGCGGCGCACTCCGGGCGCGCCGTTCAGCGCCGTCTCGATGGGGAAGGCGATCTGGCTCTCCGCCTCCTGGGGGGCCATCCCGTGCGCCTCGGCGATCACGGTGACGGTCGGGGCGGTGAGATCCGGGAAAACGTCCACCGGCATCCGGACCGCGACGACGGACCCCCAGGCGAGGAGGATGCCCGCCCCGAGCAGGACGACCAGCCGGTGCGTGAGGGACCAGCGGATGACGGCGTCGATCATCGTGCGGCCTCTCAGTGCACGTGCCCGTGCTGCGGGATGGCGCCGGAGGACGCGGCCAGCCGGACCTGGTAGGCGCCGCGCGAGACGACGCGCTCGCCGGGCTGCACGCCGGCGAGCACCTGCACGCGCTCGCCGTCCCGCAGCCCGAGGCGGACCGGGCGGCGCTCGAACCGCTCGCCCGAGACCTCCACGAAGACGACCTGCTCGCTGCCGTCGTCCACGACGGCGCTCGCGGGGACGGCGACCGCCTTCACGGGGGGACCGGTGAGGACGTGGACGCGCGCGAACATCCCGACGCGCAGGTCGCGTCCCGCGTTCGGCAGCTCGAGCACGAGCGGCGCCGTCCTGGTCTGCGGGTCGATCACGCCGCCGAAGCCGATCACGCGCCCGCCGCGCTCCGGCGCCACCTCGAACGGCGCCGCGAACCCCTCGACCTCGAACCACGCGCCGGTCGGCTTCCCGATCCTCCCCACGTCGGCCTCGGGGATCTGCACCTCCAGCCAGAGACGATCGAGATCCACGACGTGGATGACCTCGCGGCCCTCCTCGACGAGCGTGCCGGGCGAGGCGCCGATCAGGGCGACCGTCCCCGCGATCGTGGAGCGGAGCATGATCCGGCCCGCGCCGCCGCCGGCGGAGCCCTCGAAGCGCGCCTTGCGCGCCTGCCCTGCCGCGAGCCGGGCCTCGCCCTCCGCGACGGCGCGCCGCGCGTCCTGGACGCGCCGCTCGGGCACCGCCTCGGCGGAGGCGAGCTCCTCGAGCCGCGCCAGGTCCTTCCGGGCGAGCTCGAGGTCGAGCCGCGCCTGCGTGACCGCCAGCTCGAGCGAGGCGGGATCGGCGTCCCCGCCGACCCTGGGAGCGAGCGCGGCCAGCACCTCTCCCGCGCGCACCTGGCGCCCCACGAACGGGAAGCCCCCGCCCGCGGCGACGAGCCGCCCGGCGACGGGCGCGGCGATCCGAGACTCGCCGTCCGGGCGCGCGCGGAGCGTGCCGTTGGCGAGGACGGACGGACGCAGCTCCGCCTCGGCCGCGGGCGCCGTGGCGAACTCCGTGCGCCACTGCTGCTCCTTCAGGTACGGGACGAGGCCGGGGGCCTCCTCCTCCTCTCCGGCCCCGGCCGCCTCGGCGACGGTGACGAACACCTGGACCTCGCCGAGGTCGTGCCGGTCGGTGACCCCCGCGCCCTCGACCGTGAGGGCGAGGCGCCTCTTCGCGGCGTGGGCGGGCTTCACCACGGGCCGGAAGATCCCCGCCGGGCTGGGATCCGTCGCCGCGAAGCGCTCGTCGGGCGCGCCGCCGCCGGAGAGGACCACCTCGACGCGTCCCTTCTCGAGCGGCCTGAAGCGCTCGAGATCGTTCAGGTGCGCCGCGAAGCGCGACTCCTCGCCGCGCACCAGCACGGGGAACTCGACGAACAGCTCCGTGCGCTCGCCGAAGTGCGTGATCGACCTGCCGGGCCGCTCCGCCGGCGCGTGGTCCCCGTGGCCGGCGGCTCGGGGGGCGTGATCGTGGTCGTCGCCGCCGCCCGGGCGCTCGCGGCAGGAGGCGAGGGCGCCGAGCAGGGCGAGCGCGAGCAGGGTGCGCGTCATCGGGGAGCTCCTCCGGAGGTGCGGTCGAGATCGATGCGGGCGCGGCGAGCGGCCCACTCCAGCTCCACGAGCGAGAGGTCGGCGTCGAGCGCGGCGCGGTAGCCGTCGATGAGCTCGAGCACGCCGACCTCCCCGCCGCGATACGCGGCCTCGGCGATGCGCAGCAGCGCCGCGGAATCGGCGGCGCCGCTCTCGCGGTAGCGGCCGGCCGCCCCGGCGAGCCGGGTCGCCTCGGCGTGGAGCCCGGCGACGTCCGCGCGGGCGGCGTCGAGGGCGAGGGAGAGCCGCCCGCGCGCCGCGCGGGCACGGGCGTCGCCGCGCAGCCGCTCGTCCTGCCCCCGCGCGAACAGCGGGATGGGAACGGTGATCGCGGCGGCGAACCCCGAGTCGCGCCCGGCGCCGGCCTCGACGGTCTTCACCCCGCCGCCGAGCTCCACCTCCGGGATGAGCCATCGCCCCGCGGCGCGGGCCTCGAGCTCGCCCGCTCGCGCCTCGAGCGCGAGGGCCCTCAGATCCGGGCGCGAGGGGAGCCGCTCGGCGAGCGTCGCGAGCGGGGGCGGCGAGGTCGGCGCGAGGTCGCCGGTCAAGGCGAGCGCCGACGGATCGGTCGCCCCGATCAGCGCCGCGAGCCGGGCGCGGGCGCGGGCGAGCGCGCCCTCCTCGACGTCGAGCCGCCCGAGCGCGGTCAGCCGCTCGCGCTCGACGCGGCGGCGGTCGTAGCCGGCCACGTCGCCGCTCGCCGCCCTGCGCCCCACGGCGGCCGCGACCCCCTCGAGCCGCTCCACGGCCGCCCTCAGGATGCCCACCCGTCGCTCGGACGCGAGCGCGTGCGCGAACGCCCGCCGCGCCTCGGCCTCCACGTCGAGCCGGAGGAGCGCCGCCTCGGCGCCCGCGGCCTCCACGCGGCGCGCCGCCGCGTCGCCGCGGAGCCCGCGGCGGCCGGAGAGGTCGAAGCGCTGAGACAGCACCGCCACGTCCTCCCGCGCGGCCGGGCCGTCGGGGCGAACCTCCTCGTGGGACCACGTCGCTTCTGGGTTCGGCCAGCGGCGCGCGGCGATCTCGTCGGCGCGGGCCAGGTCGACGCGGGCGCCGAGCTCCTCCACGAGAGCCGGGCGCGAGAGGGCGCGGCGCACGGCGTCCTGCTCGTCCAGCGGGGACGGAGCCCCGTCGGCGGCCGCCCGGGAGGCGAGCGCGATCACGGCGACGAGGAAGAACCGAGCGACGGTCGGCTTTTCGGGCACGGGAGATCACCTCGGGCGCGAGCGCGCTCCGCCGTTCAGTGGGGAAGATGGTCGAGGAGCGTCTCCGTCCAGTGATGGACGTGAGGCGCGGCGCCGGCGAGCGCGGCGGCCGCGGCGAGCAGGATCCACGGTAGGTAACGCGGCGCCGCGCCGTCCACGGGCGCCCCGAGCAACGACTCCACCCGGCTCCCCACCTCGGCGCCGCCGAAGGCGAGCCCCGGCGCGGCGAGCGGGTGGGAGGACCCGGCCGCGCGCTCCGCCGCCAGGATCGTCTCTGCCACGAGGACGCGATCCCCGCACGCGCGTGCGGCGGCCTCGTCGCACGCCTGCTCGCAGGCGAGGGCGAGGTCGAAGAGGACCTGGCGGCGCACGGACGGAAGGTGCGCGAGCGAGAGGACCCGGGCGATCGTGACCGCCAGCGCGTCGCGCCGCTCGGCGTGCGCCCGCTCATGGGCGACCACGATCTCGACCTGCGCCGGGCTCAGCCGCTCGAGGAGGGCCGTCGACACGAGGACGCGCGGGCGGAACCAGCCCGCGGTGAGCGCGAAGGCGCGCCGGGACTCGACGACGCCGGCGCCAGAAGGGAGCTCGAGCGAGGCCGCGCCGGCGAGGCGGGCGGCGAGCGCGGCCGTGCGGAGCGCGCGCACGAGCGCCGCGCCCGCGACCGCGGCGAAGCCGCCGAGGCCCAAGGCCCCGGCGAGCCAGGGCCCGCGCGCCGGCAGGTGGTGGAGGCAGAGGTGGACGTGCCCGGCGTGCGCAGGGCAGTGATCGACGGCCAGCCCGAGCACCGCGCCGAGCGACGGCCACAGCGCGAGCGCGAGGAGCGCCGTCGCCGCGGTCGCGGGGGCGGCGGCCCACGCGAGGAGCACGCGCGACCGGAAGGGGGGCGGGAGCGCACGGGTCCGGGTGGCGACGATGCGCTGCGCGAGCGCGGCCGCGGCCGCGACGAGGACGCCGAACCCGAGGAGCGCGACGCCGTTCAGGGCCGCGAGCCGCAGCAGGCCCGTCATCGCCGAGCCTTCTTCCTGTCGGCGATGAGCCGCTCGAGCCGATCGAGGTTCGCCGCGTCCGTCCGCTCGGCGAGGTCGACGAACGCCTCGAGCACCGGCACCGCCTCGCCCTGCAGGAGCCGGGAGACGACCTCCTCCACCACGCGCGCGCCCAGCTCCTCGCGGCTGTGGCACGGCGAGTAGACGTAGGCGTGGCTCACCTTCTCGCGCGCGAGCAGCCCCTTGCGGAACAGCCGCTCCATGGTGGACTGGACGGTGTTGAGCGTGATCCCGCGGCGGGACCCGAGCGTCCGGTGGACGGCCTTCACGTCGCACGACCCGGCCGCCCAGACGTGCTCCAGGACGGCGGTCTCGAGCTCACCGAGCCTTGGGAGGGGAGGCCTCGTCATGCGTGCCGCCGATCTGTCCCACGGCCGAATACCGGTCGTCAATCGGTGTTTCCCGCCTCAGGCCCGCGGCGCGAGCGCGACGCGGGGCCGCGCGCCGTGGCAGCCGCAGTCGAGGCAGCCGTGCTCGGCGCAGGCACCGCAGGAGCGCACGAGCTGACGCCGCAGCGCCCGGCGGGCGCGGTGCAGCCGGACGCCGGCGTTGTTGGGCGTGATCCCGGACGCACGGGCGACGTCGGCGACCGAGCGCCCGTCCAGGTCGACCGCCCGGAGGATCTCGCCGTACTCGGGCCTGAGCGTCGAGACGAGCTCACCCACGCAGGCGCAGATCGCGTCCTCGAGCTCGACGTCGAGCGCGTCGCCCGACTCGCGCCCGTGCCGCTCGAGGGCCCGTCGCTCGGCGCCGCGCCGCCGCACCTCGTCGATCCAGGCGTTGCGCAGCACCCCATGGAACCAGGCCACGATCCCCTCGTCCTCGTCGTCCGGGACGCCCTTCTCGATCGCGCGGGCGTAGGCGGCCTGCAGGACGTCCTCCGCCTGCTCGCGATCGCCGGCGCGGCGCGCGAGCGAGGCGAGGAAGCGGGGGCGGTGGGCGAGGAGGACGCGCTCGGCGCGCTCCGCCAGGGCGCGGTCCTCCACCTCGTCGAGCCGGGGCTCGGTCTCCTTCGGCTGCACCGCGGGCCTCCTCGTCCGGCCAGGGCCGCCGGAGTCCCGATCTGGTAATGGCCGTCGCGCGCTCCCGCAAACCGCCCGCCCGGCGAGGCGTGCCGCGCCGAGGTGTAAGGGTTCGCTCGCTGCTTCGTTAGCGTCGCGAAAGGAGCAGGAATGCGAGCGACCGAGCAGCCCGTCCACGTCCACCCCGCCGCGGAGGGAGGCGCCGAGCGCGTGCGCGACCCGGTGTGCGGCATGTGGGTCGACCCCGCCGCCCCCAGGGGCGGCAGCGCCGAGCACGCGGGGCGCACCCATCACTTCTGCAGCCCGCGGTGCCTCGCCCGCTTTCGCGACGACCCGGCAGCGTTCACCGAGCGCGAACCCGCGCTCCGGCCGGTGCCTCCCCCTGCTCCCGGCGCCGAGTACGTCTGCCCGATGCACCCCGAGGTCGTGCGGGACGCGCCGGGGGACTGCCCGCGCTGCGGGATGGCGCTCGAGCCCCGCACGCCGTCCCTCGAGCAGGGACCGGACCCGGAGCTCGTCTCCATGACGCGGCGGCTCTGGGCGAGCGTGCCGCTCGCGCTCGCGGTCGTCGCCCTCGCGATGTCCGGCACGCTCCCCGGCGATCCGCTCGGCCGGATCGTGCCACCCCGCTGGAACGCCTGGCTCCAGCTCGCCCTGGCGGCGCCGGTGGTGCTGTGGGCCGGCGGGCCGCTCCTCGCCCGCGGCTGGGCGTCGGTGGTGAACCGCCACCTCAACATGTTCACCCTCATCGCCCTCGGGACCCTCGCCGCCTTCGGCTTCAGCGCGGTGGGGACGATCTTCCCCGGCGCGCTCCCGGACGGCTTCGCCGGCCACGACGGCCGCGTGCACCTCTACTTCGAGGCGGCGGCGGCGATCACCGCCCTCGTGCTCCTCGGCCAGGTGCTCGAGCTGCGCGCCCGCCACGCCACGTCCGGCGCCATCCGGGCGCTCCTCGGGCTCGCGCCCGCCACCGCCCGGCGCGTCGGGGCCGACGGGCGAGAGGAGGACGTCACGCTCGACCGCGTCGCGGTGGGCGATCGCCTGCGCGTCCGCCCCGGCGAGAAGGTCCCGGTGGACGGCGCCGTCGTCGAGGGACGGAGCGCGGTGGACGAGGCGATGGTCACCGGGGAGCCCATCCCGGTCGAGAAGGGTCCGGGGGCGAAGGTGACGGGCGGGACGCTCAACGGGACGGGCACGCTCGTCCTGCGCGCCGAGCACGTGGGGCGCGACACCCTCCTCGCCCGCATCGTCCAGCGCGTGGCGGAGGCGCAGCGGAGCCGCGCGCCCATCCAGCGGCTCGCCGACCGCGTCTCGGCCTGGTTCGTGCCGCTCGTCGTGGCCGTCGCGGTCCTCACCGCGCTCGCCTGGGGCCTCGCCGGACCGGAGCCGCGGCTCGCCCACGCCCTCGTGAACGCCGTCGCCGTGCTCATCATCGCGTGCCCCTGCGCGCTCGGGCTCGCGACGCCCATGTCGATCATGGTCGGCACCGGGCGCGGCGCGCTCGCCGGCGTGCTCGTGCGCGACGCCGCCGCGCTCGAGGTGCTCGCCCGGGTGGACACGCTCGTGCTGGACAAGACCGGCACGCTCACCGAAGGCAAGCCGCGCCTGGCCGCCCTCGAGCCCGCCCGCGGCGTCGACGCCGGAGCCCTGCTCCGCCTCGCCGCCAGCGTGGAGCGCGGCAGCGAGCACCCGCTCGCGGCCGCCATCGTGGGCGCCGCCGGGGAGCGCGGCCTCTCCCTCTCGCCCGTCCGCGACTTCGCCTCGGCGACCGGCCAGGGCGTGACGGGCCTCGTGGACGGCGCGCGCGTCGCGCTCGGCAACGCGGCGCTGCTGGCCGCGCGGGGCATCGACGCGGGCCCGCTCGCCGCGCGCGCCGCGGCGCTGCGCGAGGAGGGGCACACGGTGCTGTTCGTGGCGATGGACGGCGAGGCGGCGGGGCTCGTCGCCGTCGCCGACCCGGTGAAGCCGACCACGCCGGAGGCGCTCGCGGCGCTGCGCGCCGAGGGGCTGCGCCTCGTGATGCTGACGGGCGACGGCCGCGCCACCGCGGAGGCGGTCGCGCGGCGGCTGGGCGTCTCCGAGGTCGAGGCGGACGTCGTCCCGGAGCAGAAGGCCGAGGTGGTGCGCCGGCTCCGCGCCGCGGGCGCCGTCGTCGCGATGGCAGGCGACGGCGTCAACGACGCCCCCGCGCTCGCCGAGGCGGACGTCGGGATCGCGATGGGCACCGGGACCGACGTCGCCATGGAGAGCGCCGGCGTGACGCTCGTGAAGGGAGACCTGCGCGGCCTCGTCCGCGCGCGCCGCCTCTCGCGCGCCACCATCGCGAACATCCGCCAGAACCTGTTCTTCGCCTTCGTCTACAACGCCGTGGGCGTGCCGGTCGCCGCGGGCGCGCTCTACCCGATCTTCGGGCTCCTGCTGAGCCCGATGCTCGCGAGCGCGGCGATGAGCTTCTCGTCCGCGTCGGTGATCGCCAACGCCCTGCGGCTCCGGCGCGTCCGGCTCTAGCTCCGCCGGGGCGCGCGTCGCGCGGCGGCCGGTTCAGCGCCTCACCAGCACCGCCGAGCGGCTGCGCCACACCTCCGGCCGGGCGGCCAGGACGAGCCCGGCGCCGGCCGCCACCTCGAGCTCGCCCTCGAAGTCGCTCCCGGAGACGTGGCCGCTGGGCTCGGCGAGGAGGAGCCTGCCTCCAGGCTTCAGCGCGGCGGCGGCCTCCGCGAAGAAGCGCGCCGGGCTCGGCAGCTCGTGCACCACCGCGAAGGCGACGACCACGTCGACCTTGCCGGCGAGATCCGTCGCGCCGAGCGACTCCCGCTCGGCGAGCCGCACCTCGATGCGCTCGGCGACCCCGGCCCGGCGCGCGCGGCGGCGGAGCGCCTCCGCCATCCTGGGCTGGAGCTCGACGGCGACGACCCGGCCGCCAGGGCCGACGAGCCGCGCGAGGTCCAGCGTGAAGAAGCCCATGCCCGGGCCGGGCTCGAGCACGGTCATGCCCTCGGCCACGTGAGGCCCGAGCAGCGTCGTCGGGTTCTGGACGAGCCGCCGCAGCGGGCTCACCAGCAGATAACCGAGCCACCAGGGGCAGACGCGATGGGCCATGCCGCTGCGCATCTCCCGGCGCCACGGACCAGGGAAGCGAGATCCTGGGGGTGCCCCAGGTGTCGCTGGGTGCGACCCCGCAACGGCTGCGGCGCGTGCGGCTCGTGGAGGCGCGCTGGTCCGAGACCCCGTCGCAGCGCTGGCGCCGATCACGGACGGTGATCCGGCGACCCGCTCGGATCGGCTGCGGCACGGCGCCGCGCCGCGAGGGGAGCGGGGGCGGCGGCAGGACCTCCCGACTTGCGCCTCTTCCAGCGCTTTTATTGATCTCGCGCACGAACACTGGGCGACGGGCCGTCCCGTCTTGACCGCGATCAAGCAGAACGCACTCTCGGTCCGTGGAATGCTCGCGTTGAGACCGAGTATCGTCCGGTTCGAAGTTGAGAACGACTCGCAAGTTCGCCGCTCGTAGAAGTTTGCCGCCCCCACCAGTCCCGCAGGAGCAGTGCACATGAGCAATCGCCTTCGCGCCCTGGCGTTCGCCGCCGTAGTCCTCCTCTCCCCCGCCGCGCGCGCCTCCGAGCTGGACGACGGCCCGATCGTCCCTCCCGCAGGCCCCGACCACGGCAAGATGGCCACCGAGGAGGCGACGCCCGTCGGCGCCGGCGCGGTCGAGGTCGAGACCGCCTACAGCCCGAAGTTCGCCAACCGGGGATCCGGCGGCTTCGACCGCTCCGCCGACGGCCACACCCACGCGTCCTCGCTGGCCTTCTTCTACGGCGTGAACGAGCACCTCGACGTGAAGGTGGGCAGCGGGTTCGCGAACACCGTCGACCGCTCCGACCCGACCGGCCCCGCGCGCGGCGCCGGCGCCACCGACCTCGTGCTCGGGACGCGCTGGCGCTTCCTCGCCGACGTCGAGCGCGCCCTCGACCTGACCCTCGCGACCACCGTCGTCGCCCCCACGGGGCTCGAGGAGGCGGAGGACGCCCTCGGCCTGACGCAGGGCTACTGGAGCCTGCGCAACGCCCTCGTCGCCTCCAAGGACTGGGGCCGCAAGACCGCCAACGCGGAGCTCGCCGTCACGGTGCCCATGGGCGGAGGCGCCGGCGACCTCGTGGGCGGCGCCAGCGCGAACGTCGCGTTCGGCTACGCCGTCGTCCCCTGGTTCCAGCCCATCGCCGAGGTGAACTACGAGGCGGCGCGCGACGTCACCACCCAGCAGCGGCTCGCGCTCACCGCGGGCCTGAACATGACCGCGCGGAGCGGCACCCGGCTGCTGGTCGGGGTCCAGCAGGCGGTCTGGGGACGCGACGTCGGGCAGGACACCACCGCGCTCGCCGCGTTCAAGGTCGCCTTCTAGGCAGGGAGCGCGCCGCCATGATGCCGCTCGGACTGCTGGGCGAGGGAGAGGCCGGAGAGATCGTGGGGGTGGCCGCGGCCGCCCCGGGGAGCTGCGCGTCGCGGGCGGAGGACATGGGCCTCCGCGTCGGCAAGCGCGTGCAGATGCTGTCCAACGGCGCCGGCCCGGTGCTGGTGAAGGTCGACGAGTCGCGCATCGCGATCGATCGCGGCGTCGCCATGAAGATCAAGGTCACGAGGTCATGAGCACGAACCTGGCGAAGCTCGCCCCCGGCGAGACGGGGCGCATCACGGCGATCGGGGCCATCGGGCCCATGAAGCGGCGGCTCATGGACATGGGCCTGCTGCCCGGCGCGGAGGTGCGGGTGGAGAAGGTGGCGCCGCTCGGCGATCCCATCGAGGTGCGGATCCGCAGCTATCACCTCTCGCTTCGCAAGAACGAGGCGGAGGGGATCGCGGTGGAGGTGACGCCGTGACCGCCGCGCCCAAGCTCACCGCGGCGCCCTCGGCGCCCCCCGACGCGGCGCGGCCCCTCACCGTGGCGGTGGCGGGCAACCCGAACTCCGGCAAGTCCACGCTCATCAACGCCATCGCCGGCAGCCGCCTGCACGTCGGCAACTGGCCGGGGGTGACCGTCGAGAAGAAGGAGGCCTCGCTGGAGCACGGCGGGCGCCGCATCCGGCTCGTCGACCTGCCCGGCACCTACTCCCTCTCCCCCTACTCGCAGGAGGAGATCGTCGCGCGCGACTACCTCGCGCACGAGCGCCCCGACGTGATCGTCAACGTGGTGGACGCCACCAACCTGGAGCGGAACCTGTACCTCACGGTGCAGCTCCTGGAGCTCGGCATCCCGGTGGTGATGGCGCTCAACATCTACGACGAGGCGGAGGCGAAGGGCTACCGCATCGACGTGCGCGGGCTGGAGGCGCGCCTCGGCCTGCGCGTCGTCCCGACCTCGGCGACGAAGAAGACGGGGCTCGCGGAGCTGCTCGGGACGGTGGTGTCCACCGCGGATCGCCGCCAGGTGCGCACCCTCGTCCCCCTCTCGTACGGCCCCGACCTCGACGGCGCCGCCGCCGCGGTCGCCCGCGCGCTCGCGGAGCGCCACCCGGCGCTCGCGGAGCGCTTCCCGGCGCGCTGGCTCGCGCTGAAGCTCATCGAGGGCGACGCGCGGGTGCTGGAGGAGACGGGCCTCGACCGGCCCGCGCTCGTGACGGCGCCGCTCGAGCACCTCGTCACCGCGCACGGCGACGACGTCGAGGCGATCCTCGCCGAGGCGCGCTACGGGCTCGCCGCCGGGCTCACCCGCGAGGTGCTGGAGAAGCCGCGGCTGCAGCGCACCGAGCTCACCGAGCGGATCGACAGGATCGTCCTGAACCGCTTCCTCGGCATCCCCATCTTCCTCGCCGCGATGTGGCTCGTCTTCAAGCTCACCTTCGATCTCTCCGCGCCCTTCGGCGACTGGATCGACGCGATGGCGAACGGCCCGTTCAAGCGCTGGGCGGCCGCGCTCCTCGGCACGGTGGGCGCGCCCGACTGGACGGTGTCGCTCGTCAACGACGGCATCATCGCCGGGGTCGGCTTCGTCCTCGTCTTCGTCCCCGTCATCTTCGCGATGATGTTCTTCATCACCTTCCTGGAGGGGTCGGGCTACATGGCCCGCGCCGCCTTCGTGATGGACAAGGCGATGCACGCCATGGGGCTGCACGGCAAGTCGTTCATCCCCATGGTGCTCGGCTTCGGCTGCAACGTCCCGGGCGTCTACGCCACCCGCACCCTGGAGAGCGGGCGCGACCGGATCCTCACGGCGCTCCTCATCCCGCTCATGTCCTGCGGCGCGCGCCTCCCGGTGTACGTGCTCTTCGTCGGCGTGTTCTTCCCGGATCGGCCGGGCACGGTGATCTGGTCGCTCTACGTCATCGGCATCGTGCTCGCCATCGCCATGGGCGTGGTCTTCAAGAGGACGCTGTTCCGCGGCGAGGCGCCCGCCTTCATCATGGAGCTGCCGCCCTACCGCATGCCGTCGATGCGCAGCGTGTGCCTGCACACCTGGGAGAAGGGGAAGCACTTCCTCTACAAGGCCGGCACCTACATCCTCGCGGTCTCGGTCATCGTCTGGTTCATGCTGAACCTGCCCTGGGGCGTGGCGGACAAGAAGGACTCGTACCTCGGCAAGGCCGGCCAGGTGATGGCGCCCGCGCTCGCGCCGCTCGGGTTCGGGACCTGGGAGGCGGCCTCCTCCCTCATCACCGGCGTCATCGCGAAGGAGATCGTCGTGGGGACCATGGCCGAGATCTACGCGCCGGAGCCCGCCGCCGCGGAGGAGGCGCAGCCCACGCTCGGCGAGGACGTGCGCGAGATCGGCGTCTCGTTCTTCGAGGCGGCGCGCCAGTCGCTCGGCAACGTGGTGTCGACGCTCGGCGTGACGGCGATCTCGATCGAGGACGCCGACGAGGCGCCCTCCCCGCTCAAGGCCGCGGTCCGCACCGGGTTCACGCCGCTCACCGCCCTCGGCTTCATGGTGTTCGTGCTGCTCTACATGCCGTGCGTGGTGGTCGCCATCGCCATGCGGCAGGAGTTCGGCGGCTGGAAGTGGTTCGGGGTGGCGTTCGCCTACCAGACCGCGCTCGCCTGGGGCATGGCGCTGCTCATCTACCAGGGCGGCCGGCTGCTCGGCCTGGGGGCCTGACGGTGGGGCTCGCCGACGCCGTCATCGCCGCGCTCGTGCTCGCGGGCGCAGCCTTCCTGCTGTACCGCTCGCTCTTCAAGGGGAAGGGCCCCTGCCACGGCTGCAGCTCCGGTGGCTGCGGCGCGCGCGCGCCTGCCCCCGCCCCGCTCGTGCGGCTCGGCTCGCAACCGCGGGCCGGCGGCGAGCAGGGGAACCCGCCGCCGGCCTGTCACCGACCGTGATCCGCGCCAACGAGAGCGCTGTACGGGACGGCGCGTGAGCCCCGAGCAACGCGAGGGGCGCAGCCCCCCGTCAGATCATGCCTGAACCCTGGCGCGATTCGAGACAGCGAAGCTGATCTCGGATCGCGAACCATGGCTCAGGCCTGGCCAGCGGCGACCAGGATCCAGCGCAGCGCCAGCCCGCCCGCGAGCACCAGCGCGGGCGCGACCCGGGTGGCGCCGAGGTGCAGCCGCGCCTCGAGCGTCTCGAGCAGGAGCGGCACGGCGAGCCCGGCGATGACGACGAGGCTCCAGAACTCGGCCGTGAAGGCCCCGCCGAGCACGAGCCCGGCGGCGGCCTGCCCGGTCGCACCGCTCGTCGAGAGCCCGACGAGGAAGAGGACGAGCAGCGCCGCCTCGACCGCGATGGCCGCCCGATCCCAGCGGGTCACGAGCTCGCGCTCCTCGGCGTCGAGGCCGAAGAGGAGCAGGAAGGCCGCGCCGGTGGAGAGGCCGGACACGAGGAACAGCGGCCCGAGGAGCGAGGAGCTCCAGAGGGCGCGCGCACCGAGGGTGGAGAGCAGGATGCCGGTGTACACGCCGAGCGCGACGCCCATCCACAGGTTGGCCTGGAGCAGCGCCGGGGCGTGGCGCCGCCCGACGGCGCCCGCGGCGCGGACCAGGCCGCCGAGGCGAACCCGGCCGGCGAGCGCCACGACGCGCTCCGCCTGCGCCTCGCCGAGCCCGGCGAGCGCGACGAGCAGGCTCACCGGGTAGACGAGCACGAGGATCCAGGCGCCCCACGACATGGGCGAGGTCCAGCGGAACGCGAGGTAGAAGCGCCACACGTGCGCCTTGTGGGCGAGGTCGAGGAAGAGCGCCCCCATCCCGATCGACACGAGCACCGGCGCGGCGAAGGCGAGCCAGCGCGCGGCGCCGGAGCGCTCCTCCCGCCTGAGCGCGAGGAGCGAGGTGACGATCATGAGCCCCGCGGCCATGCCGCCGAGGAACAGGTAGACGGGGATCTCCCAGCCCCAGACGTGAAGCTGCGGATCGATGAGCCGGCTGTGCCGCGCGAGATCGAGCTCGGTCATGGTGGTCTCCCGTTCGTGGCTACCCGCTGCAGCCGCCGCCGCCGGCCTTGCGCCCGCCCGGCGCGGCGACGGTGGGCGTGGGGGGCGGAGGCGCGGACTTCATGCCGGTCATCGCCGCGTGGATCCCGGCGCGGAGGCGGTACGCCTCGAGCTCCGCCGCCGGCGCCCCGGGGGCGGGCGGGGCCGTGGGAACGAGCGCGAGCTGCTGCCACGCCGCCCACCCGCCCTCGAGCACGTACACGCGGCCGGCGTACGCCGCCGCGGCCGGCGGCGTCGCGGCGAGGGGGGCGTCGGCGACGAGCACGAGATCGCGCGCGGCCGGGGCCTCGGCGAGGCCGAGCTCGCCGAGCTTCTCGGCGGGCACGCACTCGGCGCCGGGGATCCGCTTCGCCGAGCAGGCCTCGAGCGAGCGCAGATCGAGGATGCGGAGCTTCCACGGCTCGTCGAACACGCGGCGCGCGAGGGCGAGCGGCGCGACGGCCGTCGCCTCGCGGCCCACCTCTCGCGCCCCCGTGGGCGTCGCGAGGCCGACGAGGCCCACGGCCGCCGCGGCGGCGAGGCCCGCGAAGACGAAGCGGCCGGCCCGCCCGGCCGGCGTCGGCACCGCGTGCGGATCGGTGCGGCCGGACAGGACGCGCTCGAGCTTCTCCGCGCCCACGAAGCAGCCGACGGCCATGGCGGTGACGCCGAGCGCGACCACGTACGGGCCGGAGCTCGCCGGCAGGTGGAACAGCTCCCAGAGGTAGAAGTTGCCGAGGGCGCCGGCGTTGTGGAAGGCCGCGAAGCCGGGCCGCCACTCCAGCTCGGCCCAGATCACCTGCCCGACGATGACGCCGAGCACGGTCATGAGCCCGTCCACCTTGCCGGAGGCCATCGCCACGAACGACGTGCCGGGGCAGTAGCCCGAGACGATGAAGCCGGCGCCGAGCAGGAAGCCGCCCGCGATCATCGGCACGAGGAAGGTGCCGCTCGTCGCGTGATCGGCGAGCGCGCGGAAGTCGGCGAGCCCGAGCGCGGAGGCGAGCACGACCCCGAGCATCGCCGTCACGATCGCGCTGAACATGACCTTGAAGACGGTCATGTCGTGCCCGTAGAACTGGGCGGCGAGCTTGTTGGCCCGCCCGAAGCCGGCGCGCTCGAGCACGAACCCGAACCCGAAGCCGATGAGGACGGCGAGCACGAGCCCGAGCTCGTGCGCCGGGAGGACGGGGAAGGTCATCGCCACTGCCTCCTCAGGAACCAGGCGAGCGCGTAGCCGCCGCCGAACACCGAGAACATGAAGGCCCAGGCGCCCACCGAGAGGAGCGCGCCGCCCGAGAGCGCCTGGCCCGAGGTGCAGCCGCGCGTCATCTTGGCCGCGGCGCCCATGAGCACCCCGCCCGCGAGGGCGAGCGCGAGGCGCGCCCCCTTGCCGATGCGCGGGCCGCGCAGCACCTCGGCGCCGAGCCGGCCGGAGGTGTACGCGGCGACCACCCCGCCGAGCAGCGCGCCGAGGATCTCGAAGACGAGCCAGGTGACGTGGCCGCTCGCCGCGGCGCGCGCGAGCGGCGGCGTGCTCGCGACGTGGTCCGGCGCGAAGAGGCCGATCGCCGCGATGCCGGCGCGGAGCGACGCGCCCGAGGCGCCGAGCCCGCTGCCCATCACCAGGAACGAGGTGAAGAGCACGAGCCCGAGCGCGACGCCGGCGAGGTACGGGTTCCAGAACTTGTCGGGGTTCCGTTCCATGCAGGCTCCTACACGAGGAAGAAGACGTTCGGCTCGTTGCCCGACCCGGGCTGGAGCACCTTCACGCGCCGGGAGCGCGTGAGCTGCGCCACGCGGCTCGCGGGATCGGAGAGGTCGCCGAAGGTGAGCGCGCGCGTGGGGCAGGTCTCGACGCACGCGGGCGGCTTCCCCTCGCGGACGCGGTGCAGGCAGAAGGTGCACTTGTCCACGTGGCCCTCGGGGTGGACGTAGCGCGCGCCGTACGGGCAGGAGGCGATGCACGCCTTGCAGCCGGTGCACTTCGCCCGCGCCACCCCCACCACCCCGCCGTCGGCGACGTGGCTCGCGCCGGTCGGGCAGGCGCTGACGCAGGAGGGGTGGCTGCACTGGTTGCAGCGCTCCGAGCGGATCTCCAGCGTGAGCGCGGGGAACGTGCCGCGCGTCTCCTGCGCGATCCAGTCGCGGAACCCTCCGCTCGGCAGCGCGTTCTCCGTCTTGCAGGCGATGACGCAGGCGTTGCAGCCGACGCAGCGCGCGGTGTCGACCGCCATGGCGTAGCGCTTCCTCATGCCGCCCTCTCGGCGCGCTCGATGCGCACGAAGTTCACGCTCATGCCCGTGCCGCCCATGATCGGATCCACCGCGTAGCGGGTGACGAGCTCGGTGTCGGAGGCGCCGCGGCCGTACGCGTAGCGGAGCCGGCGCGCCGTCTGCCCCCAGCCGTGGACGAGGTACACGCAGTCCCCGCGGATCCGCTGGGTCACCTTCGCCCGCACCGGCCCCGCGCGCGCGCCGTCCTGGTTCACCAGGAACACGCGCGCGCCGTCCTCGAGCGGTCCGTCGAGCCCGGGCAGCGCCCGCGCCGCGTCCGCGTTCACCCACACCTCGTTCTCCGGGTACGGCTCGGCGAGGAGCCGGTTGTTCACCGTGCGGCCGAAGGTGTGCGTGGGGGCGCGTCCCATGAGCAGCCGGAACTGGCCGGGCGGCGGCTCCTCGTGCGGGTAGTACTGCGGGAGCGGGTCGAAGCCCAGCTTCGCGAGCTCCTCGCTGCGGAGGTGGATCTTCCCCGAGTCGGTGTCCACCGTGACCGCCAGCCCCTCCTCCTCGCAGGTGGCGACCTCCCGGCCGAGGATGACGCCGGTCTCCCGGGCGCGCGCGACGTCGTGGCCGCCCGCCCGCAGGCGCGCGTCCACGTACTCGCGCGCGTCCTTCCACGGGAAGTGCTCGGCGAGCCCGACGCGGCCGGCGAGCTCCTTCGCGATCCACCACCCGGGCTTCGAGTCGTGGAGCGGCGGCACCGCCTCCTGGCGCAGCGCCAGGAACGGCCGCTTGTAGGCGGGCGCGGCGACGTCGTCGTCGCGCTCCAGGTAGGTCGCCTCGGGGAGCACCACGTCGCTCCAGCCGCAGATCTCCGCGGGCAGCACGTCGATGGAGACGACGAAGTCCAGCCCCTCGAGCGCCTTCACCGTCTGGCGCCGGTCCGGCAGCGCCTGGAGCAGGTTGCAGCCGTAGACGATCCACGCCTTGAGGTCGTAGAGCGCCTGGCCCGACACGCTCGCGTCGCAGAGCCCCGAGGCGATGACCTCGGTCGCGACGGGGAAGCCGCCCTTCTTCGGCCGGTCGGCGGCCCCCTTCCCGCCGTGCGGGGGCTCCGCCGCGGTCGGGTACGGCGGGAGCGACAGCTTCGCGTGGCTCACGTAGCCGCCGCGCCGGCCCCAGCTGCCGAGCAGGGCCGCCAGGATCGCCATGGCCCGCGCGCGCTGCGTGTCGTCGCCGTACCACGTGGTGTGGCGGCCCGGGTGGACGAGCGACGCCGGGCGCGCCGAGGCGATGAGCCGCGCGCTGTCGCGGATGAGCTCCGGGCGGATGCCGGTGATGGGGTACGCCCACTCCGGCGTCTTGTCGGCGACGTGCGCGCGGAGCTCCTCGAGCCCGACGGCGTGCTTCGCCAGGTACTCGGCGTCGTACGTCTTCTCCTCCAGCATCACGTTCATCCAGGCGAGGAGCAGCGCGATGTCCGTGCCCGGCTTGATGGGCAGCCAGTAGCGCGCCTTGCTCGCCGCCACCGAGAAGCGCGGATCGACCACCACGAGCTGGGCGCCGCGCCCGATGGCCTCGGCCAGCTCCTGCACCTGGGTGTTGTGCATGTTCTCGCCCAGGTGGCTGCCGATGAGCGTGATCACCCGGGCGTTGGCGAGGTCGATGGGCTCGGGCGAGCCGAGCGGCGTGCCGAAGGTGAGGAGGTACCCCGCCTCGCGCGGCCCGCGGCACTGCGCGTACGAGGGCGCGCCGACGTTGGGCGAGCCCCACGCCTTCATGAACTGCTTGAACCAGCTGCCTCCCGACCCGTGCGTGAAGAGCGCCACCGCCTCCGGGCCGTGACGGCGCTTCACCTCGAGGAGCCCCTCGCCGACGCGGTTCAGCGCCGCGTCCCAGCTCACCTCCTCGAACACGTCCTCGCCGCGCTTCTGCGTGCGGACGAGCGGCCTCCTCAGGCGATCGGGATCGTAGAGGAGGCCGGTCGCGCCGGCGCCGCGCGGGCAGAGCATGCCGCGCGAGAGGGGGTGGTCGGGGTTGCCGACCACCTTGGTGACCCGCCCGTCCTTCACGTGGGCCTGCACCCCGCAGCCCCAGAAGCAGAGCTCGCAGTACGAGGCGACGACGCGGTCGCCCTCCGTGCCGGGATCCTCGACGCGGTCGGCGTCGAGGCCCCACCAGCGCGTGGTGAGCCCGGAGGCGAGCGCCGCTCCGCCCGCGGCGGCGCCGCCGATCTGGATGAACTTCCTGCGGGTGAGGGTCATCGCTCGCTCCTTCGGTGAGGTCCGGCGGCGCTGGGGCGGCGCGCGGCTAGAAGCGGTAGCAGAGGGCGACGTCGACCGCGAGCTGCGACATCTCCGTCGAGTAGGAGGAGATGCCCTGCTCCGCGGGGTTCGCGCCCTCGATGCTGGCGTTCAGCGCGTAGACCCCGGCGACGTTCGCGCTGAGGCGATCGCTGAAGACGTAGCCGGCGCCGGCGGTCACGTGGTGCTCGGAGACGGCCGGGAACGCCATGTTCTCGAACGCCCGGTCGGGATCGAGCGGCATCTTGCCGTAGTTGTAGCCGGCGCGGAGCGCGAGCTTCGGGGTCGCCATCACCTGCGTGCCGACCTTCACGACCCACTGGTCGCTCCAGCCCATGTCGAACGGCATCGCCCCGGTGGCCATCGGGTCGCTGGAGTACTGGGGGAGCCCGTCGCCCATCGTGCTCGACCAGTCGATCCACTGCACGTCGACGGCGAGGAGCAGCGCGTCCACCGGCGTCACGGCCACGCCGAGGGTGGCGCTCTGCGGCTGGTCGAAGGCGAGCTCGTCGGTGCCGGCAGGGTTGGTGCCGCCCGTCATCGGGTTCGGGCGCTCGGGCACCGTGAAGGAGAAGTCCTGGAACCAGCTGCGCGTCTCGTACGCCGCGCCGAAGGAGACGCGCTTCACCGGAGAGTACTTCACGCCGAAGGTCGCGCCGGCTCCGAACGAGGTGGCGGTGTCATGCGCGGCCTGGCCGGCGCCGGAGGCCACGTCGTACTCCATCTGCGCGACCATGAGGTTCGCGGTCACGCCGAGGCTGAGCCGGTCGCTCACGCGATACGCCGCGGCGGGCGTGAAGCGGCCCTGCATGTACGACGTCAGCGTCGGCCCGTTGTAGAGGTTCATCCCGTAGTCGACGCCCATGCCGGCGACGCCGAACACGCCGATGCCGGTGGTGAGCCGGTCCGTCACCGGCTGGACGTAGGCGAGGAGCGGGATCGGCGAGGCGCCGCGGTCCGAGTCCAGCGACGCGCCGTCGTTCGCGACGAACATCTGGGGCATGGGCCCGCTCCCGCTGGCGCTGTAGCTCACCGACGGCTTGAAGTAGGAGCCGCCGAGCTCGAGGCGGCGGCCCAGGTCGGCCATGCCGGCGGGGTTCGTGAGCAGCGAGGCCGCGTCGAGCGTCGCGCCGACGCCCACGCCGCCCATGGCGTCCTGCACCGGGCTGAAGCCGATCATCCGCATGCCGTTCGTGGCGTGCGCCGCCGCCGGCGCGAGGAGCGACAGCGCGGCGAGGAGCGAGGCGATCCTGTTCGTCGTCATTGGCCCTTCCCTTCGTTCGGCGCGCCGGACGTGCCGGGGCGCGGTCGGTCGCCAGGCGGCATCGCCGTGGCATGTCTCGTCCCAGACGGCGATTGCGCGCCGCGTGCCCACGCGGGGTGGGCAGCAAATTCGAAGGGTTGGCTCGGATGAGCGACGACGCGTTTCAGCTGCGACGACACGCCACGTTTCATCGTGAAACGTGCTGTGTCATGGAGGGAGCCTGCACCCGGGCCGCTCACCCCGAGGCCGTGGAAGGGTGGACGGCGGGTCCGGAGGTTCCGATGCAAGCCGCTCCCGAGAGCACCCGTGACGTCGCCTTCGCCGCCGTGAACGCCGCGTTCGGCTCGCTCGGCCGCATCTGCATGGCGCTCGACTCCCAGTTCCGGATCCGCCACGCCTCGGAGCGCATGGAGTCGCTGCTCGGCGCGGGGGCCGCGGGGCGCATCGCGGGCGCGCCCGTCGAGACGGTGCTCGGGACGGAGCTGTTCGGGACGGACGGGCCGCTCCGCCAGGCGCTCCTCGCGGGAGAGCGGCGGGAGGGCTGGCGCGCCTACCTCCAGTGCGAGCGCGGCCCGCGCCTGCTCTCGGTCACGGCCGCCCCCCTCGAGCACGATCCTCACGGCGTCTGCGATCCCTCCGCCGCCTACCTGGTCGTCCTCCGCCCCGCGGACGACGAGTCCCCGGACGTCTGCGCGCCCGTCGCCGGGTTCGGCGTCATGTGCCGCTCGCAGGCGATGACGCGGGTGTTCCGGCTCATCGAGACCCTGCAGCACAGCGAGTCGACCGTGCTCGTCACCGGCGAGAGCGGGACCGGCAAGGAGGTGATGGCGCGCATCATCCACGCGCACTCGCCGCGCCGGAACGGCCCGTTCGTCGCCGTGAACGCGGCGGCGCTGCCCGCCGAGCTGCTCGAGAGCGAGCTCTTCGGCCACGTGCGCGGCGCGTTCACGGGCGCCATCCGCGACCGCCTCGGCCGCTTCGAGGCGGCCGAGGGCGGGACGCTCTTCCTCGACGAGGTGGGCGACCTGCCCTTGCCGGTGCAGGTGAAGCTGCTGCGCGTCCTCCAGGAGCACACCTACGAGCGCGTCGGCGACGACGCCGAGCGGCGCACCAGCGCGCGCATCATCGCCGCCACGCACCGCGATCTGCGCCGGGCCGTCGCGGCCGGGACCTTCCGCGAGGACCTCTACTACCGCCTGCGCGTCTTCCCGGTGGAGCTCCCGCCGCTGCGGGCGCGGCGCGAGGACATCGAGCCCATCGCGCGGGTCCTCCTCGGGCGCGTGGGCGCGCGAACGGCGCGCGCGCTCCGCTTCTCGCCCGACG
This sequence comes from Anaeromyxobacter sp. Fw109-5, assembly GCF_000017505.1. Lineage (NCBI taxonomy): Bacteria > Pseudomonadati > Myxococcota > Myxococcia > Myxococcales > Anaeromyxobacteraceae > Anaeromyxobacter > Anaeromyxobacter sp. Fw109-5. Next base: position 4,814,103 of record NC_009675.1, read on the forward strand.
CGCTCCGCGTCCTCCTGTCCTACGACTGGCCCGGCAACGTGCGCGAGCTCGAGAACGCCCTCGAGTACGCCGCCACGGTGTGCCAGGGGCAGACGCTCCAGCCCGAGGACCTCCCGCCGGAGATCGTCGCCGGCGCGCCGCACCGCGAGCCCCTCGCGGCGCCCCTCGCGGCGGGCTCCTCCACCCCCGCCCAGCTCGCGGCCGCCGCCGCCCGCCGCGCGAGCCCGCACGACGAGCGCGCGTCGCTGCAGGCGGCGCTCGACGCGCACCGCTGGAACCGGGCGGACACCGCCAAGGCGCTGGGCCTGTCGCGCAGCACGCTCTGGCGGCGGATGCGGGCGCTCGGGCTGCTCGAGCCGGCGGAGGGCGCGCAGGCGGCGGGCTGACGGTCTCGCCCCGGCGGCGAGGCCTCGCGGCGCCCCGGCCGCGGGGCGGGCCCCCTCACCGGCGGCGGCAGGATGGTGCCGTCAGCGCCGCGCCATCCCCCACCCCCGCTCCACCGCCCGCATCCCGCGCTCGAACGCCTCGGCGTTCACGGCGGCGAGCGCGGCGCGCTTCTGGAGCGCCTGGCGGATGACGGCGAGGAACGTCTCGGGGGGGAAGAGCCCGGTCGCGCCCTGAAGGGCGCCCAGCGCCACGACGTTCTTCACGAGCGGGTGACCCAGCGCGGCGGCGATCTCGGAGAGCGGTACGCCCAGCGCGCGGACGCCCGCGGGCAGCGCGGGGGACTCGCGGATGACGGAGCGGTCGTAGAGCGCGATGCCGGCCGGCGCGACGGCGGGGCCGAACTTCGCGAGGCTGGGCGCGTTGAAGGCGACGAGCGCGTGCGGCGCCGGGACGTCGGGGGAGAGCACCTGCGTGCCGGCGATCTTCACGTCGGCGTAGGAGGTGCCGCCGCGGGACTCCGGCCCGTAGCTCGGGATGTGCGTCGCGTCGAGCCCCTCGTTCACCGCCGCGTGGACCATCACCATGGCGGCCGTCTGGGCGCCGTCGCCCCCCGCGCCCGCGAACTTGAGCCCGAGCTCGTCGCCGCCGAACGGCGTGGCGGGGAAGCCGGACGCGAAGCGGGGGACGGCGGCCCCGCGCGCGTCGATGGCGTCGAGGAGCGCGTCGGCATCGTACGTGGGCGAGCGCCAGGCACCCCAGCTCGCCGTCGCGGCGACGTCCTTCTTCACCCCGAGCGGGAACACCGGGACCATCTGCTCCCTCACCCACCTCTCCGCCTCCGCCGGCGAGAGGCGCAGGTGCGTCGGGCACTCGGCGAGCACCTCCACGAAGGAGAAGCCCTTGTTCTCCGCCTGGAGCTGGAGCGCCTTCTTCACCGCCTTCGCGGCGCGGACCCGCTGCTTCGCGTCGAAGAGGGCGACGCGCTCCACGTACACCGGGCCGTCCAGCTGGGCGATGAGCTCCGCCATCTTGAGCGGCTTGCCCATGCTGGCGTCGCGCCCCTCGGGCGAGGTGGTGGTCTTCTGGCCGAGGAGCGTGGTGGGCGCGATCTGCCCGCCGGTCATGCCGTAGATGGCGTTGTTCACGAAGACGACGGAGAGCGGCAGGCCGAGCTGCGCGGCGTGGACGATCTCGGCGAGCCCGATGGAGGCGAGGTCGCCGTCGCCCTGGTAGCTCACCACCACGCTGTTCGGGTTCGCGAGCTTGTGGCCGATGGCGACGGCGGGCGCGCGGCCGTGCGGCGCCTGCGTGTTCCCCACGTCGAGGTAGTAATAGAGGAAGACGCTGCAGCCGACCGGGGAGATCGCGATGGTCCGGTCCTGGATGCCGAGCTCGTCGATGGCGTCGGCGAGGTAGCGGTGCACGAGCCCGTGGCCGCAGCCCGGGCAGTAGTGCGTGCTGCGGCCCTTCAGCCCCTCTCCGTGGTCGTGCCGCTCGAACCGCTCGTAGAACACGCTCACGCCGTCACCTGCCTTGCCGCGGCCCGTACCGCCTCGGCGATCTCGCGCTGGGAGGGGAGCACGCCGCCGTGCCGTCGCACGTGCGCGATGGCGACGCCGGCCCCGGCGCCGGCGTGCGCGAGCGCGAGGCGCAGCTCGTCCTCGAGCTGTCCCTCGCTCGCCTCCACCACCACGATCCGGCGGGCCCGCTCGAGGAGCGGGAGGAGCGGCTTCAGCGGGAAGGGCCAGACCGTCTGCGGTCGGAAGAGGCCCACCGCCACCCCCTCGGCGCGGAGCGCGCTCACCGCGCCCGCCGCCATGCGCGCGGGCGTGCCGCAGGCGACGACCAGGGTCTCGGCGTCCTCGCAGCGGAGCAGCTCCGCGCGCTGCTCGGCCTCGGTCATGCGGGCGTACTTGTCGAGCAGGTGAAGGACGTGCGCCTCCTGGTCGTGCTCGCACAGGCAGATCGACGCATGGACGTTCGCGCGGTGCGCGGCGTCGCCGCAGACCGCCCAGCCAGGCAGCCCGGGCTTCACGAGCGCGGCGGGGAGGTCGACCCTGCCGGTCATCTGGCCGAGGTGCGCGTCGGCGGCCACGATCACCGGGTTGCGGTAGCTGAAGGCGAGCTCGAACGCGAGCATCGTGAAGTCGAGCATCTCCTGCGGCGTCGCGGGCGCGAGGACGATGGCGTGGGTGGTGCCGTGGCCGAGGCCGCGGCAGGCGAGCTTCAGGTCCGACTGCTCCGGCGCGATGTTCCCGAGGCCGGGGCCCGCGCGCATCACGTTCACGAACACGGCGGGGAGCTCGGCGCCGACGAGGTACGAGACGCCCTCGAGCATCAGGCTGAAGCCGGGCGACGACGTGTACGTCATCGTGCGCCGGCCGGCCCCGCCCGCGCCGTACATCATGTTCACCGTCGCGACCTCGCTCGGCGCCTGCAGGAAGCTCCCGCCCAGGGCGGGGAGCAGCTTCGCCATGAGCTCCGCCCCCTCCGTGGACGGCGTGATCGGGTAGCCGTAGAAGTGGCGGCAGCCCGCGAGGAGCGCGCCGATGGCGGAGGCGTGGGTGCCCTTCACCACCAGCGGACGTCCGCGCGGCAGCGGAAACCGCTCGTCGGGGACGTCCCTCGCCCGTTCGGGCGGGGGTGAACGCCGGCCCGGAGCCGCCGGGCCCCCGGCTGGCGCCATCTCCAGCCCGTACGGCTCGGGGCACGCCTCGACGCACAGCCCGCAGCCGTTGCAGGCGTCGAGGCTCAGCACCACCGGGACGAGGCCGCTCAGCGGGTGGATCTCGTCGCCGGGCGCGAGACAGCCGTGCGCACAGGCCTCCAGGCAGCGCCGGCAGCCCTTGCAGCACTCGTCGTGGAGGACCGGCCTCTCGGCGACGTCGACGTGGGCCACGGGACTCCTCCGCCGCCGGACCGCGCGGCCTTCGCGAAAAGGCGACGGTCAAGGTACTCGGGATGAGGGACAAGTCCAAGCCGCTCGGGGCGGAAGTCCCCCTCCCGAGGGGCCGCCGGCGCCGCGCCGCGGGCGAGCCGTTGGACGCGCAACGAGATCGGGGCGGGCGAGGGCGCGCGTGCGATCGCACCACCCTCGCGCAGCACCGCTCGTCGCCCCGAAGCGCCCCATGTCGCCCGCGGACCGCACCGCCTCCTCCGGCGCCTCCACCACGCCGAGCGGGTGGTGGCCGGCGCCGCCGGCGTTCTCACGGTCGAGGCAGGCGACGCACCTCGGTCGGCGGCGGGTACTTCGCGGTGGGTGACATCTCGCCTCCCGCCGTCGGGTCGCCTCGCCCCGGTGGGTGCGGCCGACCGCGGGCGCGCGCGGTGGCCCGACAGCGTGACGTGCTCCGCGGCCAGGCCCCCGCACGCCCTCCGTGGATCTTCGGATCGCGCGCGCCGCGATCGGCCCCGGTCGGCCCGCCCGGTCGGCCCGCGGGTTCGTGCTCGCGGGCGGAGGGCGCCGCAGGTTTGGTCCGGAGGCGAGCGATGGCGACGGAGGAGGCTGGGAAGCTCGGCGCGCCGGGACGCGGGGGCACCGACGAGGCGCGCCACGACCGTGCCGGGGGCCGCGCTGGGCGCGCGGACGGCGGATCCGGACCGGAACACGACGACCTCCTCGAGGTGGCGCTCACGCCCGCGGAGGTGCTCGCGGCGCTCGCGAGGCTCGACGTGGAGGCGGCGCTGGCCTACGAGGCCGCCGCCGGGCTGGCAGACGACGACGAGACCGTCCGGCAGCTGCGCAGGTTCGGACGGGACCACCGCCGCCACGCGGAGGTGCTCGCCCGCCTGATCGGCGAGCGGGAGGCCGAGCGCGAGCCGGCGCAGCCGGTGCTCCCCGGGCTCGCGCGCGTGGCGGCGGGGCTCGGGCCGGGGTCCCTGACCCTCGCGCTGCTCGCGAACGAGCAGCTCACGAACCTCGCCTACGAGGACGTGCTCGCGTACGCGTGGGACGAGGCCGTGGAGCGCCTGCTCATGGAGCTCCGCGCCGACGAGGAGCGCCACCTGCGCTGGCTGTCCGAGCGGCACGGTCTCTCGGCGACGCCCGCGCCCGCCGATCAGGGGACCTGAGCGTCACCCCGCGCAAGCGCTCCGCCGAGCGGCGGCGCGGCTGCGGCTCCAACCCACCGTGAACGCCCGGAGACACGAAAGCCCGGCCCCTCTCGCGAGGAACCGGGCTCGTGTCGTTCAGACGTGAAGCGGCTTACAGCGGGCGGACGTTCGCCGCCTGGAGGCCCTTCGGGCCGCGCTGAACGTCGAACTCCACCTTCTGGCCCTCGGCCAGGGTGCGGAAGCCCTGCGTCTGGATGGCGGTGTGGTGGCAGAACACGTCCTCGCCACCGCCGTCCTGCGTGATGAACCCGAAACCCTTCGCGTCGTTGAACCACTTCACGGTACCAGTCGCCATTACTCTTACTCTTTTCTCTTCTCAATCGGCGGCAGAGAGTTGCCGCGTCGATGCGCCTCGACACGAGGCCGCCTGGGTGTAACTCGTCGCGCGGCCGGCGTCGAGAGGACCTCGCGGAGATCTTCGCGAAAAAGGGAGGGGGGCCTCCCATCGGGGGCCGGCGCAGGCCCGCTGCCGGAGCGGCGGTCCCGGTCCCTCGTCGGCGCCGGTGTGGGCGAAGGTAGCCGTCCCGAGCGCAGGCATCCGCTCGCGGCGCACGCGTCCCCCTGCTTGAATCCCCGCCACGCGCTCCCCGTCCAAGCCGGTGGAAGCGAACCCACGAACAGGAGCCGACATGATCCGGACCGCCCTCGCCGCCGCCGCCCTCCTCGCCCTGCCCGCCGCGGGCCACGCGCAGGTCGGGCGCGCCCCCGCCGAGCGCGCCCAGGATCGGGCCGAGCTGCGGCAGGACCGCCGCGAGCTCGCCCGCGACCGGCGCGATCTCCGCTGGATGCGGGAGCTCCTCACCAGGTTCGACGCGGCCCGTGCCCGCCGCGATCGCCGCGCCCTCGCCGCCGTCGAGCAGGACGTGTCACGCACCCTCGCGTACGAGGAGCGGGAGGCGCGGCTCGAGGTGAGGAACGCGCGGGGCGAGCTCGCCCGCGAGCGGGCCGAGGCCGCCCACGATCGGCGCGACGACCCGCACGATCGCCGCGACGACCGCCGCGACCTGCGCGACGATCGCCGGGACGCGCGCCGCGTCGCCGCCCTCCGCGAGAACTTCGCGCGGCTCGAGGGGCGGATGAACCGCCGCGCCCTGGACCGCAAGCGCGACATGCTCGTGGAGCTGATCCGCATGGCGCGCGCCGAGCTCCGCGAGGACCGCCGCGAGCTGCGCGAGGATCGCCGCGAGCTCCACGAGGCCCCGCACCGCTGAGCGGGCCCCCGCCGGGCCGCCCGCGCGCGGCCCGGCGCGCCTGATCGCGCTCAAGGCCCTACCCCCCCTCCGTCGTGACATCCTCCCGCCGCGCCCGATCGTTCGATCCGCAACGATCGCGAGCGGCGGCGCGGAGGACACCATGCTGAAGTGGACGCCGGCCCTGGCCGTCGGCATCGAAGAGATCGACGAGCAGCACCAGGAGCTGTTCCGGCGCGCCGAGCGATTCGTGGCGAGCCTCGAGACGGCGGACCGTCAGGAGATCGGGATCCTGCTCTCCTACCTGCGCATGTACTGCGTCACGCACTTCGGCGCCGAGGAGGCCTGGATGCGCGACGTCCGCTACGACGGCTACGCCGCGCACAAGGCCGAGCACGACCGCTTCGTGAAGGACGTCCTCCGGCTCTCCGACGAGCACGAGCGGCGAGGCGGCCCGGGCCTCGAGGCGATGAAGGTCGGCTCCTATCTCTCGCGCTGGCTGCGGGAGCACGTGACGAGCACCGACACCGCCTTCGCGCGCTTCCTGCTGTCCCAGAGCGCCTGATCCGCCGCCGGCGGGCGAGCGCCTCCCCCGCCTCCTGCTCACCCCGGCGGCCGCGCCCGGGCACCCCCGCCTACCGCTGGAGCCCGCCCTGCGGCGGGTGGTCTACTCGTGGGGGGCGCGATGCGCCGCGGTCGCGCCGTCGATCGGCGACGCGGCGGAGCGGGTGCCGGGGGGCAGTGCGATGACGGCGCTGCACGAGGCGAGATTCTACGAGCGGCTTCCCGGGAACGAGGTCCACTGCGCGCTCTGCCCGCACGACTGCCACGTGCGCGCGGGCGGGCGCGGCGCGTGCGGCGTCCGCTTCGACGTGCGGGGGACCCTCTACACGCTGGTCTACGACCGCGTGGTGTCGCGCGGGGTCGATCCCATCGAGAAGAAGCCGCTCTTCCACTTCCTGCCGGGCTCGCGCGCGTACTCGATCGCGACCGTGGGCTGCAACCTGCGCTGCTCGTTCTGCCAGAACTGGACGGTGTCGCAGTGGCCGAAGGATCACCTCCCCCGCACGATCGACGCCGGCGGAGGGCGCGAGCCGACCGAGCTCGTGTGCCCCCAGCTCGCCGCCGCGGCCGACGCGGTCGTGGGCGAGGAGGTCACCCCCGACGAGCTCGTGGAGCGCGCGTTGGCGAGCGGCTGCCGCTCCATCGCGTACACCTACACCGAGCCGACCGTCTTCTACGAGCTGGCGCACGACACGGCGGTGCTCGCACGCGCGCGGGGCCTCAAGAACGTGTTCGTGACGAACGGCTTCACGTCGGAGGCGCCGCTGCGCGAGATCGCGAAGGTGCTCGACGCCGCCAACGTCGACCTCAAGTTCTTCGACCCCGAGAGCTACCGGCGCATCAGCCGCGCGCGCCTCGAGCCGATCCTCGACGCCATCCGGCTGTACCGCGCGCTCGGCGTGTGGGTCGAGATCACCACGCTCGTCATCCCCGGCGTGAACGACTCGGACGCCGAGCTGCGGCGCATCGCGGAGTTCGTCCGCTCCGTCGGCCCCGAGGTGCCCTGGCACGTGTCGCAGTTCTACCCCGCGTACAAGATGCTCGACCGACCCTTCACGCCGCTCGAGACCCTGGAGCGGGCCGCCCGCATCGGCCGCGCCGCCGGCATCCGCCACGTGTACGAGGGGAACGTGCCGGGCGCGGACGGCGAGTCCACGCGCTGCCACCTGTGCAACACCCTGCTCGTCGAGCGCTACGGGTTCCACGTGCTCGAAAACCGCATCGCGGCCGGCCGGTGCCCGGCCTGCGGCACGGCGGTGGACGGCGTCGAGATGTCGGCGGTGCCGGCGCCGCGTGCCTGACGTCCTGGGAGGCGAGGCGCCATGCAGCGCGTCGCGCGCGTCGTCGTGGTGGCCGCGGCGCTCGCCCTCGTCGCGGGTGAGTGCGGCGGCGGGGACGAGACGGAGCTCGCCTGCCTCGAGGCCGTCGCGCACCTCGACGCCTGCTGCCCGGCCCTCGACGCGAGCCTGTTCGCGTGCGGCGGTGGGGGCGACGGCGCGCGCTGCGTGGTCGTGGTCCGCTCTGCCCGCCTCGGGCTCGAGGAGAGCCGCTGCATCTGCGCGCGCTCGTGCGCGGAGCTCGTGGACGGCGGCGTCTGCGCGCGGGCGGCGGAGGCGGCCGGCCCGGCGCCGGATGCGCCCTCCGGCCCGCCGCTCTGCCCTTGAGGTGCGGCTCACCCGCCGCGCCGCATCGGGACGAACCGCACCGGCGCGAGGTGCTCCTCGCGCGGCCCGCGCGCCGTCTTCGTCACGACCACGAGCAGCTGCACCTCGCCCTCCGGTCCCTTGGGGTAGACGATCCTGCCGCCCTGGACGAGCTGCTCCCAGAGCGGCGCGGGGATCTCCTCCATCGCGCAGCTCACGACGATCGCCCGGAACGGCGCGCGCTCGGGCCAGCCGAGGAACCCGTCGCCGCGCCGGAGGTGCACGTTCCCGTAGCCGAGCTCCGCGAGCGTCTCGACGCTGCGCGCGTGCAGCTCCGGCTCGAGCTCGATGCCGTAGACCGCGCCGGCGAGGTGCGCCAGCACCGCCGCCGCGTAGCCGGAGCCCGATCCCACCTCCAGGACGCGTTCGCCCCCGCGCAGCGCGAGCGCCTGCGCCATGAACGCGACCACGTAGGGCTGGCTGATGGTCTGGCCGCGGCCGATGGGGAGCGGCTCGTCGAGGTAGGCGAGCGACCGCCACTGCTCCGGGACGAAGCGCTCCCGGGGCACCTTCCCCATCGCCTCCAGCACCCGGCGATCCCGGATCCCGCGGGCGGCGAGCTGCTCCTCGACCATGCGCCGCCGCTCGGTCTCGGGGGTGGATCGCTCCGCCGAAGGGTGCCCGCGGTCCGCGCACGCGTCGCCCCCCGCGGTTGCGGCGAGCAGCAGCGCGAGTGCCGGCAGGAGCGAACGGGCGAGCACGCGAGCCCTTTCCGCGGCGAGGTCCGGGACGGCGCGCGGCCAGGACCCGCGCGTCGTGCTCGGCGTCGCCCAGCAGATCACGCCGCGCCGTGGCCGGTCGCTGGAATCGCGGGGTCCCCACTCCGTGGGCGTCGAGCGTGCGGGACGCCCCGCTCGTGCAGCCGCGCCGGAGGCGGCGGAGCGCGACATTGAGGGCGTGAGCCCCTCCTTCGTCACGCGCCTGCTCGCGCTCGCGGTGGTGGTGTTCGTGGGCGTCGCCTCCGCGATCCTGCTCTGGGACGGCCTCGCGGCGATCGGCCCGGGCGACTCCGCGGCCCACGCCTCGTGGCGGACGCGCGCCCGCATCGCGGTCGGGGTCATCGGGTTCGCGATCGCCGTCTGGATCGTGCTCGGGATGCTGACCCACGCCCACTGACGGCGCTCGTCCCGGGCAGGCCCGCGCGGCGGGCCGGCGGTAGAGGGCGTCGCGCGGCAGGGACCCGACCCTTCGGCATCGCGAGCGGACGAGCGCGCGCGGACCTCGGGCACGCACGCGCGCCGGAGCCCTCGTCTTGGCGGGCTCCGGAGCCGGTCGAACGGTCCATCATGCGCCGACACTGCGCGTCACGGGCGGTCGCCCCCGGACGGGCGGGCCCTCCGGACGCGGCTCGGGCGCGCGCCGAAGGCGTATCGTGGAGTTGCCCAGGGGACGCGCGACCTGCGACGGCTCTCTCGTGGAGTCGAAGGTGCCGCGGGGCGTACCCGCTCCTGACCGTCGGCCCGGGCGCGCGCCCGGCTCGCGGTCACGGCTCGCGCGCACGAGGCCATGCCCCTGGGCCCGGGGGGCCGCCTCCACGGCGGCCCTCGGCGTGCGCGGCGCCCCGCGCCGAGGTGGGAGATGACCTCGATCGTGCTGAGCGGGAGCGCCCACCCCGAGCTCACCCGCGAGGTCGCGGAGCGGCTCGGCCTCACGTCCGCCGAGCGCGTCGTCGAGCGCTTCCCGGACGGAGAGCTGCGCGTCGTCGTGAAGGAGCCGGTGCGCGGCGCCGAGGTCTACCTCGTGCAGCCGCTGTCGCCGCCCGCGGACGCCCACCTCCTCGAGCTCGTCTTCCTCGCCGACGCGTGCCGGCGCGCGGGAGCACGGAGCGTGACGGCCGTGGTGCCGTACCTCGCCTGGGCGCGGCAGGACCGGCGGCGCGTCGAGGGCGAGCCGCACGGCGCGCGGCTCGCGGCCGACCTGATCTCGGCGCGCGCCGACCGGGTGGTCTCGGTGGACGTGCACGGGCCGGCGGCGGAGGGCTTCTTCTCGGTGCCGCTCGATCACCTCACCGCGGCGCCGGCGCTCGCCGCGGCGATCGCGCGCTCGGTGCCGCGGGACGCGGTGGTGGTGGGCCCCGATCTCGGGGCGGCGCGGCGCGCCGCGCTCTTCGGCCGGCTCCTCGGCCTCCCCTCCGCGATCGTGCACAAGGCCCGGCTCTCCGCCCGCGAGGTCGAGGTCCGCGGCGTCGCGGGCGAGGTCGCCGGGCGCGCGCCCATCCTGGTGGACGACATGATCAGCACGGGCGCGACGATCGAGGCCGCGGTGCGGACCCTGCTCGCGGCGGGGTGCCGCCCGGAGATCGTGGTCGCCGCGACGCACCCGCTCTTCACGGAGAGCGCACCGGAGCGGCTCGCGCGGCTCCCCATCGCCCGCATCGTGGTCACCGACGCGCTCCCCGTCCCTCGCGCCCCAGGGCTCGAGCTCGAGGTGGTCCCGCTCGCGACCCTCCTCGCGGAGGCGATCGCGCGGCTCCGCGAGCAGCGGCCGCTCGGGGAGCTGCTTTCGACTACCTGACGACGACCTGCGGGCGCGTCGAACTCCTTCCCGCGCGCCGGAAGAAGAGCGTACGCTGGGTGCCGCGGGACCTGGCCCCGGCCTCGAACCTGCGCGATCGACGCCAGCCGTAACCCGGTTGGGTTATACTTTTGGGACCCTTCCGGGGCATCCCGGTGTCGGCCGCCCGCCCGGGGCGCCGACGGCCGAAAAAAGATCACGGAGGGGGTGGCAACCGGGAGGGGCGTTACTAACGTGGCGAGGGGTTGGGGAACGAACAGCCGGGCAGCCCGCGGCGGGCGGAAGCGGCGACCCAATCACACGAACGCAGAGAGGAGCGCGAACATGCCTCACATCGAGATCGACACTCTCACCCCGATCGCGGCCAAGTACATGGACGGCAAGAGCCTGACGCCGGCGGAGCGCGCCGAGGTGCTCCGGATCGCCCAGGGGTTCGCGTGCAAGGACTCGGCGGCCGCCGCCAACGTCTCCCCGGAGACGATCCGGGCGCGCCGCAAGCGCATCTACCGGAAGGTGCACGTCGCGGGCGCCGCCGAGATCATCTCCGGCCTGCTCTCGATCTCCCTGCAGATGCTCGCGTCCGGCGAGAAGGTGGAGCAGCGCACGGTCGCTCCGTCGCAGTCCGAGACGGACGCGGCGCCGATGGTCGCGGCGCTGTAGGAGACTGCTCGTCCGGAGCACCCTCCAGCGGAGCTTCCCGCTGGTCGGGCCGGCTGGCGTAACGTCCGCGGCGGGTCGCGGCGCGACGCAGGCCAACGCGATCCCGGATCACGGAGGTCGCGATGGCAAGCATCGCCGCCGCGCTCGCGGCGCTCTCGCTCGCAGGCGTGGCGAGCCCGGAGTCGTTCGCCCCCGGCGAGGAGGCGCTGTTCGAGGTCCGCTACCTGAACGTCGTCGCGGGCGAGGCGCGCATCGCGGTGGGTCGGCCGGAGGGGAGCATCTGGCCGGTCTTCTTCCAGGCGCGCACCCGCGGCGTCGCCGGGCTCGTCGACGTCCGCGAGCACCTGGTCTCGTACTGGGACGTGAAGTCCCGCCTCCCCCGCGGCTCGGAGCTGCGTGCGTTCGAGGCGGGCGACCTGCACGTGGACCGGTCGCGGTTCGATCGACAGCGCGGCAAGGCGACGTGGGTCCGCGAGCGGAAGGGACGGCGCTCGGAGCGGACGTTCGACGTGCCGGAGGGCGCGCACGAGCTGACGAGCGCGTTTCTGTGGCTGCGGCTGCAGCCGCTCGCCCCGGGTGACCGCCACGAGCTCCCCATCCTGTCGGGCCGCCGCCAGTTCTCCCTCGTCGCGGAGGTCCGCGGCCGCGAGGAGGTCGAGACGCCGGCGGGGAGGTTCCCCTGCGTGCGCGTGGACGTGCAGCTGCCCATCGCCGGCCGCATGTCCACGCGGGGGGCCGTCGCGCTGTGGCTCACCGACGATCCCCGCCACGTGCTCGTCCGCCTCGAGGCGCCGTTCTCCGTGGGCGAGGTCGTCGGCGTGCTGACGCGCTACTCCCCCGGGACCGTCATCCACGGTGCCCGGCGGAGCGGCGGTCAGCCGCCGCGCGCCGTCGCGGGGCGCTCGAGCGAGCGCGCATCGCAGAGGCGGCCGGTGGCGAGCTGGAGCGCACCGGCGAGCGCCTCCACCGACTGAGCCCCGACGAGCCGGCGCACCTCGCGCCCGGAGCCGTCGAGCACGAGGAACGTGGGGACGCCGCGGACGCCGTGGCGTCGCGCCAGCTCGGCCCCCTCCGGCTCCTCCACGAGCCGCCTCTGCACGTGCGCGCCGGGGCAGCCGCGCTCCGCCTCCGCGACGACGGGCTCCATGCTCCGGCACACGGGGCAGCTCCGGCTCATGACCTCGACCACCCGCGGACCGGCGGAGGCCGCGAGCTGCGCCGCGAGCGCGCCCGCGGGCTCCGCGGGCGCGGCGTCGATGGGCGGCAGCGCGCACTCCCTCGAGGATGGCGCGCTCGCGTCGCACGGGGCGGCGTCCCCGTCGATCGGCACGGCTGGGGGCGGCGGCGCGCCGGGGGCGAGGGCGAGCGGGGCGTCGCCGCCCATCGAGGGCATGAGGACCATCAGCCGGTCGGTCGCGAGGAGCGCGCCGACCGCCACGAGGAGCGCGCCGGTCGCGAGCTCCACCTTCCGCAGGTGCGGCTTCACGCGATCGAGGAGCCGCAGCGCGCGCGGCGCGAACGCGGCCGCCACGAGGAGCGGCGCGACGAGGCCGGCCGCGTAGGTGGCGAGGTAGAGCGCCCCGCGCGCCGCGCTCGCGCCAGAGCTGACGGTGTAGGTGAGCACCGATCCGAGCACCGGCCCGATGCAGGGCGTCCAGCCGAGCGCGAAGGCGCCGCCGAAGGCGAAGGACGCGAGCAGCGACCCTCCCGGCGCGGCGCGCGCGAGCAGGGGGCGCCGCTCGCGATCCAGCCCCGGCAGCCGCAGGAGGCCGAGGAACTTCAGACCGAACGCGACGACCACCACGCCCGCCACCCGCAGGAGCGTCTCGCGGTGCGCCTCGAGCAGGGCGCCTGCGGCGCTCGCCCCCAGGCCGAGCGCGACGAACACGCTCGCGAGGCCGAGGGAGAACGCGCCCGCGGTGGCGACGAGCCGCCCGCGCGCGCTGCCCGCGCGGACGTCGCTCGCCGACGCGCCGCCGAGGAGCCCGAGGTAGATCGGGACCAGCGGCAGGACGCAGGGCGACAGGAAGGTGAGGAGGCCTGCGGCGAACAGGCCGGGGATGTCGACGCTCATGAAGTCCTGGGCTCCTCGTGCGAGTCGGAGCCAGGGACACGGCGAGCGGTTCCGTGGGCCCCCGCCGTGGGGATGCCGGCCACGCCGAGCGTGGCGACGCGGCGTCAGGCGCGGCGCGAAGTCGAGGGGATCCGACCGCGCCCGCCTAGAACCCCGCGATCCCCTCGCGGACCGCGACGCCCTCGAACAGGACGGCCTCCACCTGCTCGAGCCAGCCGCCGTTGTGTCCGGCCACGTCCGCCGCCGTGGTCGCGTACGGCACGTGCGGCTGCACGGGCCGGTTCTCGAAGGCGAGCGCGGTGAAGAACTCCTCGGCGGAGCGCTCGGCCTGCGCCGCGAGGGGCGCATCCGCCTCGAGGGGCTGCACGCCCATCGCCGCGTTCGGGATCGACACGGACAGGAGCCCGTCGGGATCCGACCAGCGCGCGCCCAGGTTCTTCGCCTCCTGCTGGCTGCCGCCCGCGCCCTCCGTCGGCCCGCCGACGAGCACGGCGCGCCGCGCGCTGCGCAGCAGGCCAGCGAGCCGGTCGCAGGCGCTCATGCAGCTCGGGCTGGTGAGCACCACCACCCGCCCCGCGAAGCCGCCCACCGCGTCGCTCGGGTGCACCGGACCTTCCAGGAAGGCGGGCGTGTAGTCTCGGCGGTCGCGCCGCGCGCGCCCGATCGCCTCGACGATCTTGCGGGGCGCGAGGGCGTCCTCCGCGTCGCCGGCGGGCGCGGCGCTCGCGGTGGGCATGCGCTGCTCGTAGACGAGCTGGTTCTGCGTGGTCGCGCGCAGCAGGAGGGCGCCGCCGGGGTAGGCCTCCCCGGGGCGGGAGAGCATCGCGAACAGCGAGCTCGAGTGGGCGATGTAGCCGCCCTGGTTCTGGCGCAGGTCCACCACGAGGTCGAGGCCCTTCCCCTTGCACTCGCTGACGAAGCGCTCGAGCACCGAGGTGAACGCGCGCGGCTCCCCGCCGTCCGAGTGCAGCTGCTCGGTGTGGAACGACAGCACCTGCGCGTAGCAGAAGGCGCGATCGCGGCGGCGCACCACCTCGCCGAGCCGCATCGCGACGCGGTCGCCCTCGTCCAGGTACTCGGCGAGCGCCGCGGCGTCTCGCGCCGGCAGGATGGTGTCCGTCCGCAGGTACCCCTCGGCGGCGCCCGGATCGCGCGCCCAGGTGTCGGCGCCCTTGTCGTACCGCCAGGCGAGCCGCTCGTTCGTGGCGATCCCGGTGCGGCGGACGTAGCGCTCCGTCATCGGGTGCCGGGCGGCGTCGGGAGAGATCCACCAGGGCAGCTCCACCACCCGGCGGACGCCGCGCACCGACACCGCGATCGTCGTGGTGCGCCGCCGCGGGTAGGCGAAGTCGCGGCGCGTCATCGCGTCGACCGCCCGCTCCAGGCGGGCGGCACGCGAGCTCCCCTGCACGTAGCGGGCGAGCTCCTCGACCCGCTCCGCCGCGGGCGCCCCGTCGATCTCCAGCACCTCGTTGCCCACCGCGAGGACCTCGTCGATCCCGCGGAGCCCCGGCATCTTCGCGAGGTGGCCGAGGAGCCTCTTCTCGCGGTTCGCGATGAGGACCTCGCCCCCCGCGGTGAGCCGCAGGCCGAACCCGAGCGCGACCTGCGGGAGCCGCACCGGCGCGCCGAAGAGCAGGTGCCCGTCCTCGAAGGCGGCGGTGCAGCGGCGCATCCGGTCGTAGAAGCGGAACGGCTCGTCCTCCCGCGGGATGGCGCGCTCCTCGGCCACGCACGCGTCGAGGTGCGCGCGCGAGTCGAAGCTCGGCTTGCCGTCGCGCGCGAGGAGGCGCCCCTTCACCGGGAAGAAGACGTATCGCTTCTCCATCGCGTCGCGCAGGTCGCACGCGAGCTTCACCCGCTGGCGCGCGGAGCACAGCGGGGCGTCGCCGCAGGCCAGGTCCTCCGGCAGGGAGGCGGTCCCGTCGCACACGTCGGCGGCGGGGGCCGCCGGCGACGCCGCGGGCTCGACGGGTGCGGCGCCGCCGAGGGCGGGCGGAGGCGGGACGGCCGACGCGTGGGCCGCCGCGGGCGTCGCGGCGACGGCGAAGAGGAGCGAGAGCAGTGCGGGCAGCGCCATCGGTGGTCGGAGGTGCGAGCGGGCCCCACCAGCCTCGGCGGCCCTCGCGCGACTCCACCAACACCCCTCCGAAGCCGGGCATGCCCGCTCGCGCGTGGACGGCGCGGCCGACTGTGCGTCGAGCTGGGCGCGTGTCGCCCGATGTGCGGCGCCGGCCACCATCGGTGGGCGGACCGCCCCGAAGGCGCGAAGCGACAGGACAAAGCGGGGCGGCTCGGCCACCCCGCCTCATCCGGCGCTTGCTGACGAGGAATGCTACGAGGCTCGCGCCGCGCGGCGAGGCCTGCGGCGGGCGAGCCCTCGGCTACAGCATGGCGCGCCGCATGTCCGCGAGGAGCTGCGCGAGGTGGCTCGTGAACCGTGCGGCGGCCGCCCCGTCGACCACCCGGTGGTCGTAGGAGAGCGACAGGGGCAGCATCAGCCGTGGCGCGAACCGCTCCCCGTCCCACACCGGCTTCGTCGCGCTGCGCGACACGCCGAGGATGGCGACCTCGGGGGCGTTGATGATGGGCGTGAAGGCCGTCCCGCCGATGCCGCCCAGGCTCGACACCGAGAACGTCCCGCCCTGCATGTCCGCGAGCTGCAGCTTGCCGTCGCGCGCCTTCTGCGCGAGCTCGGCGAGCTCCCGCGCGATCTCGAGGACGCCCTTGCGATCCGCGTCCTTCACCACCGGCACGACGAGCCCACCGGGCGTGTCCGCCGCGAACCCGATGTGGAAGTAGCGCTTCAGGACGAGCTGATCGCCCTCGAGGGAGGAGTTGAACTCCGGGAACCGCCGGAGGGCTGCCACGCACGCCTTCAGCACGAAGGCGAGCAGCGTCACCTTCACCCCCTCCTTCGCGCGCTCCTGGTTCAGCTCGACGCGGAACCGCTCGAGCTCGGTGATGTCCGCCTCGTCGTGCTGCGTGACGTGCGGGATCATCACCCAGTTCCGCGCCAGGTTCGTGCGCGAGATCCGCTTGATGCGCGAGAGCGGCTGCACCTCGACCGGGCCGTACTTCGCGAAGTCCACCTTCGGCCACGGGGCGAGGTCGAGCCCGGCGCCCGCGCCGCCGCCCGCCGCGGCCGCGCTCACGACGCCCTTCACGAACCGCTGCACGTCCTCGTGCAGGATCCGGCCCCGCGGACCGGAGGGCTGCACGCGCGCCAGGTCCACGCCCAGCTCCCGCGCGAGCTTCCGCACCGAAGGCGAGGCGTGCGGCACCGCCACCCTCCCCTCCTCCTCGGCCGCCGGCGCGGGAGCGCGCGGGGGCGCCGGGGCCGGCCGGGCCTCGACCTCGGGCGGGGGCGGCGCCGCGGGCGCCGGGGCGGCGGGAGCCGCGGGAGCGGCGGCCGCCTCCGGACGGCCGCCGGCGGGCGCGCCGGCGGCGTCGAGGACGAGGATGACGCTCCCCTCGCTGACGCGATCGCCGACCTTCACCTTGAGCTCGCGGACGGTGCCGGCCGCCGGCGCCGGCACGTCCATCGTCGCCTTCTCCGACTCCAGCGTGACGAGCGGAGCGTCCCGCTCGACCCCGTCGCCGGCCTTCACCAGCACCTCGATCACCGGCACGTCCTCGAAGTCGCCGATGGCGGGCACCTTCACCTCGAGCGGTCCTCCGCCCGCCGGCGTGGCCGACCGCCCCGGCGGCGGAGGAGCGGGCTCGGCGCGGGCCGGAGCGGGCGCGGCGGGCCCGTCGCGTGGGGGAGCGGCCGCGGCGGAGGGCCCGTCGCGCCGCCCTGCCGCGGGCGCCTTCGCGGCGGCGGGCGCGGGCGGCGGAGCCTGCTGGGCCGCCTTCGCCCCCGCGGCCTCGCCGGCCTCGAGGGTGAGCACCACGCTCCCCTCGCTGACGCGGTCGCCGACCTTCACCTTGAGATCGCGGATGGTGCCGGACGCGGGCGCCGGCACGTCCATCGTGGCCTTCTCGGACTCGAGCGTGACGAGCGGATCGTCCTTGCTCACCGCCTCGCCCGGCTTCACGAGGACGTCGATGACCGGCACGTCCTTGAAGTCGCCGAGGGCCGGGACCTTCACCTCGATGGTGCTCATGGGGCGTTCGCTCTCCGGGCGCTAGACGGTCCAGGGGGCCGGCTTGGCGGGATCGATGCCGTACTTGCGGATGGCCTCCGCGACCTTGGCCGGTGGGAGCTTCCCCTCGTCGGCGAGCGCCTTCAGGGCCGCGACGGCGACGTGGTGCCGGTCCACCTCGAAGAAGCGGCGCAGCCGCTCGCGCGTGTCGGACCGCCCGTAGCCGTCCGTGCCGAGCACGAGGTAGCGGCGGCCGACGTAGGGGCGGATCTGCTCGGCGAAGGCGCGCACGTAGTCGGTCGCGGCGACCACCGGGCCGGAGGTCTCCCCCAGGCACCGCTCGACGTGCGACTTCTTCGCGGGCGCCTCCGGGTGGAGCAGGTTCTCGCGCGCGATCGCCATCCCGTCCCGGGCGAGCTCGGTGAAGCTCGGGCAGGCCCACAGATCCGCGTCCACGCCCCAGTGGCTCTTCAGGAGGTCGGCGGCGGCGATCACCTCGCGGAAGATCGCGCCCGACCCGAGCAGCTGCACGCGGGGCGCCTTCTTGTCGCCCGTCCCTCCCCGCTTGAAGAGGTACATCCCGCGGATGATGTCCTCGGCCGCGCCCTCCGGCATGGCGGGGTGGACGTAGTTCTCGTTCAGGACGGTGACGTAGTAGTAGACGTCCTCCTGCTCCTGCACCATGCGGCGCAGCCCGTCCTGCACGATGACCGCGACCTCGTAGGAGAAGGTCGGATCGTAGGAGCGGCAGTTCGGGATCACCGCCGAGAACACGTGCGAGTGGCCGTCCTCGTGCTGGAGCCCCTCGCCGTTCAGGGTGGTGCGCCCCGAGGTGCCGCCGACGAGGAAGCCGCGGCAGCGCATGTCGCCCGCCGCCCAGGCGAAGTCGCCGACCCGCTGGAAGCCGAACATCGAGTAGAAGACGTAGAACGGGATCATCGAGCGGCCGTGCGTGGAGTAGGCGGACGCCGCCGCCATCCAGTCCGCCATCCCGCCCGCCTCGGTGATGCCCTCCTGCAGCACCTGCCCCTTCTTGTCCTCGCGGTAGAAGGCGAGCTGCTCGGCGTCCTCCGGCGTGTAGAGCTGCCCCACGTGGCTCCAGATGCCGAGCTGCCGGTACATGCCCTCCATGCCGAAGGTGCGCCCCTCGTCCGGCACGATGGGCACCACGCGCGCGCCGATCTTCTTGTCGCGGGCGAGGATGCTCATCATCTGCACGAGCGCCATGGTGGTGGAGATCTCCCGGTCCTCGGTGCTCTTGAGGAGCCGGTCGAACGCGGCGAGCGGCGGCACCTCGAGCGACTCGGGCGCGCGGCGCCGCCGGCGCGGGCGATCGCCCCCGAGCTCGGCCCGCCGCGCCCTCATGTACTCGAGCTCCTTGGAGCCCTCCTCGAACCTGAGGAACGGCACCTCCTCGAGCGCGGCGTCGGGGACGGGCAGCTCGAAGCGGTCGCGGAACCGGCGGATCGCGTCCACCGCGATCTTCTTCTGCTGGTGGGCGATGTTCATCGCCTCGCCCGCCTCCCCCATGCCGTAGCCCTTGATGGTCTTCGCGAGGATGACCGTCGGCTGCCCCTCGTGCTTCACGGCCGCGTCGTAGGCGGCGTAGACCTTGAACGGATCGTGGCCGCCGCGGTTCAGGCGCCAGATGTCGTCGTCGGAGAGCTCGGAGACGAGGTCCTTCAGCTCGGCCGAGTCGAAGAAGTGCTCGCGGACGTAGGCCCCGCTGCGCGACTTGTACAGCTGGTACTCACCGTCGACGACCTCCATCATCCGGCGGCGGAGCGCGCCGCTCTTGTCCTTCGCGAGCAGCGGGTCCCAGTGCCGTCCCCAGATGACCTTGATGACGTTCCAGCCGGCGCCGCGGAAGGTGCTCTCCAGCTCCTGGATGATCTTGCCGTTGCCGCGCACCGGCCCGTCGAGCCGCTGCAGGTTGCAGTTCACGACGAAGATGAGGTTGTCGAGCTGCTCGCGGCCGGCGAGCCCGATCGCCCCCATGGCCTCCGGCTCGTCCATCTCGCCGTCGCCCGTGAACGCCCACACCTTGCGCCCCTCGGTGTCCACCACGCCCCGGTCGTGCAGGTACTTCATGAAGCGCGCCTGGTAGATGGCCATGAGCGGCCCGAGCCCCATCGACACGGTGGGGAACTGCCAGAAGTCGGGCATGAGCCACGGGTGCGGGTACGAGGAGATGCCCTTCCCGTCCACCTCCTGGCGGAAGTTCGCGAGCTGCTCCTCGCTGATGAGGCCGAGCAGGAACGCGCGCGCGTAGACGCCGGGCGAGGAGTGGCCCTGCAGGAACACGAGGTCCCCGCCGCGCTCCTCGCTCCAGGAGCGCCAGAAGTGGTTGTAGCCGACGTCGTAGAGCGTGGCGGCGGAGGCGAAGCTCGCGATGTGGCCGCCGACGTTGGTGTGCTTGTTCGCGCGGACCACCATCGCCATCGCGTTCCAGCGGATGTAGTGGCGGATCCGCTGCTCGAGGGCGAAGTCGCCGGGGAAGCGCGGCTGCTTCTCCACCGGGATGGTGTTGATGTAGGCGGTGTTCGCGGAGAACGGCACGTAGGCGCCGGACCTTCGCGCCCGGTCGATGAGGTGCTCGATGAGGAAGTGCGCGCGCTCCGTCCCTTCGCGCTCGAGGACGCCCTCCAGGGCGTCGAGCCACTCGCGCGTCTCCTGCGGGTCGATGTCGGGGCTGGAAAGCGGGTCCATTCGGGGCGCCTCGGGCTGTTTGCGATCGCGGCTGGAGCTCGGGGGAAACTCCTAACGCCAGGCGCCTGGCGATCAACGCCTGCCGCGCGGATCCGCACCTCGGGTGCGACGCGGCGAGCGCCTCCGGCGAGTTTCACCGCCCTGGCGGTGCCCTGCGGGGGGCCGACCGGCCGGCCTGCGGGTGTGGGAGGGATTCGCGCGCCTCGTCCGGCCTCCGGCGGAAGGCGGTACGCTCCACGCCATGCGCGCCATGGTCGTCGAGCACCCCGGTCGCCCGCTCGCCGCCCGCGAGCTCCCCGCTCCCGAGCCCGGTCCGGACGAGATCCTCGTGCGCGTCCTCGCCTGCGGGGTGTGCCGGACCGACCTGCACCTCGCGGACGGCGAGCTCGCCCTGCCCGGCCGGCCGGTCGTGCCCGGGCACGAGATCGTCGGGGAGGTGGTCCGCGCCGGGCCAGGCGTGACGCGCCTCGCGCCCGGCCAGCTCGCCGGCATCGCCTGGCTCGGCTGGGCCTGCGGCACCTGCCGCTTCTGCGCCTCCGGCCGCGAGAACCTCTGCGAGCGGGCGCGCTTCACCGGCTGGCAGCGCGACGGGGGCTACGCCGAGTACGCCGTGGCGGACGCGCGCTTCGCGTTCCCCCTCCCGCCCGGGACCGATCCGGTCGCGACCGCGCCGCTCCTCTGCGCCGGCCTCATCGGGCATCGCGCCTGGCGGATGGCCGGCGAGGCGCGCCGGCTCGGGATCTTCGGCTTCGGCGCGGCCGGTCACATCCTGGCGCAGGTCGCCCGCCACGCCGGCCAGGAGGTGCTCGCGTTCACGCGGCCCGGGGACGAGGGTGCGCAGCGGCTCGCCCGCGACCTCGGCGCCGCCTGGGCGGGCGGCTCCGACGCGCCTCCGCCCGCGCTTCTCGACGCCGCGGTGATCTTCGCGCCGGTCGGCGCGCTCGTCCCCGCCGCGCTCTCGGCCGTGGCGCCCGGGGGGACGGTCGTCTGCGCGGGCATCCACATGAGCGACATCCCCGCCTTCCCGTACGCGCTCCTCTGGGGCGAGCGCGTCCTCCGCTCGGTCGCGAACCTCACCCGCGCCGACGGCGAGGCGTTCCTCGCGCTCGCCCCGCAGGTGCCGGTCCGCTGCGCGGTCACGCCGTTCCCGCTCGCCGCGGCGAACGAGGCGCTGGAGCTGCTCCGCGCAGGGCGGATCGAGGGCGCCGCGGTCCTCGTGCCGGAGTGACGCGGAGCCCGCGCGCCCGGTCGCCTGCTCTTCCCCTCGACCCGGCCCGCCCGATCCGCCCTCTTGCAAATGAAAGCCATCCGCCTTAGGCTTTCCATTGCAAGGCGCCCGTCCCGGCCGCCCAGGAGGTCCATGCGCGCATCCGCCCACGCGAGGGCGCCCGAGCCGGGCGCGGTGCTGACCAAGGCGACGCTCCGCGCGGCCGAGCTGCTCGGGCTCACCGACGCGCAGCTCGCGAGGATCATCGGCGTCAGCGGCGCCTCGGTCTCGCGGCTCCGCGCCGCCTCGCGCTCGATCGACCCCGCGGCCAAGGAGGGCGAGCTCGCGCTCACTTTCCTGCGCATGTACCGCAGCCTCAATGCTTTACTGGGAGACGCAGCGAGCTGCCGCGCGTGGTTCCACGCCGAGAACGCTCACCTCGGCGGCGCTCCCGCGCTCCTGGTGCGGGGCGTCGAAGGGCTGGTGAATGTCACGCAGTATCTGGACGCGATGCGGGGGAAGGTCTAGCGCGCGGCCGCTGGCGTGCCGGCCGTGGCGCGTCGCCGAGAGCCAGCGGATGATCTCCACGCGGCCCCTCGTGGACACCGACGCCGAGCACGACCTGCTCGAGCGCATGATCGACGCGCAGAAGCCGCCGCTGCCGCCGGACCCCGCGTTCGCGGGGCTGCACTACCTCCTCTACTCGCCGTTCCGGTACCCGCCGCTCCGCTACGGCTCGCGCTTCGGCGGACGCCACGAGCCGAGCCTCTGGTACGGGTCCGAGGAGCTGCCCACCGCGCTCGCCGAGACGGCGTATTACCGGATCGTGTTCTTCGAGGGCACGGAGGCGAAGCTCGCGCCCCACGCCATGCCGTTCTCGGCGTTCCAGGTGAAGGTCGCCACCCGCGCGGGCGTGGACCTCTCGTCGCCCGCCTTCAAGGGCGCGGCCCGCCGGATCTGCTCGCCCTCCGACTACACCGCCAGCCAGCGGCTCGGCGCCGAGATGCGGGCGGACGGGATCGAGGTCGTCCGCTACCCCTCGGCGCGCGACCCGCGCCGGGGCCCGAACGTGGGGCTCTTCTCGCCGGCCGCGTTCGCGGCGCCGGCTCCCCTCGCGACGCCCGAGACCTGGTACTGCACGGTCACCGGGGCGCACGACGTCGAGTTTCGCCACGAGCGGGCGCTGGGCATCGACACCGAGCTCTTCCCGCGCAGCACGTTCCTCGTCGACGGCGCGCTGCCGGCGCCCGCTGCCTGATCGTGAGCCGGTCAGCCGCGCCGAGCGGGGCGCGGCGCGTGCGAGCCCCGCGCGATAGGCTAGGCGTATGCCGACGCGCCTCGATCGCCCGGACGCCCTCGCCCTCGAGCAGGCCAAGCGCGCCCTCGAGAGCCCCGACCTCGCCATCCAGCTCGCGAGCCGCGTGGGGCGGCCGATCGAGCGGCTCGTCGAGAAGCTCCCGGCGCGCTCCCGGGAGCTCGTGAGCGGCGCCACGCGCGCAGCGCTCGAGCGGGGGCTCGATCTCGCCGTGCGCACCCTCGACTTCCGGGAGCCGGGCCCCGGCGGCGCCTCGGGGACGGTGCTCGCCACCCCCGCCGGCGCCTCGGACCTCGCGCACCGCGCGGCCGTGATCGCCTCGGGAGCGCTCGGCGGGGCGCTCGGCGCCGCGGCGCTCCCGCTCGAGCTGCCCGTCTCGACCACCCTCATGCTCCGCTCGATCGCCGATCACGCCCGCGCGCAGGGAGAGGACCTCTCGGAGCTGCGGGTGCGGCTCGAGTGCCTCGGCGTCTTCGCCATGGGCGGCCGTTCCCCGACGGACGACGCGGGCGAGACGGGCTACTTCGCGGTGCGCGTGGCCCTCTCGCAGGCGGTCGCGCGCGCCGCCGAGCAGCTCGGGGCGCGCGCCCTCGGCGACGTCGCCGCCGAGCGCGGCGCCCCGGCGGTGGTGCGGCTCGTCGGGCTCATCGCGCAGCGCTTCGGCACGACGGTCGCGCAGAAGGCGGTCGCGCAGGTGGTGCCGATCGTGGGCGCGCTCGCGGGCGCCGGCATCAACTCGGTGTTCATCCAGCACTACCAGAAGACGGCGTGGGGGCACTTCACGGTCCGGCGATTGGAGCGAAGGTACGGGGAGGAGGAGGTGAGGAGCGCATACGACGAGGCCGCGATCTGAGGGCCTCGAGCTGACTCCGACCTCGACCGCGACCTCGACCGCGACCTCGACCTCGACCTCGACCGCGACCTCGACCGCGACCGCGACCTCGACCGCGACCGCGACCGCGACCGCGACCATCAGAAAGTCCCGCTCGTCCCGAGCGCCGTCCTGAGCCTGGCGAAGGACGGCGCGGAGTCGAGGGGCGAACGCGAGGACGTGAACCGCTCGATCAGCCGCCGCGCCGGGCTTTGCCCGTCACGGCGGCCTGCAGCGCGTGGTCCTCGTGAATGGGGGACGGGTTCGAGCTTGGGCGTTTGGCATCGCGCCTCCTGTCCGGGGTGAAGGAGGCGCGATGCCAAACACCGTTCTCGTCCAGCTGAAGCCCGGTTCCGTTTCCACTCCCTCCCCCACACCCTTCCCCTTCCAGACCCTCGACGTCTACCGCTGCGCCCGAGAGCTCGCGGTGCGCGTTCATCGCGCCCAGCTCTCCGACGCGGAGCTCCGCGATCACGCCACCCGCGCGGCCAAGAGCGCGTTCCTGAACCTCAGCGAGGGACTCCCCGACGATCGCGTCGCCATGCGGCGCAAGTACTTCCTCGCCTCCGACGGCTCGCTCCACGAGGTCGTCGCGGCGGTGGACCTCGCAGCCGGCATCGGGGCGGTCCAGGAGACCGACGCCGCCGAGATCCTCGCCCTCGCCGACCGGCTCCGGGCCATGCTGCGAGGGCTGCTCCGCAGGGCCGCCACGCGCTGAACGCAGCACGAGGCGCGGTGACCCGAGCGAGGTCACCGCGCCGCTCCGGTCTAAACCATGGTTCGTGATTCGCGATCACCTTCGGTGTCGCGAATCACGCCATGGTTTAGCCATGTTCTGACGGGGGCTGCGCCCCCGCCCCGCCGAGCGAAGCTCGTCGGGGCCCCACCCCTGCTACGCGGGGCCCGGGCGCGCTTCGCCCCTCGGGGCTCGCGCGCCGTCCCGCGGGCGCGGCTTCGCCGCGCTGTTTCCGAATCGCGCACGGTCGTTTAGCGCACCAGCCCCGTCAGCATCGCCACGAGGCGGTCCGCGATCCGGGCGACCTCCTCCGCGTGGGCGGCGGAGGTGTCCCCGCACAGCGCCGCGATCTCGACCGCCGCGGCGGCCTCGACGGTCTCCGCGCGGGCGATGGCGAACGCGCGGGCTTTGTCGCCCCTCGTCACTCGCCCGGCGCCCTCCGCGGTGTTGAGGCAGGCCGACTTGGCCGAGCGGACGGCCTCGTCGCGGAGCTTCGCGTCGCGGATGGGCGAGCCGACGACGGCGAGGAGCAGGTCACGCGCGACGGCGAACGCGTGGAGCTTGTGGTGAGGGAGGACGGGGACGGGGGAAGAATTGCGGGAGCGGGAGGAGGGGACGGTGGAGCGGGCTGCGTCTGCAAGGGAAGCGAGGTTGTTGGCCATGGGGCGGCTCCTTTCACCCCCGGGAGAAGGAGCCGCCCCATGACCAACGACTGTGAGCCCCCGGACGAAGACCGTCCGCCCGAACGACGCGTGGCCCCGAGAGCCGCAGGCGCAGTGCCACCCACCGGTGGCACGAGCCTGCCCGACGATGAGAGCGCCGTTCACGCGTAGTGACCGCGACCTCGACCTCGACCGCGGCGTCGACGGGATCACTCGAGGCCACTCATCCCGAGCCCTCCGACTCCGCGGCCCCGGCCGCTACGCTCAGGACAGGCTGCGCTCCGTCGCGTCAGCGACGGAGCGGAGTCGAGGGATCCCGACCGCGCGCGGATCACGCCCGCCCGGTCTGCAGCCAGCGCGCCCAGTCCTCCCGGCCGTTCCTTCGTGCGGCCGCGACGGCGGCGGCGTGGTCGTACTCGACGCTGCGAAGCGCGACGCTCCAGCCGCTCCGGGTCCGCTCGCAGATGGCGTAGCGAGCGTGGGGACTCCCGTTCTCGACCACGTGGAAGGACGGATGATCGTCGTCGTAGGCCTGCAACCCCACGCTGCCCGGATTCACGACGAGCCGCCCGTCCGAGAGCCAGTGGATGCCCGGCTGGTGCGAGTGGCCGCACACGATGAGGCGCTGCCCGGCTCCCGCGGCGCGTGCCTCGACCACTGCCGCCGGAGCGCGGACCACGCGGCCCCGCTCCACCTCCTCGAGGAGGTACGCGCGATCGTCCGACGGCGTGCCATGACAGAGCAGGATCGCGCCGTCGACCTCCAGCGTCGAGGGCAGCTGCCGCAGCCAGTCGCGGTGGCGGAGGCTGACGTGCTCGAACGCGTACTGGTCCGAGGGGCCCCCCGCGGCGTGCTCGCACGCGAGGAGCTGGCGCTCGTGGTTGCCGGCGACCGTGGGCAGGTCGAGCGACATGAGCAGGTCGGCCGTGGCAGCGGGGTCGAGCGGCCCGGAGAGCAGATCCCCCGCGTTGACGAAGCCGTCCGCTCCCTGTCCCTTCGCGTCCTTCAGCACAGCCTCGAGCGCCCACACGTTCCCGTGGATGTCCGCAAGCGCGGCGAGCCGGATCATGCTGGCCATGATGCCCCGGCGCCCGGGAGCACGCGACCTCGCCCTCGCGCGACGACTGCTGCACCGCATTCCGAACCCGACCCGCCCCGCCCACAGCGCGCCGCCCCAGAGTACGTGACTCGAGCGCTCGTGCTTGGACAGGCTCAGCACGAGCGGTAGAGAGGAACAACCCCGACCGCGACCCCGACCGCGACCCCGACCGCGACCCCGACCCCGACCGCGACCCCGACCGCGACCCCGACCGCGACCCCGACCGCGACCCCGACCGCGACCCCGACCGCGACCCCGACCGCGACCCCGACCGCGACCCCGACCGCGACCCCGACCGCGACCCCGACCGCGACCCCGACCGCGACCCCGACCGCGACCCCGACCGCGACCTCCCGGCCGTAGGCGTGTTACCCGAGCTCCCGGTCTGACCTGTCACCCAAGTACCCGGTTTGTACCGGCCCCGACCCCAACCCCAACCCCGGCCTCGACCCGCTCCCATTCACGTCCCCGGCTCGACCTCCTCTACGTTCCCGGGCTCCCGCTCCGCCCCGCACGCGATCCGCAGCACCGCGCCCTGCGCCGTGCCCGCCAGCAGCTCTCCCCCGCTCGCAGACAGGGCCGACACCGCGAGCCGCTCGAGCCCCAGCGGCCGCCCGGCCCCGAGCCCGGTCTCCGTCGGCCGCGCGAACACGAGGCCGCCGCCCTGCGTGCCCACCACCACCGCCTCGCCCGCGACCGCCGCGGCGCCCGGGTTCACCTCGTTCGCGCGCGCGTCGGCGAGCCTCAGCGCCGACACGGCGCCGTCCGCCCCCAGCCGCACGAGCCCGCCGTCGTCGGTGCCGGCCAGCGCTCCGGCGCCCAGCGGCGCGAGGGCGGTGACCACGTTCGTCGCCGCGCCGGGGGCTCCGAAGACGAGGGGGTGCCAGGTCGCGATCCGCGACAGGAGCGGCGCCTCCAGGCTCGCGCGCGAGAGCGCGTACGCGCCCGAGGCCGTCCCGATCCAGAGCTCCGTCTCGCTCGCGGCGAGCGCGCTCGCGCGGATGGGCTCGCCATCGGGGCCGGTGACGGACATCGGCTCGGCCCCGCGCCCCGCCGAGACGCGGAAGACGCCCCGCGCGGTCCCGGCGTAGAGCCGCTGCCCCGCGCGCGCGAGCGAGGTCACCCCCTCGCCCGCGAGCAAGGTGAGCGCGCGGCGCTCGCCGTCGAGGGCGACGAGCCCGCCCTGCGTCGCCGCCCACACGAGCCCGTCGTGCTCGGCGAGCGCGTTCACGAACCGTTCGCGGCCCTCGAGCCCCGCGATCTCCTGGGCCGCCCCGTCGGTTCCGAGGCGCACGATCCCCCCGTCGAACGTGCCGACGAGGGTCGCGCCGTCCGAGGCCGCCAGCACGGCGGTGACGCGCCGGCCCACCCGCGCGAGCTCGGCGCTGGCGCAGGGCGGCAGCGCGGCGAGCGCGGCGAGAGGCTCCGGCGCGAGCGACGGATCGCTCACCGCGGGGAGCGCCAGGTGGCGGAGACGGGCGCGCTCCTTCCAGGCGAGGGCGGCCGTGGCCGCTGCGAGGAGCGTCGCGCCGCCGAGGACGGCGACGAGCATCGCGCGGGCGAGCGCGACCCGGCCCCGGCGTCCCGGGCGCGGGGGGGACACCGCGAGGGAGGCGGGGCGGGCGTGGCCGACTGCCGGCGCGAGCGCCAGCGCGAGCAGCGTCGCGCGACGGCGGCCACGCCGCTCCGCCCCGAGCCGGAGGAAGGCGGCGGCGAGCGCCGCGCCGGCGAGGGCGAGGACGACCAGCCTCGCGCCGACGTCGGCCCGGAGGGCTCCCGCCGTACCAGGAGCGCGCGCGGGCACGACGGCGAGCGTCAGCCTGCGCCGGCTCACGTTGCCCGCCGCGTCGGAGGCGACCACCTCGAGTCCGGCCGCACCGGCGCGCGCGGCCACGGGGACGTGGAGCTCCGCCACCCAGGCGCCGAGCGGCCCCTCCATCCGCGCCCGCGCGCGCTCGCCCCACGGCGCGCGCACGAGCACCTCCTTCACCTCCATCGCCCCCTTCACCGCGTTGCCGAGGCCGCCCGGCCGCCGAGCCAGCTCGGGGAGCCACGCGACCGGCAGCGCCGGCTTGAGCGCGAGGCGCACGGTCTCGCCGGGCGCCGCCGTCGCGGGAGCGGCGAGCACGGCGACGGCGGCGGGCGTGGTGTCCACGCGGATCGGGGCGACCCGCTCCTCGCGCCTGCCGTCCTCGTGCCGGATGGTGACCCGCGCGTCGTAGCTCCCGTCCGGCCAGGCGGGCGGGACGAGGAAGCGGAGCACGAAGTCGCCGCGAGCGGGGTCGCGGATCGCCTCGCGCGCGCTCCGCTCGAAGGGGAGCGCGACGGAGACCGACACCGCGCCCGGCGGCGCCACCACGCGCAGCTCAGGATCGCCGGGCTTCACGCGGGCGGGGGCGACGTCCACCAGGGAGGCGGGTCCGAAGATGCCCTCGTACGAGACCCCCTCCGGCAGCTCGTTCGGGACCAGCGCCTGCGCGAGCGGCAGCGCCGGATCGACGCGGAGCTCGCGCTCGACCGCGACGAACGAGGTGTAGGGCGTGACCAGCTTGAAGCGCAGGGCGAGCGCGACGGTCTCCTCGATGGCGGAGCGCTCCGGCGCGGTGGGGCGCGCGCCGAGGAGGTCGTCGATCCGGCGTCGCGCCCAGAGCGTCCCCACCACCGGCTGCTCGGAGCCGTCGCCCACCGCGGCGCGCGCCGTCGCGACCTCGACGCGCGAGACCCACGGCGCCTCGCCGAGCCGGCCGCGCAGGATCACGTGCGACGGCCTGCCGCCGCGGACGCGCGCCGCCACGACGAGCGGCTGCCCCGCGAACAGGTCCGGCAGGCGCGCGGGGAGCAGGTCCGTCACCTCCGCGCCCTCGAAGCCGACCTCGAGATCGGTGAGGAGCGGGCGATCGATCCGCGCGAAGAGGCGGGCCACCGCCGCGTCCGGTGGCTCGTCCAGCGACACCACCTCGGAGGCGCCCCGGCCCGCGCGCCCGACGCCCTCCACCAGGTAGCGGTTCACCGAGGAGCCGATGCCGAAGCCGAACACGCGCGCCCGGCCGCGCAGCGCCTCCACCGCCTCGATGATCTCCGGCTCGTTCCCGATGAAGCCGTCCGTGCAGAACACCACCATCCGCAGCCGGCGCGGATCCTCCGGCGGCGAGAGCGCGGCGCGCACCCCCTCGAGCATCTCGGTCCCGCCCCCGCCCTCCAGCGACGCGAGCCACTCCTTCGCGCGCGCGATCGCGGACGGCGTCGCCGGCAACGGCGCCTCGCTCATCGCCTGCGCCGACCCGTCGAAGGCGACCACCTGGAAGGTGTCGTCCGGCCCCATCGCGTCGAGCGCCCGCGCCACTAGGGCGCGCACCCGGTCGAACGGCGCCCCCATCATCGACCCGGACTTGTCCACGAGGAACACGAGCTCCTTCGGGCGGACCAGCGCCGGAGCGACGCCGGCGGGCGGCTGGACGAACAGCATGAGGAAGTCCTCGCCCTTCTCCCGCTGCACGAGCGCGTGCGCCCCCGGGACGACGCCGGCGGGGCGCCAGGTGAGCACGAAGTCCTTGTTCGGGATCCGGTCGTCCTCGGCGAGGGCGACCAGCCGCGCCCCCGCGGGCTCGAGGCCGGTGACGACGCGGTGGCTGCGCGTCTCCACCTCGTCGAACGCGCCGCCGGGCACGAGCCGGACGAGGAGGTCCACGTCGTGGCCCGAGCGCGTCCCCGGCGGTGAGACGGGCGGGGTGACGCGCGACGCATCCGGCACGCGGCCGGTGTCGGGCGAGGTGCCCGGACCGCGTGCGCCCCCTGGCGCGTCCGGGGCGAGCGCGGCGCCGGGGACGTACCGCGGCCCCACGGTGGTGGGGAAGTGGAAGGCGTAGCGGCCCCCGTCGAACGGGACCTCGTGCACGTAGCGCAGCACGACCGCGACCGTCTCGCCGGGCGGGACGTTCGCGACCGACTGCGTGAAGAGGTTCGGCCGCTCCTGCTCGGTGAGCGCCGCCGTGCGACCCTCCCGCTTCGCCGCCTCGTACGTGCGGCGCGCCTCCTCGCGCCTGCGCACCTCGGAGATCACCACTCGGTCGCCGATGCGGAACAGCATGTCGGTGACGGCGGCATCGGGAGGCAGCGGGAACGCGTAGATCGCCTCGAGCCGGTCGGGCGAGGGGTTCGCGTAGAACTGCGTGACCTCGACCCGCGCCACGTCGCCGGTGATCTGGGCGGCCACGCGGGTGTGCACGAGCGGGAACTCGAGCACCGCCTCGCCGTCCGGGCCGCGGCCCGTGAGGCGCGGCGAGAACGGGACCGGCGCCGCCCCGGCCTCCGCGCCGTGCGGCTCGAGCGTCGTGTGGGCGGGGAGCGCCGCGACGAGCGCGGCGAGCCGGACGAGGTCCGCGCGCGGGGGCGCGCGGTCAGCGCTCGCTCGCGCCGCGCTCACGCCGGGCGGTCGCTGTGGGGACGGTGGAGCACCCCGGGGAGCCTCGCGCGAGCAGCCGAGCGCGAGGGCGACGAGCGCGGGGACGAGGCGGGAGCGGTTCGGTTGGAAAGCGGGCGATGGGCGCATGAGGCCCCTCCGTTCCCCGCCCCGCAGAGCAACGGCCGTGCCCCTCCGGGAAATGCACGTCCGTGTGCACTCCACGACTCCCGTGTCCGCCCGGCCACGCCGGCGAGGACGCGGGGACGCGGTCGCCGGGAGCGCGTCCCCTGCGGGCGAGAGAGGTGTTGTCGTCGGGCACTACCCTCGCGAGATTTCCACCGGGGACGAACCGGAGGAGACGGAGATGGGAATGCTGGACGCGCTGCTCGACGGGCTCGGAAGGGAGAGCTTCGAGGACTTCACCCGCCGCTGGGAGCAGGGCGCTCCCTGGGATGCGCTGCGGGACGACGAGACGATGGCAAACTACGACCGCGTCTCGGCCGAGCTCGGCCCGGCGGAGCTCCACGAGGCCGCCCTGGCGAGCGTGGAGCGTCTCTCCCCAGCGGAGCGGCGGCAGCTCGTGGAAGAGCTACAGCGCAACGCCAGGCGGGCGGACGTCAACTACCCCGGGGTCCACGACGACGGCCTCGACGAGCCGGCGGCGCTCGCCGCGCTCCTGTCGCGCATGCACGGCGAGCGCCGCGGGATGATCCGCCAGCTGCTGGCGGGGACCGAGGCGACGGCGGCCGCCGCAGGGAAGCTGTCCAGCCCGGTGGCGCGCGCCGCGCTGGCCGGCATCGCGGTGATGGCGGTGCGCCAGTTCACGAGCGCCGCGCGTCGCCAGGGTTAGCTCGCGCCGGAGAGGTGTTGCGGATCTCAACGCCCGGCCGCGAGCGCGCCACCCGCGCCAAGCTGCTCCGGGCGAGTTCACGCTCCGCGCACCCTGGCGGAGCCCCTCGGCGGCGCGTCGCCGCCACGTCCGCCCCAATTCCTGCGTGCTCGCGGGGCCCGGCGCGAATAGACGGTGAGTACGGGCTCCGATCTCCGCGCCGTGGGCGTGTCCGTCCCGTGGCTCTTCTTTCACGCCATGTCCACCACCTTCGCCCGGCGACTCACGCTCTGGAAGCTCCTCGCCACCGCGACGGAGCCCCTGCCGCTCGCCACCATCGCCGACCGCCTCGGCATCTCGAAGAACACGGCGCAGCGCGATCTCGACGCCCTCTCGGCGGCGGGGGTTCCCGTGCTCGAGGAGCGGCGCGGGCAGCGGCTGTACTTCAGCGTGTCGGGCGGAGAGTGGCTGATGGCGACCGGGCGACGGTCCAGCTCACACGGCGCCCGCCGCCGGTAGAGCGCCCGCGTGGACCGCCTCGCTCCGTGAACGCCGAGGCGGATCACCCTGGGCCCCCGGACCGCTCCGGGACCTGGAGCGGTCCCCTGATACCGATCCACTCGCCGGGGGGGAGGGCCGTGGCGGCGCGCGTGGCGCCTCGCCATGGCCCTTTTTTTGCGCCGTCCCCGAGAGCCGCCGCCGCGACGGAGCGCGAGCGGCCGGCGAGCGGCCCGGCAAGGACGTGCGGCCGGTGGACCGGCCCGTTCTTTTGAAGGGCCCGGGGGGTGACCTTGAAGATCGGTACGTGGAACGTGAACGGCATCCGGGCGCGGGAGGCGCAGGTCGCGGAGTGGATCGCGCGCGAGCACCCCGACGTCGTGTGCCTTCAGGAGATCAAGGCCCCTCCGGCGCGGGTCCCCCCCTCGCTGTGCGAGCTCGAGGGGTACTGGTGCCTGTGGCACGGCGCCACCGCGTACTCAGGAGTGGGCCTGCACGTGCGCCGCGAGCTCGCGGCCGAGCGTCCCGCCTTCACCCACCCCGACTTCGATCTCGAGACCCGCATCGCGGTCGCGGAGGTGGCGGGCGTCACCGTCGCCTCGGTCTACGTCCCGAACGGCGGCAAGGACTATCCGGCGAAGCTCCGCTTCCTCGAGGCGCTCGATCGCTGGGTCGAGGCCGCCTGCGCGGCCGGCCGTCCGCTCGTCGTGGCGGGTGACCTGAACGTCGCGCGCACCGATCAGGACGTTCACCCCAAGGAGCGGAAGGCTGGCGCCATCGGCCAGAGACCGGACGAGCGCGCTGTCTTCGAGCGAATCCTGTCGCACGGGCTCGTCGACCTCGGCCGCGCCATGGATCCCACCAACGAAGGGCTGTTCACCTACTGGGCGCCCTGGCGCAACCTGCGCCAGCGAAACATCGGCTGGCGCATCGACTACGTGCTCGTGAGCGCCGCCCTCGCGCGGCGCGCGACGCGCTGCGCGGTCCTGGCCGACTTCGGGACGAGCGATCACGCGCCGCTGGTGGCCGAGCTGCCGTGAACCCTGGCCCCCGCTCCGGCTCGCCTCAGAGGCCGTCACGTCCTGCCGTTGGCTCCGCGGACGCGGCGTACGGCTCCAGCGCGGCGGCGTAGCGCCGGACGAGCTCCGGCGGCGCGTCCACCGGCCGGCCGGCCACGAGCGACTCGAGCATCAGGGCGTTCGCCGGGGCCTTGCCCTCGAAGTGGTTGTTCGTGACCACGTAGACGTCCGGGTGGGCGGGGGCCGCGTCGAGCGCGCGGATCCGCTCCGCCCACGGCGCGAGCTCGGCCGCCGTGTACAGGTAGTCGTAGCGCGCGTCGCGTCCGGCGGTCTTGCGGAACCAGTCCTTCCAGTTGCGCCCGTGGACCCGCACGTACGCGACGGGTGAGGTGACCTTCGCGCCGGGGCGGAGCGAGTGGTGGAAGAGCGGCTGGTCGACGTTGACGAAGCCGACCCGCGCCTCGGTGAGCTCCTCGAGGACCTCCCGCGCCCCCCACGAATCGTGGCGCACCTCGAGCACGAGCGGCAGGCCGGCGAACGCCCGGAAGAGTCCCCGCAGCCACTCCTCGTTGGGGCCGGTGCGCTTGAACGACCAGGGGAACTGGAGCAGCGCCGCGCCCAGCTTCCCCGCGCCGTGCAGGGCGTCGAGCGCGGCCCGCCCCTGCTCGACCTCCTCCGCCCCGTACGCCTCGCGCTCGTGCGTGAACCGGCGCCAGACCTTGGCGCCGAAGCGGAACTGCGGCACGTCGGAGACGCGCTCGAGCCAGCGCGCCGCCACCGCGGCGGGGAACGGGCGGTAGAAGGAGGCGTTGACCTCCACGGTCCCGAAGTAGCCGGCCAGGAACCGGAGCCGGTCGAACCCGCGCGGCTCCGGCTTCGGGTAGACGATCCCGGCCCAGTCGTCGTACTCCCACCCCGCCGGCCCGAAGCGGATCACCCCCTGCGTCTAGCGCCGATCCCTCCGCGCGGCGAAAGTCAATCGGGGCGGCGGGCCGTCTCCGCGCACGTCGGGTGCGCGCGGGACGCCGAGGCGCGCCGCCGTGGGGTCGCCTCGGAGTAGAATCCGGCCCGGGGGGCGGACCATGGCGGCGAGGCCCGACGAGAAGGAGCGCACCTACACCGCGCTGCCGAGCATCGCGGCGGCGGCGGAGCGGCACGGCTTCCTGCTCGTGCTCTCCGGGCCGCAGTTCGGCGACGTCTTCCCGCTCTCCCCGGGGCGGGACATCGTCGTCGGCCGGCGCGAGGACGCGGATCTGCGCATCGTGGACGAGGCGGTCTCGCGCCGCCACGCCGCCATCCGGATCGAGGGCTCGGGCGTCGTGCTGCTGCGCGACCTCGACAGCGCGAACGGCACCTGGGTGGACGGCCGCCGCATCGCCGAGGAGCGGCTCTCCGACGGCGCGCGCATCCAGATCGGCGGCGCCACCACCATGAAGTTCGTGTGGGCGGACGAGCTCGAGGCGCGCTGGCAGATGAAGATCGCCGAGGGCGCGCTCCAGGACCCGCTCACCGGCCTGTTCAACCGCCGGCACCTCGAGGAGCGGCTCGCCTCCGAGCTCGCCGCGGCCCAGCGCCACGGGCGCGAGCTCTCGCTGCTGCTCGTCGACGTGGACTTCTTCAAGGCGGTGAACGATCGCCACGGCCACCTGGCCGGCGACGAGGCGCTCAAGATGGTGGCGTTCGTGCTCCGGGGCGCGATCCGCAAGGAGGACGTGCTCGCGCGCTACGGCGGCGAGGAGTTCATCGTCATCGCCCGCGAGACCGGGCTCCAGGGGGCGCGCGCGCTCGCGGAGCGCATCCGCCGCGCCGTCGAGCGGAGCCGGTGCGCCTGGCACGGGCACGACCTCGGGCTCACCGTGTCGATCGGCGTGACCGTCTCCATCGGCCTCGCCGAGTACGTCCCCGGCCGGAGCGATCGGGAGCTCCTCGAGACGGCCGACCGCGCGCTCTACCTCGCGAAGCAGGCCGGGCGGAACCGCGTGGTCGCGGTCGCCGCCGGCCCCGCCGCAGAAGGACGGTGACGCGCCGCTCGCGCGGCGCGCCCCCTGCGCCCGGCCCGGTTCAGCGCTGCGGCGCGGGCACGGCTGCCTCCGGCGACTGCGCCGGCTGCCGCACCGCCTCCAGCCGGCGGAACGGATCGAACTCGCCCGCCACCTGGAGGAGCCTCACCGCCGCGAGCTGCGCGGACAGCGACTCGGTCGTGACGGCGATCTCGGAGTTGCGGAGCTCGGCGGTGGCGTCCGCCTGCTCCACCGCGGTGGCGGCCCCCGCGCGGTAGGAGACGTCGACGAGGCGCTGGTTCTCGGCGGCCAGGTCGCGCTGCTCCCTGGCCTTCGCGGCGTTGGCGCGCGCGCTCTCGAGGTCGAGGATCGCCTGGCGCACCTCCCTTCGCGCGAGCGCCTCCGTGCTCGCCGCGCTGGCCTCCGCCTCGGCGACCTTGGCGTTGCCCTCGCGGAGCTGGGACTCGCGCAGCCCGCCGTCGAGGAGGGTCCAGGAGAGCCCGACGCCGGCGGCCCACGCCGTCTCCTGGCCGCTGAACCCGGCGGCGTTTTGACCCTGATACAGCCCGAACGCGGCGACGTCCGGGAAGTAGCGCCCCCAGCTGGCGTTGCGGCTCGCGCGCTGCAGCTCGACGTTGCGGCGCGCCGCCTGGACGTCGTTCCGGTGGCGCAGGGCGGCCTCCTCGAGCTGCGCGAGGTCCGGCGGCAGGTCCGGCTCGGGCGGGTCCGTCACCTCGAAGTCGACCGGACGATCGAGGAGCGTGGCGAGCGCGATGCGGGCGGACTCGTAGGAGTTGCGCGAGCGGCGGAGATCCTGCTCGGCGCGCGCGCGGTCGATCTCCGCGCGCAGGTAGCCGACCTTGGCGATGGTGCCCGCCTGGTAGCGCACGCGGGCGTCGCTCTCCTGCCGGCGCGCGATCTCGAGGAGCCGCTCGGTGACCTCCACCGACTGCTTCAGCGCCGCCACGCCGTAGTACGCCTGCGCCACGCCGAAGAGCAGATCGCGGCGGGCGTTCTCGATGCTGTGCCTCGCCACGGCCTCGCCCTTGTGCGCGGCGCGGATGCCGAACCACAGGGCGGGCGAGAACAGGACCTGGGTCGCCTCCAGCTGGCCGGTGAGCTGGTCCTTGGGGACGATGGTGATCTTCGGGCTGGGCGGCCGCACGCCGGGGACTCCCGGATCGAAGGCGCCCTCCGGGATCGAGCTCTCGCGCTCGTTCCGCGTGTACCGGCCGCTCGCCGTGAGCTGCGGCAGGAACCCGGCCCACGCCTGCGCCGACGCCTCGTCCGCCTGGCGGAGCCGCGCGTCGAGCGCCTTCAGGTCGAGGTTGCGCGAGGCGGCGATCCCGAGCGCCTGCTGGAGCGTGATGATCTCTCCGGCGGGCGCGGGCTGCGGCGCGGGCTGCGCGTCGAGGCTGGGCCGCTGGGGTCCGCCCTCCTGCGCCGCCGGCGGGGCCGCCTGCTCGGGCTGCGGCGCGGGCGCGGCGCTCGGGGCAGGCTCCTGCGCCTGCGCCGCCGCGAGCACGAGCATGGTCACTGCGGTCACTGCGTTCATGGCTCCTCCAGCCGGGTGGCGTGGCTGCGTGTTGCTACCGCGTATCCGCCCGCTTCCGCCGCTCCCTGCAAGGGGACGGGCGAGCCGGCGGGTCGCGCGCGATGACGAGCGGGCCGCGCCGCGGCGTGCGGCGCGGAGCTTCGCGCGACGCCCGTCACCTCCGGCCGCCCTCCTCCGGCGCGGCGAGGCGGGCGACGAGCTTGTCGAGGATGCGCGTCAGCGCCCTGCGATCGTCGAGGTCGAGGGCGCCGAGGAGCGCGGTGATCCTGTCCTCGATGTCGGCGTCGATGCGCCGGAAGAGCTGCTCGCCGCCCGAGGTGAGCCGCGCGCGCACGAGCCGCCGATCCTCCGCGTCGCGCTCCCGCTTCAGGTGCCCGTCGCGCTCGAGCCTGTCGACGATCCCGGTGACGGTCTTCTCGGTCACCGCCACGCGCCGGGCGAGCTCGCCCATCGTCAGCGGCCCGTCGTGACCGAGCCAGAGCAGCGCGTGGATCTGCGGCGGGGTGAGCTCGAGGTCGGCGCAGCTCGCCGCCACCGGGTCGCGCAGCGAGCGGTGGCGCGCCAGCGCGATGACGCGCCCGCGCAGCGCCCGCGCCTCGCGGCGCAGCCCGGCGTCGGAGGTATTCCGCATTCCGGACTGTCTCTAGGGCAGAAGGTCGCGCCGGTCAAGCGTCCCGGGAGCGCGTCTCACCTACAGCGCCCCGCCCAGATCCTCGATCTCCCCCTCGATGTCCTTCCGCTCGTCCGCGTCGGGCCTCAGGGCGAGGAAGGCCTTGAACGCCTCGACCGCGCGGCGGCGCTCGCCCCGCTCCTTGTAGAGGTAGCCGAGGTAGTAGTGCGGCATCGGGTTGCCCTTGTCCTCGCGGGCGGCGCGCTCGTACCACGGCAGCGCCGCGCGCTCGCCCTCCGACTCGTGCAGCGCGCGCCCCAGGCGGTAGAGCACCGGCACGGCCTTCGCGTCGGCGCGCAGCACGGCGCGGAACACCTTCGCCGCGTCCTCCGCCTTCCCCACGCGGAGCTGGCAGTCGCCGAGCGCGATCTGCAGCCGCGCCAGCCGCGGGGCGGCGGCGACCGCCTTCTCGTACGCGGGGATCGCCGCGTCGCAGCGGCCGTTCGCGGCGAAGAGGAGCGCGAGCCGCTCGTGCGCGTCGGCGCGGCGCGGGTCGGCCTTGGCGGCGGCGCGGTAGGCCGCGAGCGCCTCGTCGAGCGCGTTCGCCCGCTCGAGCGCCGCGCCGAGGTGCAGGTGGTGGTCGACGTTCGAGCCGTCGAGCTCGACCGCCCGGCGGAGCTTCGCCACCGCGGACGGGGTCTCTCCCCTGGCCAGCAGCGCGCGCCCGAGCCACTGCTGCGCCTCCGCCAGCTGGGGCGCCTCGCCGGCCGCCGCCGTGAGCCGCTGCACGGCGCCGTCCACGTCGCCACGCTCGAGCTTCACGGCGCCGAGCCGCATGAGCGCGGTGGCGTTGCGCGGCTGGAGCTCGACCGCGGTCTGCAGCGACTTCTCCGCCCCCGCCAGATCGCCGGCCGACCAGAGCAGGGTCCCGAAGGCGACGTGCCCCTCCGCGTCCCGGGGATCGAGGGCGAGGGCGCGATCGAGCCGCGCCCGCGCGGCCGCCGCGTCCCCGCGGGCGAGGGCGATCCGGGCGAGGCCGGTCTCGGCGGCCGCGCTCTCGGGCTCGACCG
Source organism: Anaeromyxobacter sp. Fw109-5 (assembly GCF_000017505.1). Lineage (NCBI taxonomy): Bacteria > Pseudomonadati > Myxococcota > Myxococcia > Myxococcales > Anaeromyxobacteraceae > Anaeromyxobacter > Anaeromyxobacter sp. Fw109-5. The sequence continues at coordinate 4,851,978 of NC_009675.1, forward strand.
CGAGCGCCTGGCGGAAGGCCGCCTCGGCGCCCGCGGCGTTCCCCTGGGCGAGCCGGAGATCGCCCACCCCCACGTGCACGGCGGCGACGCGGGGCGCGCGCTCGACCGCCGCCTCGAGCTCCACGGCCGCCGCGTCCAGCTGCCGGCGCGTGAGCGCGATCCGGCCGAGCGCGAGCCGCGGCTCCCACGCCTCGGGGCTCCTCGCCGCCACCGCCCGGTAGAGCTCCGCCGCGTCCTCGATGCGGCCCGCCCCGGCGAGCGCGGCCGCCTTCGCGAGCGACAGGTTCGCGTCCGCCGGCGCGCTGGCGAGCGCCACGTCCGCCAGGGAGAGGGCGTCGAGCGCCCGCCCGGCGCCCGCGAGGGCGCGCACACGCACCGCCGCGAGCGCCGCGTCCTTCGCGGCGGACGCGGCGACGGGCTCGGTCGCGGCGACCGCCCCGCCGGCGTCGCCGTGGGCGAGCCGGTGCCGCGCGAGCGCGACGCGGATCTCGGTCGCCCGCGGATCGATCGCCGTCGCCGCCTCCCAGGTCCGAACGGCCTCGGCGGCGCCCGCCGCGCTCCGCGCGAGGAGCTCCGCGCGCAGCGCGAGCGCGCGCGCCCGCTCGCCCGGCGCGAGCTTCGCCTCCGCGTCCTTGGCGAGGAGCGGCGCGAGGTGGCGCTCCGTTCCCGCCGGGTCGCCGGCGGCCTGGGAGAGGGTCGCGAGCCCGAGCCGCGACGGCAGGTGACCTCCGTCCCGGGCGAGCGCGGCCTCGAAGGCGGCCTTCGCCGCCGGTGCGTCGCCGCGGGCGAGCGCGGCGAGCGCCTTGCCGTGCAGGGCGCGCGCCCCCTGGGGCTCGAGCGCCGCGAGCGCCTCGAAGCGCGCCGCGGCGGCCGCGGCGTCGCCCCTCAGCAGCGCCGCGCGCGCCAGCAGCGCGACCACCTCCGGGTCCCTCGCCGCCGCTCCGCCCGAGCGCTCGAGCGCGGCCTCCTGCGGCGCGGTGGCGCCGCCGCCCCCGGCCACGCTCAGCGCGAGCCGCGCGGCGAGCGCCGGCGCGTCGGGAGCGTCGCCGCCGGCGAGCCGGTCCGCGGCCCGGCGCGCCTGCTCCAGCGCCGCCGGCGGCGCGCCGTGCCGCAGCTCGAGCGCCGCCACCACCATCGCGTGCAGCGCCGCCGCGTCGCGCGCGTCCGGATCCGCCGCCACCGCCCGGGCCGCGAGATCGAGCGCGGTGCGCTCCGACGGGTAGTCGCCCTTCGCGAGCGCCGCGCGCGCCTGGGCGACGAGCGCCGCCGTGCGCGCCCCGTCCTTGCCGCGCAGCGCGGCGGTGAAGAAGTAGCCGTGGGGCGTGAAGCCGGCGCCGACGCCCACCGCGAGCACGATCGCGAGCGCGGCTCCGGCCACCGCCACCCCGGAGGCGCGGGGCCGGCCGGCGCCGCGGCCGAGCTTCGCGACCCGGCCGCCCTGCCTCGCCGGCGCCGCGGCGGCACCGGCGAGCGCATCGACCTCGCTCATGGGCGACCAGTCGTCCTCGCCCTCGCGGCAGACCTCCTCGTCGCCGGTGAGCTCGCCGCGCACGCGCAGCCCCATGACCTGCGGCACGCCGAGCGGCCCGACGATCTTCCCCGACCGTAGCCGCACCTGGTAGCGCACCTCGTCCGCCGGCGGAGCCTCGGCCCCCTCGCCGTAGAGCGTCTCGAGGGGTTCGCCCGCGGCGGGTGGCTCGCGCCGCGGCGCGCTCGCCGGGTCCTCGGGCTTCGCGAAGGGATCGGCGCCGCTCGCCGCGGCGAACGGCTGCGCCGCCGGCGCGGCGCTCGAAGGAGGCCAGGACGTCGCTCCCGGCGCGGGCGCGAACGGATCCGTGTCGTCCAGCGAGGGAGCTGCGCGCGCCGCGGGCGCGCCCCCGCCGAGGTCGACCTCGCCGAACCCGAGGGCCTCGCCCTCGGGCGCGGCCTCGACGGCGTCGGCGGTCGCGTCCGGCACGTCCATCCCGAACGGATCCGCGCCGGGCGGGGCCGCGAACGGGTCGGTGGATGCGTTGCCTGCGGGGATGGGCGGCGGCAGCGGGATGCCGGCCGAGGTGACGAGGTCCGGGGCCACGGCGGGAGCGGCGCGGGGGGCCGGCAGCGGGACGCCGCCAGAGGCCGGCGCCGCGGGCGGCGGGAGCGGAACGCCCGGCGCGGCGCCGGGGCGACCTTCGCTCGCGCTGGAGGGGGGCGCGAGCGGAACGGCGCCGGACGCCTGGCCGGTGCCGGTTGGGAGCGGGACGGGAGCGCCCTGCCCGGCGGGGTCGGCGGGACGCACGGGAAAGGTCTCCCGGCACTTCGGGCAGCGCACGTTCAGGCCCGTCGCCGGGATGCGGCGGTCGTCGATGTTGTACGCGGCGTGACAGTGCGGGCAGCCGACCCTCATTGGCGCGTTTCCTTCCCAGCGTTTGGCGGGGGTGCTCGGCGTGCGGGCGACGGAGCCCTCGCAGGTCACGGAAGGTAGCACCCGGCGCGAGGAGCCTTCAAGGAAGCAGGCCCGTGATAAACGGAGGGAATGTCGGAGTTGTCGGACGCCGTGCGCGAGCGGCTCAAGACGTGGACGTACCGCCTCGGCGGCCCCGGCACGCGCGCCCGCCTCGAGAAGATCACCGCCCCCGCCAACGAGTTCGGCGTCGACCCCTACGGCCTCGACCTCGACTTCGCCGTGGCGGCCGCGGCGCCGCTCAGCTGGCTCTACCGCAAGTACTTCCGGGTCCAGCTGCACGGCATCGAGCGCGTGCCGCCGGAGGGACGCGTGGTCCTCGTGTCGAACCACTCGGGTCAGCTGCCGTTCGACGCCGCGATGATCGAGATGGCGCTCCTCCTCGAGAAGGACCCGCCCCGCGTCGTGCGCGCCCTCGTCGAGAAGTGGGTGCCCACCCTCCCGTTCGTCTCGACGTTCATGGCGCGCTGCGGGCAGATCGTCGGCACGCCCGAGAACTGCCGCAGGCTGCTCGCCGCCGACGAGGCGATCCTCGTGTTCCCGGAGGGCGTGCGGGGCCTCAACAAGCCGTTCCGCGAGCGCTACCGCCTGCGCAAGTTCGGCCCGGGCTTCATGCGCCTCGCGCTCGAGTCCGGAGCGCCCATCGTTCCGGTCGGCGTGGTCGGCGCCGAGGAGCAGGCCCCGGCGCTGCTCGACCTCAAGCCGCTCGCGCGGCTGCTCGCCTTCCCCGCCTTCCCCATCACGCCCACGATCGTCCCCTTCCCGCTCCCGGCGCGTTACCACCTCCACTTCGGCGAGCCGCTCCGGTTCACCGGCTCGCCCGACGAGGACGACGCCGAGCTGGAGCGCAAGGTGGAGGAGGTCCAGGCCGCGGTCGCCGCGCTGCTCGAGCGCGGCCTCGCCGAGCGCAAGCACGTCTTCTGGTAGGAGCCGCCGTGGCGCCCCACCTCGATCCCTCCACGTCCCTGGACCTGCCGCGGAAGGTCCTCGTGACCGGGATCTCCGGCAACCTCGGCCGCGCGCTCGCGAAGCTCCTCCACACCGAGACGCGCGTCATCGGGCTCGACCGGCGGCCGTTCGCGGGCAAGCCGAAGGACCTCGCCCACCACCAGCTCGACCTCCGCAAGGCGCGCGTCGAGGAGGTCTTCCGGCGCCACCGCCCCGAGGCGCTCATCCACATGGGCATCATGCACGACCCTCGGGACCCCCGCAGCGAGGCCCACTCCTTCAACGTCCTCGGCACGCACAAGATCCTCGATCTCTGCGTGCGCCACGGCGTGAAGAAGGCCGTCGTGCTCTCCTCCGCGAACGTCTACGGCCCGCGCCCCGACAACTCGAACTTCCTCCCGGAGGAGACGCCGCTCATGGCGGGGGAGCGGTTCAGCGAGATGCGGGATCTCATCGAGCTCGACATGTACGCGCAGTCGTTCATGTGGAAGCACCCCGAGCTCGAGACGGTGGTGCTGCGCCCGGTGAACATCATCGGCCCCACCGTCCGGAACGCGCCCTCGAACTACCTCCGCCTCGAGCGGCCGCTCACGGTCCTCGGCTTCGATCCGATGGTGCAGATCATCCACGAGGAGGACGTGTGCCGCGCCCTCGTGCTCGCGCTGAAGCCGGGCCTGCGCGGGATCTTCAACGTGACCGGGCCGGGCCAGCTGCCGCTCTCGGCCATCCTGCGCGAGCTCGGGCGGCGCCCCGTCCCGGTGCCGCACTTCCTCATCCGGTCCCTGCTGCGCCGGGCCTTCGAGGCGCGGCTCACGAGCTTCCCGCCGGAGGAGGTCGATCACGTCCAGTACCTCTGCATCGTGGACGGATCCCGGTTCGCCCGGGAGGCGGGCTGGGCCCCTCAGCTGTCCCTTCGGGAGACCATCCGCAGCGTGGCGTAGCGCGAGGGCGCTCTGCTATGGGTGATCCCATGCGTCCCCGCGCCGCCGCCCTGCTGATCGCCGCCTTCGCCTCGTCGCACGCCTCCGCCCAGGAGGAGCTGCCGTTCGAGCCCACGGGCGAGATCCGCTTCCACGCCACCTCCGGGCTGGGCAGCGGCGCCTCGTTCGATCAGTACCGCATCGTGGGACCGGCCGTGAACCTGACGCGCCGCGAGGACGGCAGCTGGGCGGGGGACATCGCCGGAAACGACGTCAGCCTGGTGGGGAACGACTCGAAGCTCACCGGGCCGAACGTGAGCCTCACGTTCAAGCAGAAGGGCGGCACCACGGAGGTCGAGGGGCTCTTCTACGGCACCCGCGTCCGCCTGGCGGTCGACGGCAAGAAGCTCAAGGGCCGCTACGGCACCTGCTCGTTCGACCTGAAGCGCCGCGGGCCGCCGATGTACCGCGGCGACGTGGGGTGCATGCGCCAGGAGACGCGGCTGCCCATCGCGGGCACGGCCGCCGTCGAGCTCATCGGAGAGGCGGCCAGCGAGAAGCCGCCCGCGGCGCAGGTCGGGCTCGCGCTCGTCGCGATCCTCCCGCGCTGACCCGCGCGACGGGTTCAGTAGCGCCGGGCCGGACATCCGGCCAGAATCCTCCGGATGTCCGATCGTCTCTGCCGCGGCCTGTTCCCCGAGCGCGGGCTCCGGGCCGTGTTCGTCCGCGTGGGTGACACCGCGCGCATGGCGCGCGTCCTCCACGGCCTCTACCCGACGAGCGCCCACCTGTTCGCCCAGGCGCTGGCCGCGGGCGCGCTGCTCGGCGCCCTCCAGAAGGAGCGAGGACGCGTCAACCTGCAGCTCGAGTGCGACGGCCCGCTGGCGGGCCTGTTCGTGGACGCCGACACCGAGGGCAACGTCCGGGGCTACGTCCGCCGCCCCGACGTGCACTTCCCGGGCGACCCCGCCCGCGGTGCACGCGCGGCGCTGGGGGGCGCCGGGTTCCTGTCCGTCCTGCGCCAGCTCGGCGACGGCCAGCACTACCGCAGCGCGGTCGAGCTGCGCGCGGCGGACCTCGCGGAGGACCTCCGGCGCTGGTTCGCGGCGAGCGAGCAGGTCGCGACCGCCCTCGACCTCGCGGTCGTCCCGCTGGACGGCGAGCCGCTCGGGGAGGTGGCCGGCGTCCTCCTCCAGCGCTTGCCCGACGGCGACGACGGCGCCATCGAGGCCGCGCGCGCCCGGCTCGCCGCGGGCGCGCTGCCGGCGGCCCTCGCCCGCGGCGCCTCCGCCCAGGAGGTGATCGCCGAGGTGGGCGGCGCGGGGTTCGAGCTGCTCGCCGACGTGGAGGTCGCCTACCGGTGCGGCTGCAGCCAGGAGCGGGCGAGGACGGCCGTCTCGGCGCTGGGGCGCGAGGGCGTGCTCGAGGTGCTCGAGACGGAGCGACAGGCGGTGATCACCTGCGAGTTCTGCAGGTCCAGGTACGTCGTCGACGAGGAGGCGCTCCGCGAGATCGCGCGCCGGCTCGCCGAGCGCGAGGCGAGCGGGTGAGCGTGGCTGTGGTAGATTCGCCTCCCCTGTCGGGCCGGAAGCGCCCGCTCTCCCGGAGGATCGTCATTCCGACCTCGAAGAAGAGGAAGACCGCCGCGGCCCGGCGCCCGGCGAAGGCTCGCGGCCGCGCGGCCGCGACCTCCCGCCGCCGCAGCTCCGCGCGCGCGACCCAGGCCCGCGGCCCCGCGGAGCAGCCGCTCGGCATGGGCGTCGCGGACGGCTTCGCCATGGACCGCCTCGCCGCCCCGGTGCGCGCGAGGCGCTCGCCCAAGAAGGAGGTGCGCGAGATCGGCTGGGCCGCGTTCGGCGAGGTCGCGCGCACCCTCGCCCAGCGGATCTCCGCCCGCTTCCGGCCGGACGTCGTGGTCGGCGTCGCCAAGGGCGGCGTCTTCGTCGGGGGAGCGCTCGCCGCCGCCCTCGGCGTGGACTTCTACCCGGTCCGCATCGAGAAGCGCCGCCGCGACGCCGCTCCGCTCCCGGAGCCGGTGGTGGAGCTGCCCGACCTCTCCCGCAAGAAGGTGCTCGTCGTCGACGACGTCGCCTCGAGCGGCGCGACCCTCGCCAAGGCGCGCGCCGTCGCCCGCAAGGCGGGCGCACGCGAGGTGCGCACCGCGGTGCTCGTCGTCCGGCCGGACGGCGCGCGGCCCGACTTCTCCGCGATCGAGACGGACCAGCTCGTCCTCTTCGGCTGGGACTACCAGCTCGACGGAGGGCCGGCGGGCGGCGTCGATCCCGGAGAGGTGGGGGTCTGATCCCAGGAGTCCGGGTCTCACGACCGGGGTGCACATGAAGCGCGTCGTCGTCGGCACTGCCGGTCACATCGATCACGGCAAGACCTCGCTCGTCCGGGCGCTGACCGGGATCGACACCGATCGGCTCCGGGAGGAGAAGCGCCGCGGGATCACCATCGAGCTCGGCTTCGCGCACCTCCCGCTGCCCGACGGCACCGTGGCGGGCGTGGTGGACGTCCCCGGTCACGAGCGGTTCGTTCGCGCCATGGCCGCCGGCGCGGGCGGGATCGATCTCGTCGTGCTCGTCATCGCCGCCGACGAGGGCGTCATGCCCCAGACGCGCGAGCACCTCGACATCTGCCGGCTCCTCGGCGTTCCGCGCGGGCTCGTGGCGGTGACGAAGTCGGACCTCCTGCCCGAGCTGGGGACAGACTGGCTCCCGCTGCTCGAGCAGGACGTCCGCGAGGTGACGCGGGGCACGTTCCTCGAGGGCGCGGCGATCGTCCCGGTCTCCGCCGCCACCGGCGAGGGGCTCGACGAGCTCCGCGCTGGGCTCGGCCGGCTCGCGGCCGAGGTGCAGGAGCGGCCCGCGGACGGGCCGGTCTTCCTGCCGATCGATCGCGCCTTCTCGATGAAGGGGTTCGGGACGGTGGTCACTGGGACGCTGCTCTCCGGCCAGATCGCCGAGGGGGACGAGGCGGCCTTGCTGCCGTCCGCGCCCGGCGCCCCCGCGCTGCGCGTCCGCTCGGTGCAGGTCCACGGCAAGCCCGCCGCGCGCGCGCTCGCCGGCCAGCGCACCGCGGTGAACCTCCCCGGCGTCGAGCCCGCCGCGATCCAGCGCGGACAGGCCCTCGTGCACGCGGGCGTGGTGCCGCAGTCGTCGATGCTCGACGTGGAGGTGACGCTCCTCGCCGCCGCGCCGAGACCGCTCAGGCACCGCGCGAAGCTGCTGCTCCACGTCGGGACCGCGCAGGTCCCGGCGGCGGTCGCGCTCGTGGACCGCGGCGAGCTCCGGCCCGGGGAGACGGCGTTCGCCCAGCTCCGGCTCGGCCAGCCCGTCGCGGCGCTGCCGGGGCAGCGCTTCATCCTGCGCGGCTTCACGGTCCTCCAGGGCCGCGGCAAGACGCTCGCCGGCGGCCGCGTCCTCGCGGTCGCCGCCCCGCGCCGCCGCCGGGGGCGCCCCGAGGGGCTGCGCCAGCTCGAGGTCCTCGCGCGCGGGGAGCCCGACGCGCGCGTCGCCACGGTGCTCGAGATGTCCGGTCCCGCCGGGCTCGAGCTCGGGGGGCTCGTCGGGCGGACGGCGCTCTCGCCGAAGGCGGCGCAGACGGCGCTGGACCGGCTCGGCGCCAAGGGCGGTGCGCTGCTCTTCGACCGCGAGCGGCGCGCCTACGTGGCGGGGACCGTCGCGCAGGAGCTCGCCCAGCGGCTCCTCGCGGCGGTGGACGCCTTCCACGCGGAGCGGCCGCTCGCGGCCGGCGTCGGGCGCGAGGAGCTGCGCGGGCGCCTCCCGCCGGTCACCGACCCGCGCCTGTTCCAGCGGCTCCTCGCGCAGCTCGCCGACAGGGGCGAGCTGGTGCTCGAGGGCGACCACGTGCGCCGCAAGGGGCACGCGGCGGCGTCCGGCGCCGACGCCGGGGCCCTCAAGGAGAAGGTCGCGCAGGCCCTCTCGAAGGGCGGCCTCACGCCGGCCTGGCTCGCCGAGCTGCCCCCGCTCGTCGGCGGCTCTCCCGCCGACGTCCAGGCGGTGCTGAAGCTCCTGCTCGCCGAGGGGCGGGTGGTGCGCGCGTCGTCGGAGCTCTGGTTCGACGGCGCCGCCGTGGCCGCGCTGCGGGAGCGGCTCGTCGCCTTCCTGCGCGAGCGGCGCGAGATCACCACCCAGGAGTTCAAGGAGCTCGTGGGCGCCACCCGCAAGCACGTCATCCCGCTCGCCGAGTACTTCGATCGCGAGAAGGTGACGCTGCGCGTCGGCGAGAAGCGCGTGCTGAGAGGCGAGGGGCGAGGATGAGGGAGGCGGCGTCGCTCGAGGCCGTCGGCACCCTCGTCGTCCGCGACGGCCGGATCCTCTACGCGAGCCCGCTCGTGGCGGCGCTCGCCGAGTCCGCGCCGGAGGCGCTCGTCGGCACCGATCCGTTCGCGCTCATCGCGCCCGAGGATCGCCCGCGCACGGCGGAGCGGTACGCCCGGCGGCTCCGCGGCGAGCCCACCCCCGCCGAGTACGAGGTGGCCCTCGCCCTCCCCTCGGGCGAGCGGCGCGCGGTCGAGCTGCGCGTGGACGTGGACGGGCCCGACGTGGTGGTGCGCCTGCGGGACGTCTCCGCCCGGGCCGACCGCCGCCCGCGCCTCGAGGCGCTCGCGGCGCTGGGCGCCGCGATCCAGCGGGAGCGCAGCGAGGCGGCCGTCTTCGAGCGCGTCCGCGACGGCCTGCGCGGGATCGGGCTCACCGCGCTCCTCATGCGGCCGGACGGGGACGGGGTTCGCATCGAGTGGGCGTCGCCGGCGCCGGATGTGGCCACGGCCTTCGAGGAGCGGGCGGGCCCCCTGGTCGGCCGGCCGGGCCGGTGGAGCCCGTTCTCGCGCACCGTCTGGGAGGAGGGCGCGGCGTACTCCGACGACTGGGGCGCGGACGTCGCCGCGTTCGTGGGCGAGGTCCGGGCGGAGGAGGCGCGCGCCACCGCCGTCGCGCTCGGGCTGTCGCGCGCCATCGCCGTGCGGCTCGACGAGCGCGCCGCGATCCGCCACTACCTCGTGATCGTCGGCGACTGGCTCGACCGCGGGGACCTCGCCGCCGTGCGCCTCTTCGGGGCGCAGGTGGCCGCCGCGCTCGACGCGTCGCGAATCATCGCGGACCTGTCGCGCCGGAACGCCGAGCTCGCCGCGCTGAGCCGCCTCGGCGCGATCGCCGGAGACGCCCCGGACCTCCCGAGCTTCTTCGCGCGCGCCGCCGATCTGGTCCGCGCCGCGAGCGGCTGCGACGGGCTGTGCGTCTACGTGCTGGACGACCGCGCCGGCGAGCTCGTCTGCCGGTTCCACGACGGCGTGGACGCCCCGCCGCCCGGGCAGCCTCGCCTCTCCCTCGCGTCGCCGATCGGCGACGTGGTGCGCGATCGCGCCGCGCGCGTGGTGGAGGGCGGCGGCGAGGGGCCCGGCGCCAGGCTCGCGGCGAGCGCCGGGTTCGCCGCGAGCGCCTGGGTGCCGCTCGTCGCCCGCTCCCGCGTGGTGGGCGTCATGGTCGCGGGCTACCGGGACGGAGCGGAGCGGGCGCGCGCGCGCCTCGACGTCCTCGCCGCCGGGGCCGCCCACTTCGGCGGCGCCATCGAGTCGCACGGGCTGCTCGCCGACCTCCGCCGCCGCGTGGGCGAGCTGACGCTCCTCAACGACCTCGCGCTCGCCTCGGCGCAGCTCGACCCGGTCCTGCTGCTCGACGCCGCCCTCCGCCGGGTGTGCGACACCCTCGACGCGGGCGGCGCCGCCTTCCTGCGGGACGGCGACAGGCTCCTGCTCGTCTCGGGCGTGGGCCTCGCCCCGGACGCGGCCCGCGCCGTCTCCCAGCTCCAGGTGGGCGAGGGGGCGCCCGGGCTCGCGGTGACGCGGCTCGCGCCGGTGGACGGCCGCGACGCGGCCGCGCGCGGCGCGGCGTGGGACGCGTTCCGCGCCGTCCGCGGCGACGGCCCGCTCGTCGCGGTGCCGCTCCTCGCGAAGACCCACGCGCTCGGCGCGCTGGTGCTGGGGCGGCCGGCGGGCGGGCGCGACCTCGAGCCCGGCGACGTGGGCCTCCTCTCGGCCATCGGCGTCCAGCTCGGGGTGGCGGTGGAGAACGCCCGCCTCTTCTCCGACGTCCGGCGCCGCCTCTCCGACCTCGAGGCGGTCCACGCGCTCGCCCTGCGCATCTTCGGGAACGCGCCCGGGGACGTTCGCGCGCTGCTGGAGGACGGCTGCCGCGAGACCGCGCGGGCGCTCTCGGCGCGGGCGGCCGCGGTGCTGCTGGTCGAGCCCGACGGCAGATCCCTCCGCGGCGTGGCGGCCTTCGGCACGCCGATGGACGCCAGCCAGCTCCGCGTCTCGCTCGACGAGGACGCCCTCGCGGCCGAGGCGTTCCGGCGCCGCGCCCCGGCGTGGACCCCCGACACGAAGACCGACCCGCGGACGACGTTCGGCGCGGCCCCCGCGATGCCGCCGCTCGCGCTGCTGGCCGTGCCGCTGTCCTCGCGCGCGGCGACGCGCGGCGTCCTGTACGTGGCCGACGACGCCGGCCGGACCTTCGGCGATCCCGAGCTCGCCCTCGCGAACGCGCTCGCGGGCGAGCTGGCGGTCGGGCTCGAGAACGCGGAGCTCTACGCCGAGACGCGCGCGCGCGTCGAGGAGCTCTCCCTGCTGAACGAGATGGGCCGCACGGTGGCGGCCTCGCTGGATCTCGAGCAGGTGCTGCGCGAGGGCGTCGAGGCGGCGCGCCGGCTGGTGGGCGCGACGCGCGGGGCGGTGCTGCTCTACGATCCGGTCGCGAACGCGCTGCAGCTCGCGACCGGGACCGGCCTCACCCCCGAGGAGGTCGCCGCCTCCCGGGGCGCCATGCGCTCCGGCGGGATCTCGCTCCGCGTGATCCGCGAGCGGCGCGCCATCGTGGTCGACGACGTCGCCGCGGACCCGCAGATCAACGCGCTGTTCAGGCAGCGGCTCGCGCCGCGCTCGCTGCTCGCGGCGCCGATCCTGCTGCGGGGGGAGCCGCTCGGAGTCCTCCTCCTCGACGAGTCCCGCCGGCTTCGCCACTTCACGGAGGCCGAGGTGCAGCGCGTGGCCGCGGTCGGGAACCAGCTCGCGGTGGCCATCGAGAACGCGCGCCTGTACCAGGCCGCGCGGAATCGGCTCGCCGAGCTCTCGGCGGTGATCGACGTCGCCCGGGTGGTGTCCTCCTCCCTCGAGCTCGAGGAGGTGCTGGGCGCGGGCGCCGAGCAGCTGATGCGCACGCTCGAGAGCCCCGCGTGCGCGATCCTCCTCGGCGACGGGCGCGGTCAGGCGCTGCGCCGCGCGGCCTCACGGGGCGCCCTGATCGGAGCGGAGCGGCTGTCGCTGGCCGAGCCGTCGCTCGCGCGCGCCGCGCTCGAGGCGCGCGCGCCCCTCACCGGGCCCGCGGACGCGGGCGCGGCGGACGGGCCGCCCGTCCTCGCCGTGCCGCTCCACGTCCGCGACCAGCCGGTCGGGGTGGCGCTCGTGGCCGGGGCGGACGCGGAGCGCACCTTCACCCCCGGAGAGCTCTCGCGCGCCATGGCCATCGCGAGCCAGCTCGCCGTCGCGGTGGACAACGCCCGCCTCTACTCGGAGACGCGCCGCCGCGCCGAGGAGCTCGCCCTCCTGCACGACGTGGGACGCTCGCTCGCGACCCTCGACATCGAGCAGGTGCTCGGCGAGGGCGTGAAGAACCTCGCGCGCATCGTCGAGTGTCCCGCGGCGTTCCTGGCGCTGGGCACGAGCGAGGGGGCAGACCTCGACGTCCGCGCCGTGGCCGGCCCCATCCGCCCCCTGCTCGGGAAGCGCCTCTCGGCGGGCGCGACGGCGCTCGTGGCGCGGGTCCTCGAGCGGCGCGAGCCGCTCGCGCTCGAGAACGTCGACGAGGACGCTCGCATCTCGGCGGAGGCCCGGGCGCTCACGGGGGCGCGCGCGGCGGTCGTCCTGCCGCTCCTCGTGCGCGAGCGCGCCATCGGCGTCGCCGTCGTCCTCGACACGCGCGGGGAGCGGCGCTTCACGTCCGCCGAGATCCAGCGGGCGGCGGCCATCTCGAACCAGCTCGCCGTCGCCGCCGACAACGCCCGCCTGTACGAGGACCTGCGCGGGAGCTACGCCGAGCTCGGGCGCGCGCAGCGCCAGCTCATCCAGCAGGAGCGGCTCGCGGCGCTCGGCGAGCTCTCCGCGGTCGTCGCCCACGAGGTGCGCAACCCCCTCGGCGTCATCTTCAACTCGCTGGGCTCGCTGCGGCGCCTGCTCCGCCCCGCCGGCGACGCGAAGCTGCTCCTCGACATCGTGGGCGAGGAGGCGGACCGGCTGAACCGGATCGTCGGCGACCTGCTCGACTTCGCCCGCCCCTCCGACCCGCAGCTCCGGCCCGAGCGGCTGGAGCGCGTCGTCGAGGAGGCCATCCACACCGCGCTCGCGCAGAACCCGCAGGGGGTGGAGGTGAGCCGGGACGTGGACCCGGAGCTGCCGGCCGTGCCCATCGACGCGCGGCTGGTGCGGCAGGCGGTGATCAACGTGGCGGTGAACGCCATCCAGGCGATGCCGCGCGGCGGCCGGCTCACCGTGCGCGTCCGCCGCGAGGACGGCACGGCCGCGCTCGACGTCGAGGACACCGGCCCGGGCATCCCGGACGAGGTGAAGCACCGCATCTTCGAGCCGTTCTTCACGACGAAGGCCAGCGGCACCGGGCTCGGGCTCGCCGTCGTGAAGCGGATCGTGGACGGACACGGCGGCGAGCTGGTGGTACACAGCCGTCCGGGGGCCGGCACGCTGTTCCGCATCCGCCTGCCGCTGCGCGACCCCGCGTCCGCCGAAAAGGAGCCCCGCCTTGGCTGAGATCCCCCCCGGCATGCCCGCCCCGGACGAACCGCGCCTGGAGCCGCGCGGCGGCGCGCTCGTGGCCGGCAAGATCCTGGTGGTCGACGACCAGAAGAACATGCGCGCCACCACGGCGATCGTGCTGCGCCAGGGGGGGCACACCGTCGAGGAGGCGGAGGACGGCGCGGCGGCGGTCCAGCGCATCCAGCAGGAGACCTTCGACGTCGTCCTGACGGACCTGCGCATGCCCAGCGTCGACGGCATGGAGGTGCTGCGCGCGGCGCAGCGGCTCGCTCCCGAGACGCAGGTCATCGTCATGACCGCCTACGGGACCATCGAGTCCGCGGTCGACGCGATCCGGCAGGGCGCGTACGACTTCCTCGCGAAGCCCTTCAAGGAGGACGAGCTCCTCCTGCGCGTCTCGAAGGCGCTCGAGAAGCGCCGCCTGCTCGGCGAGGTGAGCCTCCTCGCCGGCGAGTTCCGCAAGCGGTACGGCCTCGAGCACATCGTCGGCCGCTCCTCGGCCATGCGCGACGTGCTCGATCGTGTCGTGCGCATCGCCCCCACCGACGCCACCGTCCTCGTCAGCGGAGAGTCCGGCACGGGCAAGGAGCTCGTCGCGCGGGCCATCCACGTGGCGAGCCGCCGCGGCGACAAGCCGTTCGTGCCGGTGAACTGCGCCGCCATCACCGAGACGCTCCTCGAGTCGGAGCTCTTCGGGCACGCGAAGGGCGCCTTCACCGGCGCCGTCCGCGCCCGGCGAGGGATGTTCGAGGAGGCGAACGGCGGCACGCTCTTCATCGACGAGATCGGCGAGACCGCGCCCGGCTTCCAGGCGAAGCTCCTGCGCGCCCTGCAGGAGGGAGAGATCCGCCGCGTGGGCGAGTCGACGCCCGTCCAGGTGGACGTCCGCGTGATCGCGGCGACGAACCAGGATCTCCGCCGCGCCATCGCCGAGCGCCGCTTCCGCGAGGATCTCTACTACCGCCTCGCGGTGGTGCCGGTCCGGATCCCGCCGCTCCGGGAGCGCCGCGAGGACGTTCCCCTGCTCGCCGCGCACTTCCTCCAGCGATACAACCGCCGCACCGCCGAGGGGAAGACCCTCGCCCCCGAGGCCCTCGCGCGCCTCGTCGAGCACGACTGGCCCGGCAACGTCCGCGAGCTCGAGAACGCCATCGAGCAGGCGGCGGCGCTCTCGCCCGGGCGGGAGATCCGCGAGGGCGACGTCCAGCTCGAGCACGCGCGCGGGCTCCCCGCCGCGCCGGCGGAGGAGGCCCGTACCCTCGCCGAGGCGGTGGAGGAGGCGGAGCGGTGCGCGATCGAGGCGGCCCTGGCTCGCTGCGAGGGCGATCTCGGCCGCGTCGCGCGCGAGCTCGGCGTCTCCGCCACGACGCTGTGGCGGAAGATGAAGCGACTCGCCATCGAGGCGCGCGGGGCGCCGACGCAGCCCTGAACCCCGGCCCGTTTTTCAGCGCTGCAATGGGGTCTTTCACCCGTGCAATGCGGCGCTCGACGTCCGTGTGTGCGGCGCCTCCGCGCAGGCAGGAGCGATCCGCGAAGCGGGCGAGATCGCTCAGGACGCTTCGCGTGGTGGGGCCGGCCCCCAAATGGCACTGAAGTTGCTATGCGTGAGGGAAGAGAAGTGCAAAGCAGCCTGGTTGAAGGAGGTCCCCCCCCGCCACTTCAGCTGCGCTTTGCACTTCTCTTTTCTTTTTCTCGCGGCGCGCATGGCCTCGTTCCTCATCGTCGACGCTGACCGCAACTTTCGCGAGGCAATCGCCATCGCGCTCAGGCTGGACGGGCACACCGCGGTGGTGGTGGCGAGCGCGGACGAGGCGCTCGCCCGGATCGGCCACGGTCCGCTCGACTGCTGCGTCGTGGACGCGCACCTGCTCGGCGCCGACGAGGTGCTGGAGGCGGCGGGCGCCGCCGGCGCGCGCACGGTCGTGACCGGACCCCACGAGGACCTGCTCGCCCACGCCGCCCGTCGCCACCCGCTCGCGCAGCCGCTCGCCAAGCCCTTCGCCGCCGACGCGCTGGCGCACCTGCCGGCTTCCTGATCCCGGACGCGAACGCAGGCGCGCCCGCCGTACCGCGCGGTGCGCGGCGCGACGGGCGCGAACACGCCGTCGATGCGCGGCCTACAGGAGGATCGCGCCGGCCGCCTGCGCGAGCCGCACGACCGGATCCGCGACGATGCCGAGCAGCACGACCACCGCCACCGCGGCCGCCAGCGCGAAGGACATCGCGGGAGACGAGAGCGTCTCGCTCTCCCCCACCGCCGGCCGCATGTACATGTAGACCACGACGCGCAGGTAGTAGTAGACGCCCATCGCGCTCGTCACGACGCCCAGGATCGCGAGGCCGTAGAGCTCCGCGCCGACCGCCGCCTGGAAGATGTAGAGCTTCCCGACGAAGCCGGCGGTGGGCGGCACGCCCGCCAGCGAGAGCAGGAACACCGCCATCGCGAAGGCGAGCGCCGGGCGCCGCCGCGCGAGGCCCGCGAAGCGCTCGAGGTCCCAGGCCTCCGCCGGCTCGTCGTCGAGCCGCGACCGCCGCTCGAGCGCCCCCACCACCGCGAACGCGCCGATGGCCGTCGCCGCGTACGCGGCGAGGTAGAAGAGCAGCCCCGCGAGCGCCTTCTCGCGCGCGCCCGCCACCGAGGCGGACAGCACGCCGACGAGCAGGTACCCGGCGTGCGCCACCGAGGAGTACGCGAGCATCCGCTTCACCGAGCGCTGCGGCACGGCGAGCAGGTTCCCGAAGATCATGGTCAGCACGGCGAGGCCGGCGAGGATGCCGGAGAACGCGCTCGCCTGCGCGACGGTGCCCGCCTCGGCGGAGAGGAAGATGCGGACGAGGAAGGCGAACGCGGCGGTCTTCACGCCGGCCGCCATGAACGCGGTCACGGGCGTCGGCGCGCCCTCGTACACGTCCGGCGTCCAGGCGTGGAACGGGACCGCCGCGATCTTGAAGGCGATGCCGGAGGCGACGAGGGCGAGCCCGGCGAGGTAGAGCGAGGAGCCCCGCCCCTTCGCGAGCTCGGCGAACAGCGTCGAGCCGCTCGCCCCGTAGAGCAGCGCCGTGCCGTAGAGCAGCAGCGCCGAGGAGATGGCGCCCAGCACGAGGTACTTGAACGCCGCCTCCGACGGGCGCTTGCCGCGGCGGAGGTAGGCGGCGAGCGAGTAGGTCGCGAGGCTCATGACCTCGATGGCGATGAACGCCACGAGGAGGTCGGTCGCCATCCCGAGCAGCGCCATGCCGGCGGAGCCGAACAGGGCGAGCGCGTAGAACTCGCCGCGCTCCGCGTTGCGGGCGCGCAGCCAGCCCGCGCCGATCAGGGCGGAGAGGGCGAGCCCTCCGCAGACGACCACGGTCACGAAGGCCGAGAAGTCGTCCGCCACCGCCTGCCGGCCGAAGACGTAGCCCGAGACGGGGCGCAGCACCGCCGCCGCGCCGGCGGCCGCGGCGAACACGACCGTGATGCCGGCCTGGTACCCGCGCCGCCCCGAGACGAGGAACACCTCGCTGAGGAGCACCGCGAGCGCCCCGACCGTGAGGATCGCGATCGGCAGGAGCGCCAGGAAGTCGTTCGTCGGGAAGCCGTTCATGTCAGTGAGCCCCACCGGTGGGGAGGACGATCGGGAGCGTGGGGGCGGGGGCCGCGGCTCCGGCGCGGACGGACACCGCCGGCGCGATGGTGCCGACCTGCGGCCCGGTGCCCAGCCGCTGCTCGACCTGCTGGAAGCGCGCGATGAGCCGATCGACCGCCGGCTTCGCCGGCGCGAGGAACGGCCCCGGCAGGATCCCCATCACCACGATGAGCGCGATCATCGGGGCGAGCACGAAGCCCTCGCGCACGGAGAGATCCGGGAGCCCCCGGTTGGCCGGGTTGCGCATCGGCCCGAAGAACACCCGCTCGACCAGGATCAGCATGTAGACCGCGCCGAGGATGACGCCGAGCGCGCCGAGCGTCGCGAAGAGCGACGCCGACTGCAGCCGCGAGAGCCAGCTGCCCGAGAGGATGAGGAACTCGCCCACGAAGCCGTTCGTGCCCGGGAGGCCGACCGACGAGAGCGTGACGATCACGAACGCGGTCGCGATCAACGGCACCTGCCGCGCGAGCCCGCCGTACTCTGCGATGAGGCGCGTGTGGCGCCGCTCGTACAGCATGCCGACGATGAGGAACAGCGCCCCCGTCGACACGCCGTGGTTCAGCATCTGGTAGACCGAGCCGGTGAGCCCCTCCGCCGAGAGGGCGACGAGCCCGAGCATCACGAAGCCGAGGTGCGAGACCGAGGAGTAGGCGACGAGCCGCTTCATGTCCGTCTGCACGAGCGACATGAGCGCGCCGTAGATGATGCCGATCACCGCGAGCGTCGCGATGGCCGTCCGGTACTGGAGCGCCGCCTCGGGGAAGAGCGGGAGCGCGTAGCGGAAGAAGCCGAAGGTGCCCATCTTGAGGAGCACGCCGGCCAGGATCACCGACCCGGCCGTGGGCGCCTCGGTGTGCGCGTCGGGCAGCCAGGTGTGGAGCGGGAACATCGGCACCTTCACCGCGAACGCCAGGGCGAAGGCGAGGAAGAGCCAGCCGGCCGCCTGCGGCGTCACCGCCAGCGACTGCCGGGCCTGGACGTAGTCGAAGGTCCCGCCGTCGTGGAAGTACACGTACAGGATCGCGAGCAGCATGAGGACGCTCGCGGCGAAGGTGTAGACGAAGAACTTCACCGTCGCGTACAGCCGGTTCTGCGAGCCCCACACGCCGATGAGCAGGTACATCGGCACGAGGATGAGCTCCCAGAACACGTAGAAGAGCACGAGGTCGAGGGCGGCGAAGGTCCCGATCATCGCCGTCTCGAGCACGAGCAGCGCGATCATGAACTCCTTCACGCGCTCCTCGACCGCCCGCCACGCCGAGAGGATCACGATCGGGGTCAGCACGGTCGTGAGCATCACGAGCAGGAGCGCCACGCCGTCGAGCCCGACGTGGTAGCCGATCCCGATCGACTGGATCCACGGCGTGAACTGCTCGAACTGGAACTCCGGCGCGCCGGGCGAGGCGTCGAACCCGAACCACAGCCCCAGCGACAGCAGGAAGGTGAGCAGCGAGAACGACAGCGTGATGGCCCGGTGCTGGCCCGGCTCGTCGCGCGGGACGAGCACGAGCGCGAGGGCGCCGGCCGCGGGGAGGAAGGTGACGACGGTGAGCAGGTTCACGAGCTAGCGCCCTCCCGCGCCGAGGACCGTCCAGAGGATCACCGCCGCGGCGACGGCCATCACCGCCGCGTAGCGCTGCAGGTCGCCGTTCTGCGCGACCCGGAACATCGACCCGGCGAACCCCACCGCGCGCGCGACGCCGTTCACGAACAGCCCGTCGATGGCGAAGACGTCCACGATGCGCCACAGGCCGTAGGCGACGAGCCGCAGCGGCTCGATGATGATCGCCTGGTAGAGCTCGTCGACCCGGAACTTGTCGTAGGCGAAGCGGTACACGCGCGGGAACGCGAGCGCGAGCTTGCCGGGGACCGCGATGGCGGGGCCGGCGTACATCGTCCAGGCGACGAGGGTGCCGAGCGCGGCGATGCCCCAGGCCGCGAAGTACGGCCAGCTCGGGTGCTCGCCGGCGTGCAGGTGCTCCACCTCGAGGAGCCGCGCCGTGCCGGCCGCGAACACCGGCTGGACGAAGCGCTCGAACACGTGGCCGAGCGGGCCGTGCACCGGGAGCGCCAGCACCGCCGCGACCACCGCCAGGATCGCGAGGATCCAGAGGGGGATGGTCATCACCGGCGACGACTCGTGCGCGTGCTCGGCGGCGTGGGTGCGGGGCTTGCCGACGAAGGTGAGGAAGAACAGGCGCGACATGTAGAAGGCGGTGCCGAGGGCGGCGACGGCCCCGAGCACGTAGGCGATCTGGCCGACCTGGTGCCACGCCGGGTTGTGGCTGAAGAGCGCGTTCCCGAGGATCGCGTCCTTCGACCAGAAGCCGGAGAGCGGGACGAAGCCCGTGATGGCGAGCGTCGCGATCCCGAAGGTCGCCGCCGTGTGCGGCATCTTCTTGAGGAGCCCGCCCATCTTGCGGATGTCGGTCTCGTCGCCCATGCCGTGCATCACCGAGCCGGCGCCGAGGAAGAGGCAGGCCTTGAAGAACGCGTGCGTGACGAGGTGCAGCACGCCCGCCCACCACGCACCCACGCCCACGCCGATGAACATGAAGCCGAGCTGGCTCACGGTCGAGTAGGCGAGGACCTTCTTGATGTCGGTCTGGACGAAGGCGATGAGCGCCGCGAACAGCGCGGTGAGCGCGCCCACGATGGTCACCGTCGCCATCGCGGCGGGCGCCAGCGAGAAGAGGTACGCGTTGCGCGCCACCAGGTAGACGCCGGCGGTGACCATGGTCGCCGCGTGGATGAGGGCGGAGACGGGGGTCGGGCCGGCCATGGCGTCGGGCAGCCAGACGTAGAGCGGGAGCTGGGCGCTCTTGCCGCACGCGCCGACGAAGAGCCCGATCAGCGCGAAGGTGATCGCCCACTGGAAGGTGCGGCCCGCGAAGGTGCCCACCTGGATCGTGGCGGCGGGGTCGATCGTCCGGGCGATGGCCTGCAGGTCACCGTAGCTCGCGGTGCCGAAGATCGAGAGGAGCGCGAACAGGCCGATGAGGAAGCCGAAGTCGCCGATGCGGTTGGTGACGAACGCCTTGCGGCCGGCGAACGCCTTCGCCGGGTCCGTGTACCAGAACCCGATGAGCAGGTAGCTGCAGAGGCCGACGCCCTCCCAGCCCACGAACGTCAGCACGAGCGTGTCGCCGAGGACGAGCGTGAGCATCGCCGCGACGAACAGGTTCAGGTACGTGAAGTACCGGGCGTACCCGGCGTCGTCCTCATGGGACATGTACGACGCCGAGTAGATGTGGATGAGCGTGCCGACGCCCGTGACGACCATGATCATCGTCCCGGAGAGCCGGTCGACGAACAGCCCCCAGCCGATCGAGACGAGCGCCCGTCCGTCCGGACCGGCGACCCGGATCCAGGGCTCGCCGCGGAAGTGCAGGACGCCGCCCTGCACCACCCACGCGAAGGCGACGGTCGAGACGATGAGCGCACCGATCATCGCGCCGAGCGCGACGAGGGTGACGTTCCCCTTCCCGATCCGCCGCCCGACGAGCCCGTTCACGATCGCGCCCGCGAGCGGGAAGAGGATGATCGCCCAGAGATAGGACTCTGCAGCCGTAGGAGAGGCTACGATAGGGGGCATAGGAGTGCGCGAAGGATTACCCGCTCCAGACAGGTTAGACAAGGCTCTTGTCAGCGGAAAACCTCCGGTAGCATGCGGACATGAGCACTCCAAATTCCGGGACGAGCCCCCCGTCCGAGGCTCGGAAATTGCCTCGCGCCGACAGGCTGCTGGAAGCGGCCGACAGGGCGGGCCTCGTACGCAGGCTCGGCCACGGCGCGGTGATGGAGGCGGTGCGCGCTGCCCTGGAGCGGCTCCGGGCGGAGATCCTGGCCGGCGCGGCCTGTCCAGCGCCCGAGGCCATCGAGCGTGACCTCCTCGAGCGGCTGGAGTCCGCCGCGCGCGGCTCCCTCCGGCCGGTGATCAACGCCACCGGCGTGGTCGTCCACACCAACCTCGGCCGCGCGCCGCTCTCGGAGGAGACGATCGACGCGATGCGGCGTGCCGCCGCGGGCTACACGAACCTCGAGTACGACCTCGAGGCCGGGGAGCGCGGCGATCGCTACGGCCACGCCGAGGCCCCCCTGTGCCGGCTCACCGGAGCCGAGGCCGCCGTGGTGGTGAACAACAACGCCTCGGCGGTGATGCTCGCCCTCGCCGCGCTCATGCCTGCGCGCCCAACGGGCGACTCGCCGGCGGAGGGGGCGCCCGAGGTGGTCGTCTCCCGTGGCCAGCTCGTCGAGATCGGCGGCGGGTTCCGCATCCCGGACGTCCTGCGTCGCTCCGGCGCAACGCTCGTCGAGGTGGGCACGACGAACCGCACCTACCGGCGCGACTACGAGGACGCGATCGGCCCCCGCACGCGCATCCTCATGTCGGTGCACCGCTCGAACTTCCGGGTACAGGGGTTCGTGCACGACCCGTCGCTGGAGGACCTCGTGTCGCTCGGGCGCGAGCGCGATCTGTGGGTGGTGGACGACCTCGGCTCGGGCACGCTGCTCGCCACGGCGCCCCACGGCCTGGGCGTCGAGCCGACCGTGCAGGAGCGGGTCCGCGCCGGCGCGGACCTCGTCTGCTTCTCCGGCGACAAGCTGCTCGGCGGTCCGCAGGCGGGGATCCTCGTCGGCCGGCGCGAGGCGATCCGGCGCGTGAAGCGCCACCCGCTCATGCGCGCGCTCCGCGTGGACAAGGTCACCCTGGCCGGCCTCTCCGCGACGCTCGCCCACTACGAGCGCGGCGAGGCGCTCGAGGCGATCCCGGTCTGGCGCGCCATCTCGGCGCCGGCGCAGGCGCTGCGGGAGCGCGCCGAGCGCTGGCGGGCGGCCCTCGGCGACGCGGGCGCGGCGTGCGCGGTGCTCCCCGGTCAGTCGGCGGTGGGCGGCGGCTCGCTGCCGGAGGTGACGATCCCGACCTCGGTGCTCGCCCTCCCCCCCGGCGATCCCCACGCGCTGCTCGCGCGGCTGCGGCGCTGCGATCCGCCCGTGATCGCGCGCATCGAGGAGGACCGGGTCGTGCTCGATCCGCGCACGGTGCTGCCGGGGGAGGACGAGCCGCTGGTGCGGTGTCTCGTGGAGGCGCTCGGGCGCTCGGGGCGGTAGGTCGGGGTCGCGGTCGCGGTCGCGCGCGGGGTCGCGCGTCGCGGGCGCGGTCGGGGTCGCGGGCGCGGTCGGGGTCGCGGTCGCGGTCGGGGTCGCGGTCGGGTGTGTAGGATCGAAAGGTCGGGGTCGCGGTCTCTTCATTCGTCACATCCCACTGCGACAGCACGCGCATTCGGGCAGGTCGTGTGCCGTCGCCCGTACGCAGACGGGGGCTCGGGCATCGAGGGAGAAGCGCTCAGTTCTCGGCGCGCCTCGCGCATCGCACGGGCGGGTCTTCGTCGCCGTCGACGCGAGGACTGGGGAGCGGGCGGAGCAGGTCCGAGGAAGGTCGCGCAACCGTCTAGCAGCATTCACTAATAGTCCCTGCTATCTCCAGCGACAGCGCTTGCGGGCCACTCGAGTCCCAGTTGCGGTGGGTGAATGTTGCCCTCTTGACGAGGTTCGAGACGAAACGCGCTCACACGTCTTCGGCGCGTCGGGAACACGCTCCTCGCGAGCGTAGGCAGGGCGCGCCGTGCGCGTCCTGCGCGCCGCGTGGATGGCGAAGGGGCGGGCCCGGAACGCAGCGCAGGCGCGAGCCTGGTGCGTTCCAGGAGAGCCGCAAATCGCGTGTTACGAACGGTGCACAGGAGGTGCACCATGCCCGCGATCGCCCCTTCCGCCCTCGACTCGACCCTGCTCGCCCAGCGCCTGCGCGAGCTCGCAGGCCAGGAGCGCGACGTCCAGGTCGAGTTCCTCCTCCACCTCGAGGAGTTCGATCGCCGCCGCGCCTACGTGGAGGCCGGCTACCCCTCGCTCTGGGCGTATTGCCTGGAGGTGCTCCACCTGCGCGAGGGCGCTGCCGGGCGACGCATCCAGGCGATGCGGGTGCTGTGCCGGTTCCCCAGCCTCGAGGACGCCCTGCGCGACGGGCGCCTGGGTTTGTCCACCGTCCAGCTGCTCGGCCAGGTGCTGACCGAGGAGAACCTGCCCGACCTCGTCGGCCGTGCCGCCTACCGCACCAAGGCCGAGGTGGATCACCTCGTCGCCTCGCTCCAGGCGCGCACGGCTCCGCGGACGGGCCTGCGCAAGCTGCCCGACCGCGCCTCAGCCGCGAGCGCCCCGGCGCTGCCGCTGGCGACAGTCCATGCCGGACCTGCCGAGCCGCAGGAGGCGATCCCCGCGCCGGCGGCGGCTGGTGGGTCGCTGCCGCCCACGGTCTCCGCGCTGCCCGACGTTCCTCGCCCGAAGGCGCGGGCGGAGACCCGCGCCGTGAGCGAGAGCGGCTGGTCGC
Source organism: Anaeromyxobacter sp. Fw109-5 (assembly GCF_000017505.1). Taxonomy (NCBI): domain Bacteria; kingdom Pseudomonadati; phylum Myxococcota; class Myxococcia; order Myxococcales; family Anaeromyxobacteraceae; genus Anaeromyxobacter; species Anaeromyxobacter sp. Fw109-5. Next base: position 4,875,154 of record NC_009675.1, read on the forward strand.
TGCGGGTCACCATCGACCGGGGCTGCAAGGAGGACCTCGAGACGCTCACCGCGCTGCTCTCGCACAAGATCCCGGACGGCGATCTCGCGGCGGTGCTCCGGGAGGCCATCCGCTGCGCCGTCGAGAAGCACGGCAAGCGCAAGGGCGCGATCGCGCCGGAGCGGCAGCGGAAGGCCGACCGGGAGACACGTCCCTCCGCCGAGCCCGCCGCGCCCACGAGCACGATCCCGGCGATAGTGCGGCGCGAGGTCTGGAAGCGCGACGGCGGACGCTGCGCCTGGGTCGCTCCGGACGGGCGGCGCTGCGACAGCCGCTGGCAGCTGGAGCTCGACCACATCCAGCCGCTCGCTCTGGGGGGGCTCTCGACGCTCGACAATCTCCGGGTCGCCTGCAAGCCCCATAACCTGTTGCACGCCGAACAGACCTATGGGCGCGAGCACATGGATCGTTTCCGGCGTGAGAGCGTCTCCGAGCGGACGGGGCATGCCGGCACCGCGCCAGCTGCCATTCAGCAGGGCTTGTGGGCAACGTGACCGCGGTCGGCGGAACGGGAGCAAAGCCGACCGCAGCGCGGCGCGGCGACGCGGCGGACGCGCGGCGACGCCGCCTCTCCGGCCCCTCGTGCCCGCATCTTTTCGCTCGTACTGCTCCCTCTCGCGTGCCCACCGCGGTCGCGCGGTCGGCACCTCGTCCCGAGTCCAGGACGAGCCGATGTGATGAATGACAAGGTCGCGGTCGGGGTCGCGGTCGCGGTCGGGGTCGCGGTCGCGCGCGGGGTCGCGGTCGACGGTCGACCCCTACGGATTGAACCGGTACCCCACCCCTCTCACGGTCTCCAGATGCCTGGGCCTCTCGGCGTCGTCGCCGATGTGCGCGCGGAGCCGGGCGATGAAGTTGTCGACGGTGCGCGCGGTGCCGAAGTAGCGCGAGCCCCACACGTTCTCCATGAGCTGCTCGCGGCTGAAGACGCGATCCGGGTGGGTGACGAAGAAGGCGAGGAGGTCGTACTCCCTGCTGGTGAGGTCGAGCGTGCTGCCGCCCACGGTCGCGCGGCGCGCCTCGAGGTCGAGCTCGATCTGGCCGACCTTCCGCACGGCGCGGTTCGGGCCGGTCTCGCCGCGCGAGCGGCGGCGGCGGAGCAGCGCGTCGATGCGGGCGAGCAGCTCCTTGAGGCCGAACGGCTTCACCAGGTAGTCGTCGGCGCCGAGCTGGAGGCCCGCGACCTTGTCGCCCTCCTGCCCCTTCGCGGACAGGATCAGGATCGGGAGCTCGGGATCGGTCTTGCGGATCTCGCGGACCACCTCGAGGCCGCCGAGCCGCGGCAGCATCACGTCCACGAGGACGAGGTCCGGGCGCTCGGTCTTCGCGAGGCGCAGGCCGGTCTCGCCGTCGCTGGCCGAGCGCACGCTGTAGCCCTCCATGCCCAGGTTGAGCTGCAGGCCGCGGAGGATGGAGGGGTCGTCCTCGATGATCACGATCTTCTCTGCCACTCGCTCTCCCTAGGCTGGCCGCGCGGCGCGCTCGGCCTGCGGCGCCTGCTCGGTGACGCCCGCCGCGGGCAGCGAGATGGTGAACGTCGCCCCGTGGCCCACCTTGCTCGCCACCGAGACCTTGCCGCCGTGGCCGTTCGCGATGTGCTTCACCATCGCGAGCCCGAGGCCGGTGCCCTCGATGGTGCGCGAGAGCGGATCGCGGGCCCGGTAGAACTTCTTGAAGATGCGCTTGTGCTCGCGCTCGGGGATCCCGGGGCCGTTGTCGGTCACGCTGATCTGCACCGTCGGTCCGGACGCCTCGACGCGCACCGCGATCCGCTTCTCCGGCCCGGTGTACTTGTGGGCGTTCTGCAGGAGGTCGAGGATCGCCTCGGAGAGGGCCTCCCGATCGGCCATCACGAGCGGCAGGGCCGGCGCGATGTGGCAGTCCACCTCGGCCGCGTGCTGGAGGAGCATCGCCTCGAACGCCTCGAGCGCCGCGTCCACGATGGGCGCCAGCGGCTGGCGGACGAGCTGGTAGGTGCGCCGGCCCGACTCCATGCGCGCCCAGTCGAGGAGCCGGTTGATGAGCCCGGAGAGCCGCGCGGTCTCCTCGGAGATGATCTCCAGCGCCTCGCGCTGCCGGGCCGGGTCGGGGATGCGGCCGAGCTGGAGCGTCTCCACGAACATGCGGATGGAGGTGAGCGGCGTCCGCAGGTCGTGCGAGACCTTGTTCACGAACTCCGTCTGGAGCTTCGCGAGCCGCGCCTCCCGGAAGATGACGGCCAGGGTGGCGGCCGAGCCGAAGATGGTGGTCGCCACGAGCGCGACGATGAGCCAGCCGAAGACGTAGTCCCGCGGGAGGGTGCCGTAGACGAGGATCAGGATCCCCACCGTCAGCATGAGCGCCGCGGGGACGAGGACGAAGCCGATGACGAGCGGCAGGACGCGGCGGAGCTTCACGGTGGAGCCATCTTAGCGGAGCGCCGCGGGGCTCGCCCGGGACCCTGCGGGACGGGCGCCCGCGCGCAGCGGGGCGGGCGAGCCGCTCTCCTCCCGTCCGAGACGAACTGCGGGGCCCTCTCCAGGGAGAGGGCCCCGCGGGTGCTGCCGAGATGGCGAGCGTGGGCCGGAGCCCACCTCGCCCGTCTCGCCTACTTGAACAGCGCCATGAGGCTCTTGATCGTGGCGTCGAGCACGCCGGTGCCGGCCTCGATGAGCGTGCCGAACGTCGCCGTGTGATCGTTGATCGCCGTGAGCGCCCCGGCGTTGTCCTGGTTGATCACCTGGGTCCGGTGGCAGGAGCCGCAGGCCCGCGAGGCAGGACCGGTCACGTAGCTCGGCACGCCGGCGATGGCGCGGTTCGCGACCGTGTCGGACGCCGAGAGGACGCCCGGCAGCGACGCGGACTGATCCGGCACCTCGTACGTCCCAGGGTTGTGGCAGGACTCGCAGTTCAGGAGCGTGAAGTTGGGGTAGGTGGACGCGATGTGATGCTCGTAGCGCATCTTCGCCACCTTCCCGGCATCCGTCGTCACGTCGAAGTTGATGTCGCCGATGTCGAAGGGCTGCATCGCGTGGATCGCGTGGACGTAGGAGTCGATCGACCGCGACTGCATCTCGAGGTGCGACCCGCCGTTGAGGGTGGTGTGGCAGAGGCGGCACGCGACGACGTTCCCGCCGCGATCGGCGGTGTGGAAGGTCGTGCCGAGCGCGTCATGGCACGCGTTGCACTTGTTGGCGTCGACGATGGCGACGGCAGGGGCGAACCGCTTGGCGACGAGGTCGAACGTCTTCGTCACCGCGTTGAGGGCGACCGGGGCGGTCGCCGGCGTGGTGGCGCCGTGCGGGATGTAGGTGACCCCATCGAGGTTGGGCAGGAACGCCAGCACGGCGAGCTCGACGCGCTTGATCGTGCCGTCCTTGATCTTGTCGGTCCAGGTCGCACCGCCCACGACCGCCAGGTCGGCGGACACGAGCCAGCTCTTGCTGGTCGCGGTGCTGGTCCCCGCGGTGATCGTCCACCCCGCGGCGGCCGTGGCCGTGAGCTTCTGGTTCTTGGCAGCGAGGATGAAGTCCTTCGTGCCGTAGCCATACGGAGCCACGTACGCCGTCGGGACGACCTCGTTCACCGACAGGCCAGCGACGTCGGCGTTCTCGGTCACGGTGACCGTGAACTTGAGGAGGTTGGCGTTGGCGGCGTCCAGGGAGGCGTTCGAGATGTCGGCCGTGAAGGCGCTCGAGTACTTCGTCAGCGCGCCGGCGACGTCGGCGTAGATGAGCTTGTCGTAGCCGGAGTGGAGCTCGCTGAACGCCTTCCCCAGCCCGCCAGCCTTGTGGCACCCCGTGCAGGCGGTGGCACCGGCCGTGTACAGATCCGGGTGCATGGCCGCGGCGTTCTTGGCGGCGATGAGGTCCTTCAGCGCGGGCGCGCGCTTCTCGTCGGTGCCGCCCGTGCCGGTCACGGGGTGGCAGGTCTTGCAAGTCGCCGGCGTGAAGTTGGCGTCGGCGAGGACGAGGTCGAGCTTCCCCTCGTGACAGGTCACGCAGTTCGCCATCGACTGCGGATAGGCGAACTCCATCGCGTGCGACATGTGCGTGTCGGCCATGACGGAGCGCTTGTACGCGTACTTGGTCTTCTGCGCGTCCGTCAGCACGCCACCCTGGGTGGCGTACGCGAGCGGATCGTCGACGAGGAGCTGCCATCCCTGGTGGCCGCCCGCCTTGTTGTCCAGGTGGCAAGCCTTGCAGGCGGCGAAGTCCGGCAGGCCCTCGACCGCGGCCGCGCGGTAGCCGTGCTTCAGGTACGGGGAGCCGTGGCACTTCTCGCAGCCGGACACGTTGGCGGCGGACTCGTAGGTGCCCACGTCGCCGAACGCCAGGCCGGCGTTCGAGACGTCCGTGTAGAGCGTCATCCCCTCGGACCCGATCACGCCGGCGGCGACGTACACGTAGGCCTGGGCGTTCGAGCTCTCGGGCGCGAAGGTCGCGGTCGCGCTGGTCACCTCGTACTGCCCGGCGACCGCCGTCGCGGTCGGATTCCCGTACGTGATCTCGGTCGTGACGAACTGCCGCGTGGCGCTGTCGTACTTGTTCGCGATGAAGCGCTTCTGGTCGAGCTGGGCGAGCCCGGCGTCGACGTACGGGGCCCCGCCCTTGGTGACGGTGAACGTCAGCGTGGACGTATAGGTCGTGTTGTCCGCGTTGAGGACGCTCGAGACGCCGTCGATCGTGACGTTCAGGGTGGAAGCGTCCGTGTACTGATCGTAGATCGCCTGGTGGCGGGCCCCGGCGTCGGTGTGGCACCCGGCGCAGGACTCCAGCGTCGCGGTACGCGTGACATCCGTCCCGTCCGTGCCGTTCGTGCCGTCCGTGCCGTTCGTGCCGTCGGTGCCGTCCGTGCCATCACGACCCGGCGCTCCAGCGGCCCCGTTCTCGCCCGAGCAGCCCGCGAGCGCGAGCGAGCCGGCGAGGAGGAGCACCCCCATGCCCTTGAAAAACTGTCTCATCATCTGTCGTTGTCTCCAGGGAGACCGCGCCGGCGAGGCGCGGGTCGCGCATGAAAGGCGCGAGTTGCTGACGCGTCAACTTGCGCGCCACCCACTTGCGTCAGGTGCGCCAAACCCGGCCCTCCCCGGCGCGCAGATCCTTCGTGACGGACGTTGAGTGAACGTCGGATCGACGCATTGCGAAAACCCGTGATTCCTGCGAGTGAATTTTACGGACCGGCGACAGAGGAGCCCGAGTGGTCGGCGTCTGCGGCGCGGCGACGCGCAAAGCTCGCGTCTTGACGGCGCGCAATCACGGGGCGCTTATCGCGCGTAATTGCTCGGTCGGAGATTTTCTGTCGAGAATCGCACGTTAATCGGTCCGGCGGGACCCGGGTACAGTTGCCCGACCCGCGACGGACAGTCGCAGGGCGCGCGCGGGGAGACGCCGCGGAATGACGCGGCCCCGCGACGCGCAGGGCGCCGCGGGGCCGCAGAGAGGTCGCGCCGGACCGCGAGGGCTACCCGTGAAACGGCCTGCCCGCGGCGGCGTGCTCGACGAGCAGCGGGGCCGGCGCGAAGCGCTCGCCGTGGCGCGCGCGCAGCCGCTCGAGGCGGGCGAGGAGCTCCTTCGGGCCGAGCTTGTCGGCGTAGCGGAACGGGCCGCCCCGGAACGGCGGGAAGCCGAGCCCGAACACCGCCCCCACGTCGCCGTCGCGGGCGCTGCGGAGGATTCCCTCGCCCAGGCAGCGGATCGCCTCGTTCACCATCTGCAGCACCACGCGCTCGCGGATCTCGTCGTGGGCGAAGGGCTTGCGGCTGCGGCCGCCGGGGAGGAGGTCGTAGACGGTCACGTCCACTCGCTTCTCCTTCTTGTCCTCCCCGTACGTGTAGAAGCCCTTCCTGTTCTTCCGCCCCAGCCGGCCGGCCTTCACCACGTCGTGCAGCGCCGCGGGCGACGCCATCCGCGCGCCGAAGGCGTCGTGCAGGATCTTGCCGACCTTCTCGCCCACGTCGATGCCGACCTCGTCGAGGAGCGTGATGGGGCCGACCGGGAAGCCGAACTCCACGAGCGCCCGATCCAGGTCCTCGACCGCCGCGCCCTCCACCAGCAGCTCGGCCGCCTCGTTCATGTACGGGGCGAGGATGCGGCTCGTGTAGAAGCCCGGCCCGTCGCCCACCACGATGACGGTCTTGCCCTGCTTCTTGCCGAGCGCGACCGCGGTCGCCGTCGCCTCCTTGGAGGTCTTCTCCGTCACGATGATCTCGAGGAGCGGCATCTTCTGCACCGGCGAGAAGTAGTGCATGCCCAGCACGGTCTCGGGGTGCGCCGACGCCTCGGCGATCTTCGTGATGGGGATGGACGAGGTGTTCGAGGCGAAGATGCCGGTGGGGTTCACCGCCTCGAAGGCGCGGACCATCTCCTGCTTGAGGGCCAGGTCCTCGAAGACCGCCTCGATGAGCACGTCCACCGCGGCGTAGCCGGACCAGTCGGTGGTGGCGGTGACGAGGCGCATCCTCTCGTCGCGCTCGAGCCGGTCGATGGACCGGCGCTTCACGCGCTCGTCGAGGAGCGCCCGCACGCTGCCGAGCGCCTTCCCCGCCGCGGCGTCGTCGCGCTCGCGGATGCGCACCGGGATCCCGGCGTTCGCGGTGACGAAGGAGATACCGCTCCCCATGAGCCCACCGCCGAGCACGCCCACCCTGCGCGCCGGCCTGGGCCTCACGGCCGGATCGTCCACGCCGGTGTCCTTCTTCAGCGCCGTCGTGGCGAAGAAGATCTCCATGAGCCGCCGCGCCACCTCCGACACGGCGAGCTGGCCGAAGAGCTGGGCCTCCTTCTCGAGCCCCTTCGCGAAGCCCTTCTGGTAGCCGTACTCGATGGCCTCGAGCGCGCGCACCGGCGCGGGGTACATGCCCTTCGTCTTCGCGAGCACCGCCTTGCGCGCCTGGCGGAAGAGCAGCTCGCGCCCGACGCGGTTCTCCTCGAGCGCCACGCGCGTCGCCCGCTCGACCGGGCTCGCCTTGCGCCGCGGCTCGCGGCGGAGCTTGCCGGTCGCGAGCGCGAGCGCGCGCTGGCGGGCCACCGAGACCAGCAGCTGCGAGGGCACCACCTCGTCCACGAGGCCGATCTTGAGCGCCTTCTTCGCCTTCACCGTCTTGCCGGCGAGGATGAGGTCGAGCGCGGTCTGGATCCCCACGAGCCGCGGCAGCCGCTGGGTGCCGCCGGCGCCGGGGATGAGGCCGAGCTGGACCTCCGGGAGGCCGAGCTGGGTCTTCGGGTCGCTCGTGGCGATGCGGTAGTGGCAGGCGAGCGCCCACTCCAGCCCCCCGCCGAGCGCGGAGCCCTGGATCGCCGCGACCACCGGCTTGCGGTAGCGCTCGAGGCGGTCGAGGCCGGCCTGCATCTCGCGGGCGAGCTGCTCCGCCTCGGCGGCGTCCGTGACCGACTGGATGAGGTCGATCTTGGCGCCGGCGATGAAGCCGTCCTTGCCGCTCGTGAAGACGACCCCCTTCACCGCGTCGTCGCCCGCGAACCCGTCGAGCAGCCGGAAGAACTCCTCGACCGCGCCGGGCTCGACGACGTTCACGCTCTCGCCGGGCTCGTCGAGGAACAAGGTCGCGACCCCGTCCGCCACCTCGACCCGGAAGCTCCGGGCCTGCTGCGCTGCCGCCGCCTGTGCCGTCATCATGCGCTCCCCCTCCGTTCCGGGCCCGGGCCGTTCACTCGCGCTCGAGGACGAGCGCCGCCCCGAGGGCGCCCGCCGCGCACACCGTCAGCAGCGCGTGCTGGCCCTGGCGCCGCTCCAGCTCGCGCAGCGTCTGCAGGATCATCCGCGCGCCGGTCGCCGCGAACGGGTGGCCGAGCGCGATGGAGCCGCCGTTCACGTTCAGCTTCGCCGGGTCGATCTCGCCGAGCGGCTCCTTGCGCCCGAGCTCGTTCTCGGCGAAGTCCTTCGAGGCGAACGCCTTCAGGTTCGAGAGCACCTGCGCCGCGAAGGCCTCGTGCATGTCGACGAGGTCCATGTCGGCGAGGCGGAGCCCGGCGCGGTCGAGCGCCACCGGCGCGGCGTAGGCGGGGCCCTGCAGGAGCTGGTCGAGGGGATCGAGCGCGGCGTAGGCGTAGGAGCGCACGAAGCCGAGCGGCCGGAGCCCGAGGGCGCAGGCCTTCTCCTCGCTCATGAGCACGAGCGCCGCGGCGCCGTCCGTGAGCGGGGAGGCGTTCCCCGCGGTGATCGTGCCGTACCTCCGGTCGAAGACCGGCTTGAGCGCCGCGAGCGCCTCGAGGGTGGTCTCCTTCCGCACGACGTTGTCGCGCGCGGCCACCCGCTCGAAGCGCGGGGGCACGGCGACGTGCATCACCTCGCCGTCGAACTTGCCGCTCTCCCAGGCGGCGGCGGCGCGCCGGTGGCTCTCGTACGCCACGCGGTCCTGCGCCTCCCGCGAGATGCCGTTCTTCTGCGCCATCAGCTCGGCGCTCTCGCCCATGGTGAGCCCGGTGGTCGGCTCCTTGAGCGCGGGCGGCTGCGGGGTGAAGTCCCTGGGCCGGAGGGCGGAGAGGATCCGTAGGCGATCGGCGAGGGTCTTCGCGCGCGACACCTCCACGAGCGCCTGCGCGAGCGTGCGGGTCGCGAAGATGGGCGCGTCCGAGAGCGACTCGGCGCCCCCGGAGATGGCGCAGTCGGAGTGGCCGAGCAGGATCTGGTCGGCGGCGTCGGTGGTGGTCTGGATCGACGTCGCGCACGCACGGGCGACGGTGTGGGCCTGCACGCTGCGGGGCAGCTGGGTGCGGAGCACCATCTCGCGGCCGATCAGCGTGACGGTCGGGGACGGGATCACCTGCCCGAACACGACCGAGTCGAACTCCTTCGGCGGGATGCCGCTGCGGGCGAGGAGCTCGTTCACCACCAGCGCGCCGAGCTCGACGGCGGAGAGGTCCTTGAAGTCGGTACCCGCCTTGACGAACGGCGTGCGCAGGCCGGCGACGACCGCCGCCCTGCGGCCCGGTGGAACGGAACCGTACATGCTCATGGGGACGCTCCGATTGACTCGAGAATCGGCCGGCTGCTCGCCCTTGGGTTTAAGGCCCTTGGCGCGGAGCGTCAATGGTGGAGCGGGCCGCTCCCCGGTGGGGGTCGCACGCACGCCCGCCCGAGGAGCGGTTCCCTTGCGCGCCCCCGGCTTCTCCGACACCATCCCAACATGAAGCGGTCGCGGGCGCTGAAGCCTCTGTCGAGCGAGCACCACCAGGCGCTGCTGCTGGCCTTCCAGCTGAAGAAGGGACTCGCGGGCCACTCCGAGTCGGCCGGCGCGCCCAAGGACCTGCCCGGGCTGCTCGCGCTCGCGCGCCGCTTCGAGGAGCAGATCCTCCGGCCGCACTGCCGCGCGGAGGAGGAGCTGCTCGGCAGGTACCTGACCGAGGTGGACATGCGCCGGCTGCGCGGCGAGCACGCGGAGCTGCAGAGGCTGCTCGACGAGGCCAAGGGGGCGCGCCCGGGCGAGCAGCGGGCGCGGCTCGCGGCCTTCGCGGACCTCATCGAGCGGCACGTGCGCTGGGAGGAGCGGGATCTCTTCCCCTACGCCGAGCTGCACGTCGACGAGGCGGCGCTCGCGACCATCGGCGGGGAGCTGGAGAAGCGGCTCGTGCTGGCGCGGTCCGAGGCGAGGACCGCGCGGAGCTGATCAGTCCGTCGCCTCCGCCTGGCCGCCGGAGCGCGCCACGTCCTCCCCGCGCACCTTGGACGGATCCATCCCGCGCGCCCGCTTCGTCATCTGCGCGAAGAGCTCGTCGAACGGCGGGGCGCTCCCCTTCATGAAGCGGAGCGGGTTCACGCGGGCGACGACGAACGCCTTGAGGTAGGGCGAGTCGAAGCCCCGCTCCTTGAGGCGCGCCACCGCCTCGGCCACCGCGTCGTCGAGCTCCAGCACCGCCCTGGCGCGACGCTCGCGCTCGGGCACTGCCTCGGAGAGCCGCTCGTCCACGAAGCCGTCCACCTTCTTGAGGATGGGAGCGTAGGCGCCTCCCGAGAGCCGCGGCCGCTCCTCGTACGCGAAGCCCAGGGTCACGAGCCCGGGCTCCTCGAACTCGAGCGCCATCTCGCTCTCCTTCGGATCGACGGAGCCCGCGAGATCGCGGTACATGCGCACCACCTCGAGCGCCTTCTCACGCAGGTTGTGGGCCTTCTCGATGTTGAGGGCGAGGATCTGGTAGGCGACCTGCCGCTCCGGCACGACGAGCGCGAGGACGCTCCGCGCCCCGAGCTCCTTCAGCGCGGTGAGGCGGTGGCCGCCGTTCGGCGTGAGCCAGGCGTCCTTCTCCCGCACCACGATGATGGGATCGAGGTAGCGGCGGGTCTTGTCCATCGCGACGGTGAGCTTGCGGACGTGAGCGTCCGAGACGTCGCGCTGGAACGGTGTCCGCTCGACCTTGTCGACCGGCAGGGCCGCGAAGAGCAGGGCGTGGCCGCCGAGCGGCTCGCGATAGGTGGCGAGCACCGCCCCGCCGTCGTGCTCGATCTCGCCGGCGAGCTCCTCCAGCTCCGGCGGGCGCTCCGCCAGCGCGAGCTGCGGCGGGGCCAGCTCGGTGGGCGTGAGCTTCACCCCCTTGCGGGCGCGCGGCCGCCCGCTCTTCGTCACCGGGCGCTTCTTCTGGGCCATGAACGCATTGTAACGGCGGCCTCGCGACGAGGGGCTTGCCCCGTCGAGGGCGCCACCGCTAGATCCCTCCGGTGATCGACGTCCGCGGCCTCCGCAAGCACTACCAGGTCCACCGCCGCCCGCCCGGGCTCGGGGCCGCCCTCCGCTCGGTCTTCCGCCGGCGCTACGAGACGGTGCGCGCGGTGGACGGCATCTCTTTCTCGGTCGGTGAAGGGGAGCGCGTCGGCTTCCTCGGCCCGAACGGCGCCGGCAAGACGACGACGCTCAAGATGCTGTCGGGGCTGCTCCACCCGACGGAGGGCGAGCTCACCGTCGCCGGCCACGTGCCGCGCCGGCGGGAGTCCGCCTTCCTGAAGCAGATCACCCTCGTCATGGGCCAGAAGCAGCAGCTCTTGTGGGACCTGCCGCCCGCCGAGACGTTCGCGATGAACCGCGCGATCTACGACATCCCGCGGGCGCAGTTCGACGAGACCCTGGAGGAGCTCGTGCGCCTCCTCGAGCTCGGCGAGCTCGTCCAGAAGCCCACCCGGCAGCTCTCGCTCGGCGAGCGGATGAAGTGCGAGCTCGCCGCCGCGCTCCTGCACCGCCCGCGCGTGCTCTTCCTCGACGAGCCCACCATCGGCCTCGACGTGTCGATGCAGGCCACCGTGCGCAGCTTCGTCCGCGCCTACAACGAGCGGTTCGGCGCGACCGTGCTCCTCACCAGCCACTACATGGAGGACGTCGTCCAGCTCTGCCCGCGCGTCATCGTCATCGATCGCGGCCGGCTCATCTACGACGGCGACCTGCGCGCGCTCGCGCTGAAGGTCCGGCCCGACAAGCGGATCGTGGTGCGCTTCCAGGACGCGAACGGCGGCGGGGCGCCGAGGGACCTCGCGCGCTTCGGCCAGGTGGTGTCGAGCGAGCCCGGCCAGGCGACGATCCAGGTGGCGGCGGAGGACGTCTCGGGCGCGGTGGCGCGCATGCTGGGCGCGCTCGCCGTCGCGGACCTCACCGTGGAGGATCCGCCGCTCGAGGAGGTCATGTCCGAGCTGTTCCGGGCGTCGCGGGAGCGGGTGGCGGAGGGGTGAGGCCGGCGCTCCGGTCGAGCTCTAGCGATGGAACGGGCAGGCGGAGCCGCCGCACTGCTTGTTCACCGGCCGCCACTCGCACTCGGGCCCGCGCGCCGAGAGGTCGACGCGCAGGTGCTCGCGCGCGAACTTCACGGCGGCCAGGATCGAGAGCATCGAGTCGCGCTTGCAGCACCGGGCGGCGTCGGTCGCGCCGACCACCGTGAGCGCCCGCGCCGTCATCCGGTTCGCGAGCCCGCGCTCCTTGCCCTTGAGCGGGGTCGCCTCGGTGACGATGGAGACGAACGTGCCCGTGCCGACGGCCGCGCCGCACGCGCCGAGCATCGCGCAGGAGCCGCCCATGATGGGCGCCACGCGCCGGCGCGCCTCGGCGACGCGCTCGGCGCGCTTCTTCGGCTCGCCCTTCACGTTCGAGTAGGCGGCGACGAGGACCGCCGGGACGAGGAAGTGGTGCTCCGGGCCGTGCAGCTTCACGGCGGCGTGGCGGAGCATCCGCAGCGCGAGCGCCATCGGGTCGCGCTCGTCGGAGGTCGCGCAGACCTTCTCGATGACGTCCATCGCGGGCGCGGCGTGGCACGCGTCGCAGGCGAAGTGTCCGGACTTGCAGCGGGCGGAGCCGAGCTTGGCGGCGCCGCACAGCACGCAGACGAGCTCGGCCGACACCGGCAGGTAGACGAGGTCCTCGCCGCACACGAGACAGCCGGTGAAGGGCGTCTCGTCGGAGGAGGTGGCGAGGTCGCCGCCGTCGCAGCCGGCGTCGCACGGTGCGGACGGCGGCTCGGGCTTCGCGGCGGCGGGCGGGGGGCTCGACTTGAACAGCTTGAACACGCGGAGTCCTCGATCCGGGGGGATCCTCACCATGGAACCGTCGCCGGGCGCAAGATCATCCCCCCGCCGGCCGCTCGCCCGGCGGGACCGGCCGCCCTGCGGGGGCGAGGACCCTCACCGACGACCCCTCGCCGAGCGCGAGCCCGTCGCCGCGCGGCTCGGCGCCCGCGATCTCGACCACGTCGCCGCGGAGGAGCGCTCCGAAGCGGCGGTTCCCGTCGCCGACGTGCTTCTCCTGCAGGGAGAGCCCCACCCTCCCCTCGGGCCCGCACCCCATGTAGCGGAGCCGCCCCTTCGACGCGAGCGGCTCCGACACCACGCGGAACACGCGCCCGGGAGGCGGCTCGACCCAGCCCTCGCCCTTCGGCGCGAGGACGAGGTAGCTCATCTTCGCCGCCTCCTTGCGGAGGCCGGCGGCCTTGCCCAGCTGCGCGACGATGGGCGGTGGCTCGATGGGGCGCTCGGCGTGGCACCAGTCGGTCTCGCGCAGCAGCGCGGGGCAAGGGCCACGGAACAGGCAGGGCGCGCGCACCGCGTGGCCGCGCGCGACGAGCAGGTCGCGCACGCGGAGCAGCGCGCGGGAGGTGTCGCGCAGCGCCGGCTCGATGACCACGAGCGAGCCGCCCGGCCCGACGAGGTCCAGCGCCCCCTCGAGCAGATCGGCCCTGCGCGCGTCGGCGTCGGGCCCGGGGAAGAGCTCGTTCACGACGTGGCCCATCGTGACCACGTCGAAGCGGCGTCCCCCGGCGAGCTCCGCGAGCGGCCGCCCGCGGGTGGGGTTCCACTCGCGCGTGGCGATCGGCTCGCCCGCAGCCGCCGCCAGCGCCCGCGCCGAGGCGAGCGCCCGGGCGGAGCGATCCGCGGCGACCACCTCGGCGGCGCCGGCGTCCAGGGCCGCGAACGCGACCGGCGCGGGGCCGCTGCCGAGGTCGAGCGCGGTGCGCGGGCGGCGCGGCAGCTCGGAGAGGATCCCCCGCGCCTGGAGGTACGAGATGGGCCAGTAGAAGAGCAGGTACGCGCCGAGCAGCCGCTCCTCGTCCAGGTAGCGCGCCCCGGCGAGCTCGCGCTCGCGCGTGAGCCCCCTCGACAGGCGAGCGACCGCGGCGCCCACCTCGCGCAGCTCGTCGGGCGCGAGCAGGCCCCCGTCGGCGGCTGCGCCTCGGGGCGCGGCGCGCGGCTGGGGGCGCTGGCCGTGCCTGCCGCCGCGGATCGCGCCGCGAGGTCCTCTCGACCCGCCGCGGCTCTCGCGCCAGACGCGGACGAGGTGCGGGACCCAGCGGGCGAGGTCTTCGGCGGGAGCGCGCGGCACGGGCCCCGCGTTCTAACCCGGAGCGGGCGCGCCGGCCAGCTCGTCCGGGAGCGGCACCTCGATCGTCATGCCGTCGCTCGCCACGGAGAGCGACCCCGCCCACTCTGCGCGCGCCTCGTCCACGAGCGGCTGCCAGTCGCGGTCGTAGCGGGTGGACAGGTGCGTCAGCACGAGCTCGCGGACGCCCGCCTCGCGCGCGACGCCCGCCGCCTCGCGGGCGGTCGAGTGCATCGTCTCCCTCGCCCGCGCCTGCTCGGCGTCGCCGAAGGTGCAGTCGTGCACCAGCAGGTCCGCGCCCCGCGCCGCGGCGATGGTGCCCGCGCAGGGCCGGGTGTCGCCCGTCACCACCACCGTACGGCCGCGGCGGCGCGGCTCGACCACCTGCTCCGGCTGCACCACGCGCCCGTCCCCGAGCGTCACCGCCTCGCCGCGCTGGAGGGCGCCGTACAGGGGACCCTTCGGCACGCCCAGCGCGGCGGCGCGCTCCGGGTGGAACCGCCCCGGCCGCTCGTCCTCGACGAGCGCCCAGCCGACGGACGGCGTGCGGTGCACCGTCGCGAACGGGCGCATGAGACAGCCGTCGCGCCGCACGTCGGCGCCCGGCGCGACCTCGTGGATGCGCACGTCGAACGCGAGCCGCTCGGTCCCGGTGAAGAGCATGACGTCGAGGAGGCGCTTCGCCGGGCGGGGTCCGTACACGTCCATGGCCGTGGTGCGCCCCTGCATCGAGAGGGTGCGCAGGAAGCCGATGGCGCCGAGGTAGTGGTCGGCGTGGAAGTGCGTGAAGAAGATCGCGTCCACGTCGAAGCCGGTGCCGAAGCGGATCATCTGCCGCTGCGTCCCCTCCCCGCAGTCGACGAGGAACAGCTCCCGGTCGCGGCGCACCGCGAGGCCGGTGAGGTTCCGGTGGATGGTCGGCTGGGCGGCCGAGGTGCCGAGGAAGGTGAGGCGAAGCATCGGCGGGAATGTAACGGAAGCGGGGCGCGCCGGGGGCGCGGTCGGAGGGCGGGCCCGTCGGGTCCGTTGCCTCGGGCGGACCGGGCGGGGAAGATGCTCGGATGCCGAAGTGGTTCGCGATCGCGCTCTGCGGCCTCGGCGCGCTCCTCCTCGCGATCGCGGTGCGCCAGTCGAGCCGCGGGCGCGAGTCGCGCCACTGGACGCGCACCCTCGGGCGCGTGGTCGAGTCGCGGGTGGACCTGCTGAACGAGGCGGACGAGCAGCGCGCGCGGCGGTGGAGGTTCGTGATCCGCTACGCGTACGAGGCGCGCGGGCGGACCCGAGCGTCGGGGCAGGTCTGGGTCGGCTCCGGCGGCGCCGCGTTCGACGACGAGGCCGGGGCGCGCGCGTGGGTGGAGCGGTATCCCGTGGGGCGAGAGGTGCCGGTCTGGTTCGATCCGGCCGACCCGGACCGCGCGGTGCTCGTGACGGGCGCGCCGCGCGGGCAGGTCGCCGTGCTGGTCGTGGCGGGGCTCGCGCTGGTGGGGGTCGGGATCTTCGCGCTGGCGCGGTGAGGCTACGACGACGCGGAGGTGTAATGCCCGATGGAGCGCAGCCAGACGATGCGCGCGAAGGCCGAGAAGGCGAGCGCGCCGAGCAGCACGAAGGCGCCGTGGGAGAACGCCAGCGTGCCGAGGAGGGCGCGCGCCGGGTACGTGGTCATGAGCGCGAGCGGGATGACCGCGGTGAACACGAACCGCAGCACGCCGCGGAACACGTCGGCCGGCCAGCGGGCGGCGTCGAAGATGGAGAGCAGCAGGAACGACAGGTTGTCCACCTTCACCACGAAGAACGCCGACGAGACCACCAGGATCCAGAGCGCGTACAGGATGAGCGTCGCGCAGACGAGCAGCAGGACGGCGGCGAGGACCGCGCCGGGCGAGGGCCAGCGCCCCATGCGGTGGAAGGCGACCGCGAAGATGACGAGGCCGCCCAGGACGTCGAGCGAGCGCCACGGCGCGAACTTGGCGGTGGACACGAGGAACTGCGCGTCGGCGGGCTTGAGCAGCACGAAGTCGAGGGTGCCCTTGCGGATGTGCTCGACGACCGCCGCCAGCGACGGGTTCACCGCCCCCTCGAGGACGCCCTTCATCACGGTGAACCAGCCGATGACCACGAGCGCCTCGTCGAACGTCCACCCCGCGATCGACGCGCGCTGCCCGTAGACCACCAGGACGGGGACGAGCGACCACGAGATCCAGAAGAGCGCGAGGCCGCCCTGGACGAGGAAGTCCACCCGGTACTGCATCGCGATGGCGGTCGAGGCGCGGAGCTGGATCCCGAGCAGCGTGAGGTAGCGGCGCATCGTCACCCTCAGCCCCCGAACGCGGCGAAGCGGCGCAGCCCGGCCCGCCAGGTGATCCGGGCGGCGAGCGCGAGCACGGCCACGTACGTCCACTGGATGGCGAGCTCGCGCAGCGCGTCCGCCCGCGGCGTCAGCCCGATGATCATCTCGACCGGGAAGGAGAGCATGAAGCGGAACGGCGACACCTTCGCGGTCACCTCGAGCCAGCGCGGGAAGAGCTCGAGCGGGACGAGGTACCCGGAGAACACGCCGTAGAGCCCGAGCCACAGCTCGAACACGGACGAGGACGAGTCGATCGCGAAGGCGAGCGCGCCGATGACCGCCATGGCGAGGAAGGTGATGAGCCACGCGCCGATCACCGTGAGCGGGAAGAGCGCGAGGAGCAGCGGGTCCTGGGTGAAGCGGCCCGTCCCCAGCGTCGCCAGCGCGAGGACGACGACGGGGATCGAGGCGAGGAGGCGGAGCGGCATCGCGCCGACGTTGGCGCAGGCGTAGGACACGAGCGGATGGATGGGCCGCAGGAGCCGGTACGCCAGCGTCCCCTGGCGGATCTCGAAGTTCACCTCCCAGATCACCCAGGCGCCCGCGTTGAGCCGCACCACCAGCGCGGCGAGGTAGTAGGCGCCGAACTCCGCCTGCCCGAAGCGGCCGATGGGCGCCTCGCGGGCGACGGCGCTCATGAGGGCGAGCATGACGAGCGGCATCGTCGTGGAGAGCAGCCACACGAGCATCTCGGCCCGGTAGGCGACCGCCTCGGCGAGGCCGACGCGGAGGAGCGTGGGGATGGCGCGGAGGGTGCTGCGCACGATCGTACGGTAACCCGCGGCCGGCCGGTTCGCCCGGTTCGCGTCGCCTCCCGCGGCGCGGGCGCCAGCCGGGAGCGGCCGCTAAGCCTGGAGGGTGGCGCACGCCGAGCTCAACGCCGTCCTGACGCACCGGATCGAGGTCGCGCCCGGCCTCGTCATCCTGCGCGTCGCCCCGGACGGCTGGACGTACCCTCCGTTCCAGCCCGGCCAGTTCGCCGTGCTGGGCCTGCCCCCCAGCGCCCCGCGCGTCGCGCTCTCCGACCCCGAGCCCCCGCCCCGGGATCCCGACCGCCTCATCCGGCGCGCCTACTCCATCGCGTCGTCCTCCCTCGAGCGCGGGCCGCTCGAGCTGTTCGTCACGCTCGTGCGCTCCGGCGAGCTCACGCCGCGGCTGTTCGCGCTCTCCCCCGGCGACCGGCTCTGGCTCGGGCCCAAGCCCGCGGGCATGTTCACCCTGAGAGACGTCCCGCCAGACCGCCACGTGGTGCTCGTCGGGACGGGCACCGGGCTCGCGCCGTACATGAGCATGCTGCGGACCGAGCTCGCCTGCGGCGGCCTGCAGCGCTTCGCCGTGCTCGCGGGCGCGCGCCACTCCTGGGACCTGGGCTACTCGGCGGAGCTCATCACCATGGCGCGGCTCTGCCCGAACTTCACCTACCTGCCGACGGTGAGCCGGCCCGACGCCGAGCCGGCGCCGTGGGGCGGCGCGACGGGATACGTGCAGGCGCTCTGGACGGAAGGGGCGCTCGCGCGCGCCTGGGGCTCGCGGCCGACCCCCGCCGACACCCACGTGTTCCTGTGCGGCAACCCCGCCATGATCGACGACATGACGCTCCTGCTCGAGCGCGAGGGGTTCCGCGAGCACGCGCCGCGGCAGCCTGGGGAGGTGCACGTCGAGCGGTACTGGTGAGTCGATCGGACCGCGCGGACGGGATCCCCTCCGCCCACGGCTCGCCGCGGTGCGCAGGGCTGCGCCCCCTCCGGGGCGACTCCGCCGAGAGGTCGCGAGCGGCGCGCGAGGCGCGACGGCCGAGCGGGTCAGGAGGTATTCATGGCTGGAACAGCGAGGAGAGGCGACGCGGAGACATCCGCCGCGCGAAGGGAGGGGGTGATTTCACGGCCTCTTTCAGGCGCCCGCCGCTCGCGTCGGGTAACGGTATGGGAGCCTCGGACGTGGGAAGTCGACGGATGGAGCTGGCGTGGCGCGTGAACGCGGTCACCTGACGGCAGAGCCGGACGCGGTCGGCGCGGCAGCCGGCGCGCAGGGCGTGTCGGCGCTGCTGGGCGAGCTGGCGCGCGCTCCCGAGGTCGAGCTCGGCTCCGCCTGGGAGCACGTGCTCCGGCCCGGCGCGGTGGTGGGTCGCTTCGAGCTGGTGCGCGAGATCGGGCGCGGCGGGTTCGGCGTGGTGTACGAGGCCCGGGATCGCGAGCTGGGACGCTCCGTGGCCTTCAAGGCGGTACGCGCGGGAGACCGCACCTCGCTGCAGGAGGAGCGGCTCCTCCGCGAGGCCGAGGCCGCCGCGCGCCTGTCGCACCCGAACATCGTCACGGTCTACGACGCCGGACGCTGCGAGCACGGCCCCTATCTCGTGCTCGAGCTGCTCCGGGGCCGGGCGCTCGCGGAGCGGCTCTCCGGCGAGCCCCCGGCGCTGCGAGAGTCGCTGCGGGTCGCCTCGGAGGTGGCGAGCGCGCTCGCCCACGCGCACGCGGAGGGCGTCGTGCACCGCGACCTGTCGCCCGGGAACGTGTTCCTGTGCGACGACGGCCGCGTGAAGGTGCTCGACTTCGGGCTCTCGCACGCCTTCGGGCGGCGGCGGATCAGCGGGGGGACGCCCGGGTACATGGCGCCGGAGCAGTGGCGCGGGGCGCCCGAGGACGAGCGCACCGACGTCTACGCGCTCGGCGTGATGCTCTACCGGATGATCTCCGGGACGCTCCCGTTTCCCGAGGACGAGGACGGGCGCGCCACCATGGGCCCGAAGGCGGCGCCCGCGCTCGAGGTCCCCGACGCGGCCCCCCTCGGCGCCCTGGTCGCGCGCATGCTCGCCAAGGACCCGGTGGACCGTCCGCGGGACGGCGCCGCGGTCGCCGCCGCCCTGCTGGCGCTCCGCGCCGAGCTCGACTCCGCCCCGGCGCCGGCGCGCCCCGCGCCGGCCGGACGCCCGCCTCATCCCCGGCGGCGCTGGGCCGCGGCCGCTCTCGCGGCGGTCGCGCTCGCGCTGATCGCGGGCGGCGTCTCGCTGCGCCAGCGCCAGGGTCTCGACTCACCGCCCGCGGGCGCGGGCGAGGCGCGCGTGATGGTGGCGGTGGCCGACTTCGAGAACCACACCGGTGAGCCCGAGCTGGGCGGCCTCTCCGGGATGCTCATCACGTCGCTCGAGCAGTCGCGCCGGCTCTCGGTGCTCACCCGGGTGCGGATGCTCGACATCCTCCGGCAGCTGGGCCGCGAGAACGTGGCGGGAGTCGACGAGGCGCTCGGCCGCGAGGTGGCGCGCAGCGCGGGGGTGCGCGCGCTGGTCCTCGCGTCGATCCGGCGGTTCGACGATCTCTACTCCATCGAGCTGAAGGCGCTCGACCCGCTCACGAGCGAGTACCTGTTCACGCTCAAGGAGACCGGCCGCGGCAAGGCGAGCGTGCCCAAGATGATCGACCGCCTCTCCGAGGAGACGCGCCAGCGGCTGCGCGAGAGCCCGGCGGAGGTGAGCGCCTCGCGGGTGGACGTCGCGTCGGCCACCACCGGCGACTTCGAGGCCTACGCGAGCTTCTTCCGCGGCGATCAGGCCATGGACGCGACGCGCTACGAACAGGCGCTGTCCGAGTACCGGGCCGCGCTCGCCGCCGATCCCGGGTTCGCGCTGGCGCACTACCGCATCGCGTACCTGGGCGAGTTCACCGGCATCGATCCGTCGGCGCGGCGGGCCTCGATCGAGGCGGCCATGCGGAGCGCGGACCGCGTCCCCGAGAAGGAACGGCTGCTCATCCAGGCGTGGAAGGCGCACGTGGACGGCGACGGGGAGCGGGCGCACCAGCTCTACGCGCGCGCCGTGGCCGCGTACCCGCAGGACAAGGAGGTCCTCTACATGGCGGGGGACCTCCACTTCCACGAGGGGAACCTGCCCGAGGCGCTCGGCCTGTTCGAGCGCGCGCTCGCGCTCGATCCGTTCTGGGAGCCGGCGCTCATGCACGTCGTGGACGCCCTCGGCAAGCTCGGCCGCGTGGACGAGGTGCTCGCCCGCGCCCGGCGCTGGGTCGAGCGGGTGCCGGGCGGCGCGTCGTACCGCTCGCTGGCGCACGCGGAGCTGCTGGCCGGGCGCATCGAGGACGCCGAGCGCGACGCGCGACGCGCGCTCGAGCTGGACGGCAACATCTTCTCGCGCACCGCGCTCGCCGAGGCGTTGATGCTCGGCGAGCGGTACGGCGAGGCCGAGGCCCTCCTGCGCCCCGCCACGGAGCCCGGAGCGGCGCCCACGGATCGCATGAAGGCCTCGGCCCAGCTCGCCGCCGCGCTCGCGTACCAGGGACGGCGCCGGGCGGCGCTGGAGGTGCTCGATCGCCTCCCCTCGCGCACGCCGGGACCGAACGAGCCGAGCCAGCGGCTGCTGCTCCTCCTCGGCGAGCCGTCCCACGACGCCGCGCGCGCCGAGGTCGTGCGGCTCGCCGCCGCGGGAGTGCGCTGGGACGGGCTCCCCACCATCCTGGCGCTCACCGGGGAGCTGGAGGCCGCCGCGGAGCACGCGCGCGCGCTCGAGCCCGGCCCCGCGCGCGCGCTGTACGAGGCGGTCGCGGCGTGGCGAGGGGGAGACCGCGAGCGGGCGCTCGCGCTGCTCGGCCCCCTGCTCGACAACCCTCGCCGGGGCGGCGACGTCGGCTTCGCCGCGACGTGGATCGCGGCGAACGTCGCGCTGGAGGCCCGGCGCGACGAGGACGCCATCGCCTCGCTTCGCGGCGTGCGACAGCTCCCCGGCGGGCTGACCCGCAGCTGGATGTACCCGCGCAGCTTCTACCTCGAGGCGCTGGCGCTGGAGCGGCTCGGCCAGCGAGCCCGCGCCCGGGAGAGCCTCGATCACCTGCTGGCGCTGCTCCGCGGCGCCGATCCCGATCTGCCGCTCCTCGCCGAGGCGAAGGCGCTGCAGCGCCGGCTCGCCGCGCCCGCCCGCGCCGCGCGGCGGTGACCGATGTTCGCCCGCGCGGTGCTCGCGTTCCTGGCGATGCCGGCCGTGGTCGGGATCCTCGTCCCCCTCTGGATCGCGCAGCGAGACGGCTCGCGAGGTCCGGCTCACGGCGCCGGGCTCGTGCTCGCCGGCCTCGGCCTCCTCGCGCTCCTCTGGTGCGTGCGCGACTTCTACGTCATCGGGAAGGGCACGCTCGCGCCGTGGTCGCCACCGAGGCGGCTGGTCGCCGTGGGGCTCTACCGCTTCACGCGCAACCCGATGTACCTCGCCGTGCTCCTGCTCGTCGCCGGCATCGCCGCGTGGCGGAGCTCCCCGTCGGTGCTGGCCTACGCGCTCGTCCTGGCGCTCCTCTTCCACCTGCGCGTGATCCTCAACGAGGAGCGGGCACTCGCGCGCAGCTTCCCGGAGGAGTGGCGCCAGTACGCGCGCGCCGTCCCGCGCTGGCGGCCGCGTCTCTCCCCGTGGCGCGGCCCCGCTCCGGGTCCTGGGCGGGACGCCTGATGGCGGCGCTCGATTGGCACGATCCCGTGAACGTGAACGCGCCCGAGCCCGAGCCCGAGCCCGGCTTTACTCGGGCACGGGCGCGGGCTCGTGCACGGGCTCGACTCGAGTGATCACGGCCATGAGCCCCCTGTACGGGAGGGCCGCCCCGCGCACGACGGGTGAACTCACCGCCTCGCTCTGCTAGCCTCGGTTCCGGAGGTGCCCCCCATGTCGCCCTCGCGTGCCGCCGTCCTCGTCCTCGCGACGCTCACGCTCGTCCCCGCCTGCGGGAACGGCTCCGGATCCGAGCCGCCGCCGGCCGCGCCGGGGGAGCGGGTCGGCTCGACCTCGGCGCGGGTGACGGCACCGGCCCCCGCCGAGGATCTCGCCGCCGCGGTCGCCGGGAACGGCGCGCTCGCCCTCGACCTGTACCGGGTCCTCTCCCTCGAGGCCGAGGAGAACCTGTTCTTCTCTCCGCAGAGCATCGCCTTCGCGCTCTCGATGACCTACCCGGGCGCCGCCGGCGAGACCGCCGCGGCCTTCGAGCGGACGCTCCACGTCTCCATCCCCGAGCCGGATTACCACCGCGCGATGAACGACCTCGACCGGCAGCTCCGGTCGCGCGGGGCGGGGGCGAAGGCGGCCGACGGGCAGCCCTTCCGGCTCCGGCTCGTGAACCAGCTCTTCGCGCAGCGCGGCTTCGCGTTCGAGCCCCCGTTCCTCGACGTGCTGGCCCAGGAGTACGGCGCGGACGTGCGCCTGCTCGACTTCGCGAGCGCGCCGGAGCCCTCGCGCGGGGCGATCAACGGCTGGGTCGCGCAGGAGACCGAGGACCGCATCCTCGACCTGCTGCCCCAGGGGACGATCACGACCGACACCCGCGCCGTGCTCGTGAACGCCATCTACTTCAACGCCGCCTGGGCGAAGCCCTTCGATCCGGCGCTCACGCGCGACCGCGAGTTCACGCTCCTCGACGGCTCGCGGGTCGCGGTCCCGACGATGTCGAGCGCCGATCTGGCCGCCCGCGCCGCCCAGGTGGACGGCGTGGAGGTGGTGGAGCTGCCCTACGACGGCGGCGAGCTGTCGATGCTGCTGCTCGTGCCGCCGTCCGGCGCGCTCGCGGCGCTCGAGCAGGCGCTCACGCCCGAGCGCCTCGCCGAGTACGTCGCCGCGCTGCGCGCGGAGCACCTCGCCCTCACGCTGCCGAGGTTCGAGGTGCGCAGCTCCCTCGCGCTGAAGCCGCCGCTCGCGGCGCTCGGGCTCGAGGTGGCGTTCTCGGAGCTGGCCGACCTCTCGCGCATGTCGAGCCAGGCGGACCTGCTCGTCTCGGACGTGGTGCACCAGGCGTTCGTGAAGGTGAACGAGGCCGGCACCGAGGCGGCGGCGGCGACGGCCGTCATCATCGGCGTCACGAGCATGCCCACCATCCGGCCGGTGGCGATCGACCGGCCGTTCCTGTTCGTCGTCCGCGACGACGCGACGGGCGCGCTGGTGTTCGTGGGGCGCGTCACGAGGCCCTGACGGTCGAGGCGATCAGAGCCGCTTCCGCAGCAGCACGCGCGACTCGCCCGGCCCGTCGTAGTCGGACGAGTACGGCACGCCGTCGGCCTCGTCGTCGCCGGGGAGCACCTCGAACCCCATCGCGGCGTGGAACGCCAGCGATCCTCGGTTGACCGGCGACGTCACCCCGTGCACCTCCGTCGCGCCGAGCTCCCGCGCCGCCGCGAAGAACCGCTCGTAGAGCGCGCGCCCGAGCCCGGCGGCACGGAACGCGGGATCGACGCCGACGAAGTGGATGTACGCCTGCTGGAGCTGCGTCTGCGAGCGGAAGCCGGAGAGAAACGCGACCGCGCGCCCCTCGGCCTCGGCGACGAAGCTCGTCGGGCGGAAGTGGACGAAGAACAGGCGGGGGAGCATGTCCGCCATGCGGCGGCCGCCCCACCAGTCGTTCACCACGCGGATGATGGGATCGTAGTCCCGCGGCTCGGCGTGGCGGATCGTGAACGTCATCGGGCACCTCCGGCGCGGAGCATCGCCCGGCCCGCGCCGGAGCGGAAGCGGGCGCGCGCTGCAGCGTCAGGGCGCGCAGAGCCCCCCGCAGTCGGCGCCGCGCGGCGGCGCGCAGTCGTCGCGTGGATCGTCCACGCAGGCGCGCTCGCCCGGGCAGCGGATGGCGGCGATCCCCCCGCAGAAGACCGGCGCGACGCACACGCCCTCGCAGCCGGGGTCAGCGGGATAGGTGCACGCGTCCCCCGGCACGTCGACGCAGACCAGCGCCTCGGCGCAGGCGGCCACGTTCGCGCCGCCGCAGGGCACGGGCGGCGGGCACTCGCGGATCTCCCAGCCGCACTGTCCGTTCGCGTGCTCGAGGCAGCGGCCGGTCGGCCCGCCCGTGCTCCCGTCGGCGCACGTGAAGTTGGGCATCCCGAGCTGCGGCCCGCACGCTTCGGGATCGCAGACGCCGCCGCCTCCATTCGAGCCCGAGTCGAGGCTGGCGTGGTCGCCGGCGCAGGCGCCGGAGAGGGCGACGAGAACGAGGAGGAGCTTGCGCATGACGCGTCCGGTCGGCTCGAGCTCGACGAGCCTTCGACACCATAGCGCGGCTGCCGGCGCGCGGCCCAGCGTACGCGCCATCACCCGCCGGGACCGCGCATGCCCGGCAAGCGGCACCTCGTCGACGGGGTGTGTTCGCCCATCCATCGGCTACACTTGGAGCGATGGGAGCGCCCGGGAAGATGGCGACGGTGGATCTCATCCTCGCTCGCATCGCGCGGGACGAGGCCGGCGGCCGGATGATGCTGTCGCTCGTCGCGTCCCCCGCGGTGGCCTGGCTATGGGCAGGGACCTGCGCCGCCGCGAGGCGCTTCGAGGCGGGACAGCTCACGTTCACCCACCGCGATCACCACCCGGTCACCTTCCTCTGGCACCATCTCTGGATCGCCCTGTACGTGTGGCTCGGCATGCCCGGGCTTCACGCGCTCTTCGGGGCGTTGCTCGTCGCGGTGACGGGGGTCGGCGCATGGAGCTGGGCTCGCCACCGGGCAGTCGAGCGGCGCGTGGGGCCGGAGGTGCTGCGCGAGTGGCGATTCGGGCTGCTTCGGACGTCACCCGAGCTCGCCGCCCGGGTGGCGGCGGCGGGGGAGGCTGGGCACCCGAACCGGAGCAGCGGAGGCTCCGGCACCCTCGTCACGGTCTTGCGCGTCGTGATCTGGCTCGTCCCCGTCGCCTCGGCCCTGGCGACGATCGCGCTCGTCAGCGCCGCGCTCACACGCTGAGCAGCGGCGCGCGCGTCCCGCGCCCGCCGCTCCCGTGAAATGGGCGCGGGGGGCCTACGCGTTCAGCCACTGCTCGTACGCGTCGAACGCGTGCGGCCTGCCGAGGAAGTCCTTCACCAGCTCGGCGGCGGGCTTCGAGCCGCCGGCCTCGAGGATGGCCCGCCGGTAGCGGCGGGCGGGCTCGGGGTCCATGAGGCCCTTCTCGCGGAACGGGCCGAACAGGTCCTTCGCGATCACGAGCGACCACATGTACGTGTAGTAGATGGCGGAGTAGCCGTCGAGGTGGCCGAAGGACTCGTGGAAGTAGGTGCCGTCCACGTGGCGGAAGGGGGTGTAGCGCTCCTGCAGCTCGGCCACGACGGCGGTGGTGTCGAGTCCCCTCGGATCGCGGCGGTGCAGCTCGAGGCTCGTCGCGGCGTAGAACATCTGCTGCCGCACCATGAGCCCCTTGCCGTACTCGTCCGCCGCCTTCATGCGGCGCACGGCGTCGGCGGGGAGCGACTCCCCGGTCTCGACGTGGCGCGCGAACCCCGCGAGCACTCCGGGATCCCACACCCACTCCTCCAGCATCTGCGAGGGGGCCTCGACGAAGTCCCACTCGGTGGCGACGCCGGACTGGCCGGCCCAGCGCGTGTGGCCGCCGAGCACGTGGTGGAGCAGGTGGCCGAACTCGTGGAAGAACGTCTTCACGTCCCCGTGCTCCATGAGCGCGGGCGCGCCGCCCTGCGGGCGCGGGAAGTTGCAGACGAGGACGCCCTCGGGGAGCTGGCGCCCCTCCTGCCCCGAGGCGAGGGTGAACTGGGCGTAGTGCTTGTACTTGCCGTCGCGGGGGTGCATGTCGAGGTAGACGCGCCCGAGAGGCCGCTCGCCCTCGACCACGTCGTACGCCTCCACCTCCACGTCCCACACCGGCGCGGCGACGCGACGGTAGGCGATGCCGAAGAGGCGGCCGGTGACGTCCAGGACGCCCTCCTTCACGCGCTCGTAGTCGAGGTAGGGGCGCACCGACTGGGAGTCGAAGCCGTACTGCTCGGCCTTCACGCGCTCCTGGAGGTACGCGCTGTCCCACGGCTCGACCCGCTCCGCGCCGGGGACGTCGACGCGCTTGCGCTCGAGGAGCTGCGCGAAGTCGCGCCGCATGCGCGCCTCGGCGGCGCGCGCGATCCGCTCGATGAACTCGGCCGCCGCCGCCTGGCTGCCGATCATCTTGTCCTCGGTGACGTACGCGGCCCAGGTCTCGTAGCCGAGGAGCCCGGCCAGCTCGGCGCGGCGCGCGAGCAGGCGCGCGAGCACGTCGAGGTTCTTCGGGTGGGCGCGCAGCCGGTACAGCCGCCAGAGCGCCTCCCGCGCGGGCTCGCTGCGGGCGTAGGTCATGAACGGCACGTAGTCCGTGTTGTCGGTCGTGACGACGACCTTGCCCTCCGGGCCGGGGGGGTGCGCCCGCCGCCAGTCCTCCGGCAGGCCCTCCAGGTCGGCCGGCTCGAGCTCGAGACGCCGCACGTCGTCCTTGATGTTCCGGCCGAACTCCTGGCCGATGCGGACGAGCTCCTCGCGCAGGGCTCGCACCCGCGCGCGGGTCTCCTCGTCGCGATCGACGCCGGCGCGGCGGAAGTCTCGCAGGCTCTTCTGGAGGTAGTAGCGGGTCGCGGCGTCCTCGCCGGACACGTCGAGCGCGGCGAGCGCGTCGTAGAGGCCGCGGTCGAGCGACAGCTCGGTCGAGAGCGCGTCGATCTCCTGCTCCGAGCGCTCCGCGGCGTCGCGCATGCGCGGATCGGGGTGGACGTTCCGGGCGAGGCTGGCGCGCGCGGCGGCGTCGGAGAGCGCGCCGAACGCGGCGTCGAAGGCGGCGAGCGCGGCCGGCGCGGGGCGCGGCGCCGGCATGGCCTTCAGCCGCCCGGCCTCCGCGCGGGCGCGCTCCATGTCGCGGCGGCAGCCGTGCTCGAACTCCTCGGGGGTCCCGCACAGCTCGCGGGAGGCGTGGGGATGCATCCGCCTAAACTAGGGGAAACACCGCCCGGGCGCACGCGCGGCGCGATCCCGATCTCCGACCGGCGCGGGCGGGCCCCGCCGGAGGGAGGCGCAGAGCCGCAGGCCCGGGATCGTGCGCCGAGGCGCGATCACATCTCCGGCTTCGTCTCCCGCATCATGATCGCCGTCACGGCGTCGCGCGGCGGGACGCCCTCGTAGAGCACGCGGTACACGGTGTCGGTGATGGGCATGTCCACGCCCAGCCGCCGAGCGAGGTCGCGCGCGCTCCTCGCGTTCCGGACGCCCTCCGCCACCTGGCCGATCTCCTTCTGGATCTGCTCGACCGTCTTGCCGGCGGCGAGCCCGCGCCCCACGGTCCGGTTGCGCGACAGGTCCGACGAGCAGGTGAGGACGAGATCGCCGAGCCCCGAGAGGCCTGAGAGCGTGAGCGGGTTCGCGCCCTTGCGGACGGCGAGGCGGGTGATCTCGGCGAGGCCGCGCGTGATGAGCGCAGCGAGGGAGTTCGCTCCGAACTCGAGCCCGTCGGAGATGCCCGCGGCGATCGCGACCACGTTCTTCACGCAGCCGCCGATCTCCGCGCCCACGACGTCGCCGGAGGTGTAAGGCCGGAAGGTCCGGGTGTGGAAGGCGTCCTGGACCTGCTTCGCCACCCGGTCCCAGCGCGCCGCCACCGTCACCGCGGTCGGCAGCCCCTTCGCGACCTCCCTGGCGAAGGACGGCCCGGACAGCACCGCGATGTAGGGGTGGAGCGGCACGGGCAGCACGTCCTCGAGCACCTCGCTCATCGTCATGAGGGTGTCGAGCTCGATGCCCTTCGCGACGCAGACGACGGGCGTGCCGGCGTGCACGTGCCGCTTGGCCTCGATCGCCACCTGGCGCACGGCGTGCGACGGGACCGCGACCACGACGAGCTCCGCCCCCTCGAGCGCCCGGGCGATGTCGCGCGTGGCGAGCAGGGTGGGCGGCAGCGCCGTGCCGGGGAGGTAGCGGTCGTTGCGGTGGTTCTTCGCGATGTCCTCGATGACGGCGTGGTCCTTGTCCCAGGTGGTGACGGAGTACCCCTTGGACGCGAGGAGCGAGGCGAGCGCGGTCCCCCAGGACCCGGCGCCGAGGACGGTGCAGCGCATGATGAGCCTCCTTGCAGCGAATGCTACGCCGCGGGTCTCCCGCTCCCCCGGGAACTCGGGGGCCGCGGGGTCGGAGGACATACCCCGAACGCGGCCCAGCGTCGAGGAGGCGGACGGGCGTGCCCCTCGTCGGGCGCGCGTCCCCCCGGGCCGGTGCGCGCCGCCTAGCCGACCGCGAACCGCACCGCGCGCTCGAACGGCTCGGGACGGGACGCCGCGAGCGCGAGCAGCCGGTGGCGCAGCGCCGGGTGTCGCGTGAGGCTCAGCACGAGGCGCGTCCACGCCCAGTACGGCACGAAGCGCCGCCTCCAGACGCGCTCGTACGGCGCGAGCGCCTCGCGCGTCGCGCCCGCGCGCAGCGCCTCGGGCAGCAGCGCCGCGAGCTCCTGCGCGCAGCCGAACGCGAGGGAGAGCCCCTCGCCCGTGACCGCGTCGAGGTAGCCGGCGGCGTCGCCGAGCAGCACCAGCCGGTCCGCGATGCGCGCGCTGGCGCGGCGTGCGAGCGGTCCGGCGCCGCGCGGCGCGGTGATCGCCGGGGCGTCCTCGAGCAGCCGCGCGAGGGCGGGGAAGCGCGCGAGGAGCGCCTCGTACTCCACCGGCCCCTGCCGCTCGAACAGGAACGCCACGCCCACCCGGCGCGCGCCGACGGGCGTGACGTAGGCCTCGGCCCCCGGGCCGAAGTGCACCTCCACCGCCTCGGCCCAGGGCGGGACCGCGAAGTGGCGCCGGAGCCCGTAGCGGGCCGGGCCCGGCGCGGGCAGCTCGAGCCCCTCGCGGCGGCGCACCTGCGAGCCGAGCCCGTCGGCGGCGACGAGCACCTTCGCGGCGAGGTCGCCGGCCGTCGAGAGCGCCCAGATGCGATCGCGCTCGCGGCGATGGGCCTGCACCTCCGCCTGGAGGAGCTCGACGCCCGCCTCCCGCGCCCGCGCCGCGAGGGCCGCCGAGAGCGCCACGCGCCGCACGCCGAGCCCGCCGGGCTCCGGGAGCCGCACGCGCGCCATGTCCCGGCGCTCGATCCAGCGGATCTCGCGGATGGGCGCGGAGTGTTCGGGGTCGATGCGCCCGGCCACGCCGAGCCGCGAGAGCGCGCGGACGCCGGCGGGGAGGATCCCCTCGCCGCACGCCTTGTCCACGGGCCGGTCCCGCTTCTCGACCACCGTCACCGCGAGCCCGCGCCTCGCCGCGGCGATGGCGAACGCGAGCCCGGCCGGCCCGCCGCCCACCACCACGGCGTCGCGCGCCGGACCGCTCACGGGTGCCGCCCAAGGCGCGCCTGGACGAGGCCGAGCTGCCCGCGCGCGAGCTCGAGGGCGAGCCGGAGCGGCGTCACCCTCCGCGGCGGCGAGAGGGCACCGGCGAGGAAGCGCCGCAGCGCCTCCCGCCTGCGGAGCTTTCCAGAGGACGTGCGGGGGAGCGTCCCGGGGGCGAGGAGCCGCACGGTGTGCGGCGCGACCCCGGTCCGCTCGAGCACGGCGCGCTGGATCTCCGCCGCCAGCGCGCCGTCCGCCCTCGCCTCGCGGCGGCCGCGCTCCGCCAGGATGGCGAGCGCCTCGCCCTCGCCCTCGGGGGTGAACCCCAGCGCCACGGCGCATCCGGGCCGCACGCCCGCGACCTGGGCCACGGCCGCCTCGAACTCCTCGGGCGCGTGGTTCGCGCCGCGCACGATGACGACGTCCTTCTCCCGCCCGTGCAGGTACAGCTCGCCCCCGAGCGCGAAGCCGAGGTCGCCGGTGTCGAGCCAGCCGCCCGCCAGCGCCCGCCGGGTGGCCGCCTCGTCTCCCAGGTAGCCGCGCATGAGCGAGGGCCCCCGCACGAAGACTCGCCCGAGCCGCCCCTCGCCCGCCGGCGCCCCGCCCTCGTCGCGGAGCTCGACCTCGACCCCGGCGATGGGCACGCCCACCGACACGAGCTCGCGCGTCCCCGTCGCGACGACGCCGTCGCGCGCGAGCCGCAGCGGATCGAGGCGGGTCGTCGCGAGCGGCCGGCCGTGTGGGCTCCACGTCACCGCGAGCGCCGCCTCCGAGAGTCCGTACACGGGGACGACGGCGCCGGGGTCGAACCCGTAGGGGACGAAGCGAGCCAGGAAGCGGCGGAGCGCGTCGGCCGACACGGGCTCGGCGCCGTTCAGGGCGAGGCGCCAGCTGGCGAGCGACGACCCGGCGAGCTCGGCGTCCGCCACGCGCTCGGCGCAGAACGCGTAGGCGAAGCTCGGGGCGACCGAGATGGTGCCGCGGTGGCGCGCGATCGCGCGGAGCCAGAGCGCCGGACGCGCGAGGAAGTGCTCGGGCGGGATGAGCACGAGCGGGCCGGGGTAGCTCATCGCGGCGAGCAGACAGCCGATGAGCCCCATGTCGTGGTAGAGCGGCAGCCACGACACGAGGGCGTCCCGGGCGTCGGGCCGCACCGCCGCCATGAGCGCGTCGGCCTGCGCCTGGAGCGCCGCGTGCGAGAGCGCCACCGCCTTCGGGTCCACCGTCGAGCCGGAGGAGAACTGCACGAGGCCCAGGTCCTCCGGCGCGGGCATGCGCGCGAGCCGCTCGCCCCCCTCCGCGAGCTCCGCGACGTCGACGCAGCCGAGCGCGGGCGCGGCGCGCGCCACCGCGCCGCCGAGCAGGCGGCGCACCGCGCCCGAGGAGACGACGAGCCGCGCGCCCGAGACCGCCAGCATCCGCGCCGTCTGGGCGAGGTACTCCTCCATGCGCCCGAGCCGCACCGGCGGGTAGAGCGGGACGGGCACGGCGCCCGCGAGCCAGGTCCCGAAGAACGCGTCGAGGAACTCCGGGCCGGTGCGCAGCACGATGGCCACGCGCTCGCCGGGCGCGACCCCGCGCGCGGCGAGGGCGGCGGCGGTGCGCTCCGCGCGAGCGACGACCTCGCCCCACGGCAGCGCCACCTCCCGCTCGTGGAGGTCGACGAACGACACGCCGCTCGAGTGGCCCGCCGCGGCGAGGAGCGCGTGCGCCAGCGTCGGGGAGCGCGGCGCGGGCGCGGGTGGGCCGCGGAGCCTCACGGGGCCGGCTCCTGGATGGGCGGCAGGAGCGCCGGATCCGTCCGCGCCGCCACGAGCCGGGCGAGGTCCGCGAGGGAGGACGTCCCGGCCGCGTCGTCGTCCTCGAGCACGATCCGGAAGCGGTCCTCGATCGCCACCACGAGCGAGAGGAGCTGCAGCGAGTCGAGCGCGCCCGCGAGCGCGGCGTCCGGCGCGAGCACGCCCCCGGCGAGGCCGAGCTCGTCGCGCACGATGCGCACGATCTCGCGGGCCACCGCAGCTTCACGTTGGGTCATCGGTCACCACCGGAGGAGGAGGAGCTCGGCGGAGAACCCCGGGCCCATCGCCGCGAGGACCCCGAGGTCGCCGGGGCGGGCCTCGCCCGCGTCGAGCAGATCCCGCAGGACGAAGAGCACCGACGCGGACGAGAGGTTCCCCACCTCCTGGAGGGAGCGCCAGGAGCGGGCGACCGCGGCCTCCGGCAGCGCGAGGGCGCGGCGGAAGGCCTCGAGCACCTTCGGCCCGCCGGTGTGGGCGATCCAGTGGCGCACGTCGCCGCGCGCGACGCCGTGATCGGCGAGGAAGCCGTCCACGTCGCGCCCCACGTTGGCCTCGATCACCTCCGGCACCTTCGCCGAGAGGACGACCTTGAGGCCGGTGTCCACGACGTCCCAGCCCATCACCCACTCCGTGTCCGGGTAGAACACCGAGCGGGTCGCGAGGACGCGCGGCGCGGCCGCCGCGGCGCGATCGCCTCCCTGGAGCACCACCGCCGCCGCCCCGTCTCCGAACAGCCCCGTCGCGATGACGTTCGTGATGGACGCGTCCTCGCGCTGGAGGGTGAGCGAGCAGAGCTCGACCGACACCACCAGGGCCACCTCGGACGGGAAGGCCCGCAGCACGTCGGCGGCGCGCGCGAGGCCCGCCGCGCCCGCCATGCACCCGAGCCCGAAGATCGGCGTGCGCTTCACCGCGGGCGAGAGGCCGAGCCGGTTCACCAGCTTGGCGTCGAGCGACGGCGTGGAGATGCCGGTCACGGTCACGAAGTAGAGGTGATCGACCTCGCGCGGGGCGAGCCCGGCGCGCCCGAGCGCGTCGGACACCGCCGCGGCGCCGAGCTCGGTCCCGACGCGGACGAACGCGTCGTTCGCCTTGGCGAAGCTGTCGAGCGCGGGGTACTCGGAGAGCGGGAGGGCGAGGTGCCGGCCGCCCACGCGCGCGGCGCGGTGAAGGTCGGCGAGCCGCTCCACATTGAAGTGCCGCGCCCCCCAGTGGGCTGACAGGGCGGCGATGAGCGTCTCCTGATCCGCGAAGTTCGGAGGCAGCGCACTGCCGGCGGAGAGGATCGCGGGGGGCGGGCTCGTCATGCGGCTCCGGTGGGAGTCACCGAGGCATGCGCTCCCGCGCGCGCGGCTGCAAGGTCCGACCGGGGTTCGCGGCGCCCGGCCGCACCGCCGTCAGGCGAGCGTCACGATGGGCAACGTGAAGCTGAAGGTGCTCCCCTTCCCCGGAGCGCTCTCCACCTCCACGCGGCCGCCGTGGGCCTCCACCAGGCGCCGCACGATGTACAGCCCGAGGCCGAGCCCCTCGCCGTCGTGGCGAGGCCCGCGGTAGTAGCGCTGGAAGAGGCGTTCCTGATCGGCGGGCGCGATCCCCGGCCCCTGGTCGGCGACGGAGATCCGCACGAACCCACCGTCGAGGGCAGCGCGCACGGCGACCGGACCGTCGGAGTACTTGAGCGCGTTCCCCACCAGGTTCACGAGGATGCGATCGAGCCGGTCCGGATCGGCGAGCACGGCGGGCAGCGTGTCCGGCACGGCGAGCTCCAGGCGCGCCGGGTCGAACACGCCCTGCGTGAGATCCAGCACCTCCCCCAGGAAGGCACGCACGTCCACGGGGGCGCGCTGGAGCTGGAGCAGCGCCCCGGCCTCGAGCCGCGCCGAGTCGGCGAGGTCGCGCAGCATCCGCTCCATGCGCCGCGCCGCGGCGAGGATCGCCCGGGCGCCCTTCTGGGCCGCGTCGCCCTCCTTGCCGCCACGCCCGAGGAGCTGCGCCTTGAGCAGCACGATCTGCAGCGGGTTGCGCAGGTCGTGCGAGACGGCGCGCATCAGGTCCTCGCGGCTCTCCTTCGTCTGGCGCAGCTCGGCGATGGTGACGTGGAGCTCGTTCTCGATGTGGCCCTGCAGCCGGACCAGCTCCTGGTGCGGCCTGACCACCGCCCCCACGAACAGCGTGCGGAAAATGAGGAAGAAGGTGAGCAGCAGGTAGCCGTGCCCGAGCAGGTGCACGGGGTCGTTCGGGTGCTGGTACACCGCGAACGAGAGCTCCGAGAGGACCGTCACGGCCAGCGCAGCGCCGATCGTCCGCGCCCCGCGATCGCCGGTGCGGCGCGCCGCCCCGAGGTGCAGGACGACGCCCGCGAGCGCCGCGCCGGCCACGAGGAGCTCGAGGGTGACCTTGAGGGGCGTGAGGCCCCGCCCCTCGACGAAGAACCAGGCGCGGTCTCCCGGCAGGGCCACGTCGAGCGCGAGGAAGGCGGCGACCGCGGCCAGGTGGGGGAGGAGGAGCGTCGCCCGGCCGAGCGAGCCGTCGGAGAGCGCCTTCGGCGGGCGCACCGCCCACACGAGCGTCCCGACCGTCCAGAGGCGAGCGAGGAACCAGTAGTAGATGCCCCGCTCGGTGGTGCCGGGCCCCGCGAACCCCGGCATGCCGGGGAACGCGAGGAGGTGGAGCGCCTCGAAGAGCCCCACCGCCAGGAAGGCCGGTCCGATGAAGCGCGCGCGCGGCTCCGGGAACGCCCGGGCGGCGAACCACTGGACGCCGAAGGTCGCGAACGCGACGCCCACGACCAGCAGCTCGAGGATCGTGTGGATGGCGAGGTACTCGTCGTGCGGCAGCGGGCCGTGCAGCGGCGGCGCCGCGAGCAGGAGGACGAGCGGCGAGGCGAGCGCCGCGAGCCGCGCCGGCCAGGGGCCCGCCGAGGCGGCAAGCGGGCGCGTCGTGGCGCGGTTCGCCGACAGGTCGGTCAAGAGAGTCAAGAAGCCCTGGAGGGACGAGGCCTCGATGTTACACGACCCCGCGAAGAAGCGCCGTCGAGCCGCTTTCGCGGGCGGAGCTCGGGGTTCGGGCGCCGGTGGGCGCCGCGTGGCCCGCTGCTTGCCAAGCCCCCCCGCCGTCTTACGTTCGCGCCATGCGAATGGAAAAGCTCACCGTGAAGGCCCAGGAGGCGCTCGCGGGCGCCCAGACCGAGGCGCGCCGCCGCGATCACCAGGCCATCGACGTCGAGCACCTGGTGCTCGCGCTCCTCGCGCAGCCCGAGGGGATCGCGGGGCCGATCCTGGAGAAGATCGGCGCGGAGCCCTCGCTCGTCGCCTCGCGCGTCGAGGACGAGCTGCGCGACGTCCCGAAGGTCTCCGGAGCCGAGCCCTACCTCGCGAACCGGCTGGCGAAGCTCATCGACCGGGCCGAGGACGCGGCGAAGCGCCTCAAGGACGAGTACGTCTCGACCGAGCACCTCCTGCTCGCCGCGGCCGAGGAGAAGACCGGCGCGGGGGAGGCCCTGCGCGGTTCGGGCGCCACGCCGGACCGCATCCGCGCCGCGCTGCAGGACGTCCGCGGCGGCGCGCGCGTCACCTCGCCCGAGGCGGAGAGCCAGTACCGCGCCCTCGAGAAGTACGCGAAGGATCTCACCGAGCTCGCGAAGGCCGGGAAGCTCGACCCGGTGGTCGGGCGCGACGACGAGATCCGCCGCGTGGTCCAGATCCTCTCCCGCCGCACGAAGAACAACCCGGTGCTGGTGGGCGATCCGGGCGTCGGCAAGACCGCGATCGTCGAGGGGCTCGCGCGGCGGATCGTGGACGGCGACGTGCCCGAGGGGCTCAAGGGCAAGCGGCTCCTCGCGCTCGACCTGGGCGCCATGGTCGCCGGCGCGAAGTACCGGGGCGAGTTCGAGGAGCGGCTCAAGGGCGTCCTCAAGGAGGTCGTCTCGTCCGAGGGACGGATCGTCCTCTTCATCGACGAGATGCACACCATCATCGGCGCCGGTGCCGCCGAGGGGGCGATGGACGCGGGCAACATGCTGAAGCCCGCCCTCGCGCGCGGCGAGCTGCACGCGATCGGCGCGACGACCGTGAACGAGTACCGCAAGCACGTCGAGAAGGATCCCGCCCTCGAGCGGCGGTT
Organism: Anaeromyxobacter sp. Fw109-5; assembly: GCF_000017505.1. Taxonomy (NCBI): domain Bacteria; kingdom Pseudomonadati; phylum Myxococcota; class Myxococcia; order Myxococcales; family Anaeromyxobacteraceae; genus Anaeromyxobacter; species Anaeromyxobacter sp. Fw109-5. The sequence goes on from NC_009675.1 coordinate 4,910,304, forward strand.
CCAGCCGGTGTTCGTGGGCGAGCCGTCGGTGCCGGACACGATCTCCATCCTGCGCGGGCTGAAGGACCGCTACGAGCTCCACCACAAGGTGCGCATCCAGGACGCGGCCCTCGTGGAGGCGGCGCGGCTCAGCCAGCGCTACATCACCGACCGCTTCCTGCCCGACAAGGCCATCGACCTCGTGGACGAGTCGGCGAGCCGCCTGCGCATCGAGATCGACTCCATGCCGACCGAGGTGGACGAGGTCCGCCGCCGCGTCGCGCAGCTCGAGATCGAGCGGCAGGGGCTGCAGAGGGAGCAGGATGAGGCGTCGCGGCACCGCCTCGGCCAGGTGGAGAAGGAGCTCGCGCAGCTCAACGAGGAGTTCACGCGGCTGAAGAGCCGCTGGGACGCCGAGAAGGCGGTCATCCAGGAGATCGCGCAGGCGAAGCAGGAGATCGACGCGCTGAAGCAGCAGCAGGCGCAGGCCGAGCGGGAGGCGAACTTCCAGAAGGCCGCGGAGATCAAGTTCGGGCGGCTGCCCGAGCTCCAGCGCGCGGTCGGCGAGCTCCACGAGAAGCTCGCCCAGCTGCAGAGCGCCGGCGGGCCCATGCTCCGCGAGGAGGTGACGCCGGAGGAGATCGCCGAGGTCGTCTCCAAGTGGACCGGCATCCCGGTCTCGAAGCTCATGGAGGGCGAGGTCGAGAAGCTCCTCGGGATGGAGGACCGCCTGGCGCAGCGGGTGGTCGGCCAGGACGAGGCGGTCCAGGCGGTCTCGGCGGCGGTGCGCCGGGCGCGCTCCGGCCTCCAGGATCCCCACCGCCCCATCGGCTCGTTCATCTTCCTCGGCCCCACCGGCGTCGGGAAGACCGAGACGGCCCGCGCGCTCGCCGAGTTCCTCTTCGACGACGAGGGCGCGATGGTCCGGCTCGACATGAGCGAGTACATGGAGAAGCACGCCGTGTCCCGCCTCATCGGCGCTCCCCCTGGCTACGTCGGCTACGAGGAGGGCGGCCAGCTCACCGAGGCCGTCCGGCGCCGGCCGTACGCGGTGATCCTGTTCGACGAGATCGAGAAGGCCCACCACGACGTCTTCAACGTGCTCCTCCAGATCCTGGACGACGGGCGGCTCACCGACGGTCAGGGGCGCACGGTGGACTTCCGGAACGCGGTCGTCATCATGACGTCCAACATCGGCTCGCAGGAGATCCAGCGGCTCGCCGGCCGGCCCGGCGCCGACGTGTCCGCCATCCGCGAGGCGGCGCTCGAGAACCTGCGCGCGGAGTTCCGGCCCGAGTTCCTGAACCGGGTGGACGAGATCGTGGTGTTCCGGCCGCTCAGCCGCGAGCACGTGGGCCGCATCGTGGAGATCCAGCTCGGGCGGCTGCGCAAGCTCCTCGAGGAGCGGCACATCACGATCGAGCTCAGCGCCGCCGCGCGCGAGGCCATCGCCGACGCGGGCTACGACCCGGTGTACGGCGCCCGGCCGCTGAAGCGCGCCATCCAGCGGATGATCCAGGACCCGCTCGCGACGAAGCTCCTGCGCGGCGAGTTCAAGGCCGGCGACCACGTGGTCGTGGACGAGGGGGCGGACGGGAACATCGCCTTCGCGAAGGGCGTGCGCGCGATCGAGGGCGAGGTGGTGGTGCACTAGGGTTGAAGCGGGGGGCTACAGGCTACGGGAGCGGCGCTCAGGCCGGCCGTTCCCGAAGCCCGAAGCCTGAGGGCCGTAGCCCGAGAAGGAGCTCCGTCAGCCTTTCGGAGCCTGACCGTCCAGCCAGACCTCGAGCCCCTGCGCGTTCAGCTCGAGGTCGGCGCCGAACACCGCGAGCGCCTCCTCGCGCGAGAGCGGCGCGCCGTGCGCGGCGAGGCCGCGGAGGAGCTGATCGCCGAGCGCGTCGCGCAGCGCGGCGTGCCGCCCCGGTCCCGGGGCCGCCGCGCGCGCGAGGCGCACGTGCTCGTCGAGGGCGGCGAGGAGCTGCCTCGCGGCGCTCGGGATGTCGCCCTCGAGCATCCCGAAGTGCGTGAGGTAGATCCGCTCCGGTTGCTCGGAGAGGAGGCGCGCGACCGTCCCGCGCAGCGCGGGCGGATCCAGCTGGACGGGCGTCGTGGTGGGGAAGACGAACGGCCCCTTCGCCGAGTCGGCCTCGCGGTAGGAGAGCCCGAAGGCGTCGCCCGTGAAGAACCCGCGCGTCGCGGCGTCGTGCACCGCGAGGTGGTGCTTCGCGTGGCCGGGCGCGTCGAGCAGGCGCAGCACGCGGCCGCCGAGGTCCACCTCGAAGCCGTCCGGCGCCTCCACCACGCGCGCGGCCGCGATGGGCGGGATCTCGCCGTAGAGCTCCCGGAAGCGCGCCTCGCCGTAGACCTCGGCGGTGCCCGCGATGAGCTTCGAGGGATCGACGAGGTGGCGGGCTCCGCGCGGATGGGCCACCAGCGTCGCGCGCGGGAGCGCCTGCATGAGCTTGCCGGCGCCGCCTGCGTGATCCAGGTGCACGTGGGTCACGATCACGTGCGACACGTCGGCGGGCGCGATCCCGAAGGCGGCCAGCGCCGCGAGGATGCGGGGCACGGAGGACGACGCGGCGGTGTCGACGACCGCCGCCGAGGCGCCGCCGCGGAGCACGTAGCAGGCGGCGAGCTTCGGGCGGACGTAGCCGGCGTCGACGAGGACGACGCCGGGGGCGATCTCGCGGGGAGGGTCGAGGTGCACGGCAGCTCCTGGCTGGAGGGGTCGAGGATCTCTACCGGCGCGGCGGGCGCACGGCAACTCGGCGCCGGCGAGCGACGCGCGGCTCGCATCACCGGCGCGCTGGGCGAGCGAGCCCGCGCCCTTCACGCGGAGCGTCGCCTCCTCCTCCTGCGCGCGGGCGGTCGCCCCACGCGGATCGAGCGTTGACGCGGAGTCCGGGGGCCCGCGCGGTTATGTATGCCGCGGGCGGGGACGGGTCGCCGCCCAGGAGGTCCCCCGGTATGAATAGCCACCTCGAACGCTACTGGCCGCTGCCGCTGCGCATCCTGCTCGGCATCGCCTTCATGGTGCACGGCTTCCCCAAGCTCTTCAGCGCGGAGGGGCACGCGCAGTTCCAGGGCATGCTGGGACAGCTCGGGGTGCCGCTCCCGGCGCTCATGTCCTGGGTGGTCGGCCTGGTCGAGTTCTTCGGCGGGATCGCCCTCGTCGTCGGCCTGGCCACCTGGCTCGTGACGGCGCTGCTGACCATCGACATGCTGGTCGCGATGTTCCTCGTCCACCTGCCGCACGGCTTCGGGTTCCTCCAGATCACCGGGACGACCGCCCAGGGGCCGGTGTTCGGGATGCCCGGGATCGAGGTCAACCTGCTCTACATCGCGGGCCTGCTCGCCCTCTTCATCGGCGGAGCCGGGCCGCTCTCGGTGGACGAGCGGGTCATGAAGCCGGAGAGCCGGCTGCAGGTGCCCTGGCTGCGGCACCGCGAGGCGCATGCCTGAGAACTCCACGGCGCCGCCCGCCCGCGCGAGCGGACGCGACGGCGCCGTGTGAGCCGCGCCGAGAGGCGGCTACTTCGCCTGGATGTAGCCCTCGGCCGTGAGGAGCTCGGCCGTGAGCACCGCGCCGCCCGCGGCGCCGCGCACCGTGTTGTGCGAGAGCGACACGAACCGGTAGTCGAAGAGCGCGTCCGGGCGGAGGCGCCCCACCGCCACGCCCATGCCGCCGCCGATGTCGCGATCGAGCTTCGTCTGCGGGCGGGCGTCGTCCTCGAAGTAGGTGAGGAAGGGCTTGGGCGCGGACGGCAGCCCCATCTTCTGCGGCTTCGGCTCCCAGCTCCGCCACAGCTCGATCACCTCGGCCCGCTCCGGCCTGCGATCGAACGAGACGAACGCGGCCGCCATGTGGCCGTCCGAGGCGGGCACGCGGATGCACTGGGCGGTGATGATGGGGTCCTTCGCCTTCTCGATCTTCCCGCCCGCGAGCTGGCCCCAGATCTTCATCGGCTCCTGCTCGCTCTTCTCCTCCTCGCCCTTGATGAAGGGGATGAGGTTGTCGACCATCTCCGGCCAGGTCTCGAAGGTCTTCCCCGCGCCGCTGATCGCCTGGTAGGTGCACACCGCGACGCGCTTCGGCCCGAACTTCATGAGCGGGTGGAGCGCGGGCACGTAGCTCTGGATGGAGCAGTTGGGCTTCACGGCGATGAAGCCGCGCGAGGTGCCGAGGCGCTTGCGCTGCGCCTCGATGACCGCGGCGTGCTCCGGGTTCACCTCGGGGACCATCATCGGCACGTCGGGGGTGCCGCGGTGCGCGGAGTTGTTCGAGACCACCGGCGTCTCGTGCCGCGCGTAGTCCTCCTCGAGCTTCGCCGTCTCCTCCTTCGACATGTCGACGGCGCAGAAGACGAAGTCCACCTCGCGCGCGATGGCGTCGACGTCGGAGGCGTTCTTCACGGCGAGGGCGGCGGTCGCGCTCGGGATCGCGGTCTTGAGGGCCCAGCGCCCCTTCACCGCGTCGGCGTATTTCTGGCCCGCGGAGTTGGCGCTCGCGGCGACGAGCGTCACCTCGTACCAGGGGTGATTCTCGAGCAACGCGACGAAACGCTGGCCGACCATCCCGGTCGCGCCGAGCACGCCCACCTTCAGCTTCTTCTGGCTCATGACTCCTCGCTGGAAAAGAGCGGCGAAGCGTAGCACACGGGGCGGCCCGGTCGAGGCGGCAGCCCGGCGGGCGGTCGACTCGCGAATCAAGGGGCCGCGGGGTGGCGGCGACGCCCTCGCGGCTCAGTAGAAGACCTCCTCCAGGAAGAGCCCCTGGGGCGGCGCGGTCCGCCCGGCGCGCGTCCGATCGCGCGAGGCGACGAGCGCGGGCATGTCCTCCGCGCGGCGCCTCCCCTTCCCGACCTCGACCAGCGTGCCGACGAAGTTCCGCACCATGTGCTTCACGAACGCGGTCGCCTCCACCACGAGCTCGACCCGGCCCGAGGGCTCGCCGAGCACGTCGAGGCGGTGCACCTCGCGGACGGCGTGGTCGCAGGCGCAGTCCGCCGCCTGGAACGCCGCGAAGTCCTGCCGGCCCAGCAGGTGGCGCGACGCCTCGCGCATCGCCCCGACGTCGAGCGCGCCGAAGAGCTGCCAGGCCTGGAGGCGCGAGAGCGGCGCGCGCGTCTCCAGGTTCTCGAGGACGTAGCGGTACCGCTTGCCCCGGGCGCTCCGCCGCGCGTCGAAGCCGTCCGGCTCCACGCTCGCCGCGCGGACCGCCACCTCGTCGGGCAGGAGCGCGTTCATCCCCTTCACGTAGGCCGCGAGCGGCAGCGGCCGCGCCTCCGGGAAGGACACCACCTGCCCGCGCGCGTGCACGCCCGCGTCGGTGCGGCCGGCGGCCGTCACGCGCCGCGGCTCCTTGTGGAGGGTCGCGAGGGCCCGCTCGACCTCGGCCTGGATCGACGGGCCGTTGGGCTGGACCTGCCATCCGACGTAGCGGGTCCCGTCGTACTCGAGGACGAGCTTCACGACCGGCACGTGCGCAACGTACCACGGCGATGCCGCTCCTCCGCCTGCTCTGCGCCACGCTGCTCCTGGCGGCCGCCGCGCATGCCTGCCGGGACGGCGGGACGTCCGGCGAGCCCCCGCCCGCCGGCGGGGGGGGCGGGGGAGGCGGCGACGGCGGTGGGGACGGGGGCGGAGGCGGCGGAGCTCCCACCACCCCCGGGTGGATCGAGCGCGCGCGGGAAAACTTCGAGGGCGGAGCGCTCCCCGCGAGCGCGTTCGCGCCCGATCCCGTCCCCGACGACGGCCCCTTCTCGGACGGCGGCGCGTACTTCACGAGCAGGGGCGTCACGCCCCCGGCGGCGTTCCGCGCCACCCAGCCGTTCGGGAAGGACGGCTGGCTCACCGTCGAGTCGTACTCGCGCCGCGGCGACGCGCGGCTCGCGGACCACGCCGAGGTGGTCGCAGATCCCGCCGGCGGCGCGAACCACGTGCTGCGCCTGCGCTCCCAGCAGCACACCGACGGCACCGTGGTCCGCCCGACGGCGCCGCTCCCCTCCCGCTACCGCGTCTCGCTCCGCGCCGGCTTCCCCGCCTTCGGCGACGGCGAGGCGGGCGGCAACAACGGCTACGACGCGGGCGACGAGACCGCCGGGCCGTGGTGGCCGGAGGAGCGCGCCGCGAGCCAGAACGGCTTCTACTGGCTCACCATCCTCGACGCGCTGCCCCGGCCGCACAACAACACCTGGATCCACCACCACCGCAAGGTGGTGATCGACTCGGACAACCATCACCCCGCGTGGATGGAGACCTGGACCGGAGACGAGTTCGTCTGGTCTGGCGAGCACCCGATCATGATGATCGCCCTCGACGGCTCGAGGCCGGGCGACGTGAAGACCGGCAACGCCTTCTTCTCGTGGTCGAACGGGGCCTGGCAGCCGTCGGGCGCGATCCGGGCGGTGGACGCCTACCTGCCGGACCGCTGGTATCGCGTCACGATCGAGCGCGACGGGCCGCGCTACACCCTCGAGGTCTCGGGCACGTTCCGTTACGGGGGCGAGGGCACCTACCGGGCCGAGATCGACGCCGCGCAGCGGTGCGTGTGGCACTACCCGGTCGACGCCGCCGAGGCGGCGGGCGCGGCGGGCTGCGTGGACGAGGGGGCGTTCGTGGAGGGGCACCCGCGCTGGCCCGCGGGAGGCGCGTGGCCCGACTGGTTCATGTTCGGCGATCCGCACGTGAACTACTACGAGGGCGAGGTCTACTACGACGACGTCGTCCTGGAGGTGTGGCGGGACTGACGGTCAAGGGCGTCGTCGTGTAGCCTCCCTGCCGTGACCGCCCCCGAGAGCTCCACGGGCTTCGCCGCCGCGAGCCCCTCGCGCGACGCGGGCGCGGCCCCCGGGCGCGCGACGCGCCTCGTCCCTGCGGCGCTCGCGCTCGCGACCTTCGCGCTCCACGCCGCGTGCGGGGGGCGCTACGGCATCTTCCGGGACGAGCTCTACTTCATCGCCTGCGGCGAGCGGCTGGCGTGGGGGTACGTCGATCAGCCGCCGGGGATCGCCGTGGTCGCGCGCGCCGCGCACGCGATCTCCGGCACGTGGGTGCCGGGACTGCGCCTGTTGCCCTGGCTCGCCTCGGCGGCGACCGTGTTCCTCGCGGGGCGGCTCGCGGTGCGCCTCGGCGGCGGCGCCTTCGCGGCCGCGCTCGCGGGCGTCGCCGTCGCGCTCTCGCCGATGCTCGCGGCGCTCGGCCACCTCCTCACCATGAACGCGTTCGAGCCGCTCGCGATGGTCGCCCTCGCCTGCGTGCTCGTGCGGTGCGTGCAGGGGGGCTCGCCGCGGCCGTGGCTCCTCGCCGGCGTGCTCGTCGCGGCGGGCGCGCTCCTCAAGTACACCTCCGTGCTCCTCGCGGCGTCGCTCGTCGCGGGCCTCCTCGCCACCTCCGCGCGGCGCGCGCTCGCGACGCGCTGGGCGCTCGCCGGCGCCGCGCTCGGGGCGGCGCTCGTGCTGCCGAACCTGCTCTGGCAGGCGGCGCACGGCTTCCCCTTCCTGGAGCTCGTGCGCAACGGGCAGCTCTCGAAGAACGCACCCTTCGCGCTCGCCTCGTTCGCGCGCTCCCTGCTCCTCGAGCCCGGTCCGCTCGCGGCGCCCGTCTGGCTCGGCGGCCTCGGCTGGCTGCTCCTCGCGGAGGGCGCGCGGCCTCACCGCTTCCTCGGGCTGGGCGGAGCGCTGTACCTCGCGCTCCTCGTCGCGACGCGCGGCAAGGCCTACTACGCCGCGCCGGCGCTGCCGATCCTGCTCGCCGCGGGCGGCGTGGCCTCGGCGCGGGCGCTCCGGCGTGGCGCCGCGCGGGCCGCGGCGCTGTCGGCCGTCGCGATCACGAGCGCGATCGGGCTCCCCCTCGCCCTCCCGCTCCTCCCGGTGCAGACGTTCGTCCGCTACCAGGCGGCGCTGGGCGTGAGGCCGGAGCCGCTCGAGCGAAAGGCGTACGGGGCGCTGCCGCAGCACTTCGCGGATCAGCACGGATGGGAGGCGCTCGCCGCCGCCGTCGCGGACGTCTCGCGGCGCCTGCCGGCGGAGGAGCGCGCCCGCGCGGCGGTGTTCGCGCAGAACTACGGGCAGGCGGCGGCGCTCGAGGTGCACGGCCCGCGGCGCGGGCTCTCGTTGCCGGTGATCTCGGGGCACAACCAGTACTTCCTGTGGGGCCCGCCCGCGGGCGGCGCCGATCCCCTCCTGGTGGTGTCGGACGAGCGCGAGGACTGCGGCGGCGGCCTGTACCGCGAGCGAACGCTCGCCGCGAGGCTGCCGTCGAGCCCGTGGGTGATGCCCTACGAGGACGCGCGCTGGATCTGGATCTGCCGCGGCGCGACCCGGCCGCTCGCCCCGTTCTGGCCGGCGGTTCGCCACTACGAATGAGGCCCGGCATTCGTTGACCCAGCGACGCCCCCCGCGTTATATGCCTTCAACTTTCGTTGAAAGTCCCGGTCCCGGAGGCTCCCGTGGCAGCGAGTGAGCAGGCCATCCTGTCCCAGCTCGACGCGAGCGCGCAGCGCGGCGTTCGCCCCGAGCGCGCGCAGGCCGCCCTCGCCGACGTGCCGGCGCTCCCGGAGACGCTCGCGGCGCTCGAGGAGCACCTCACGCGCGCGACCGAGGACGCGGAGGAGAAGCTCCGCGCCGCCGCGCGGCACCTGGTCTCCGCGGGCGGCAAGCGGATCCGGCCGATGGTGACGCTGCTCTCCTGCGGCGCCTGCGGCGGGGACATGCGCGCGGCGGTGCCGTACGCCGTCTCGGCCGAGCTCACGCACTCCGCGACGCTGCTGCACGACGACGTGATCGACGACGGCCCCCTGCGCCGCGGCCAGCCCGCCTCGCGCGTCATCTGGGGCAACGCCGTCTCGGTCCTCTCCGGCGACTGGCTCCTCACCCGCGCGCTCGAGATCGTCTCGGCGGAGCCCGCCCGGTCGGCGGCGCTGCCCCCGCTGCTCGCCACCATGCGCCGGCTCGTGGAGGGAGAGGTGCTGCAGCTCTCGCTGCGCAGCTCCTTCTCCGCCACGGAGAAGGACTACCTCGACGTCGTGATCGGAAAGACCGCCTCGCTGTTCGGCTGGGCCGCCGCCGCCGGCGCGTGGGCGGCCGGGCAGGTCGGCCGGATCCCCGAGGCGCTCGTGCAGTTCGGCGAGGGCATCGGCATCGCGTTCCAGCTCGTCGACGACGCGCTCGACTACGCCGCCGACCCGCAGCTCCTCGGCAAGCGGCTCGGCACGGACCTCATCGAGGGGAAGGCGACGCTCCCGCTCATCCGCGCCTGCGAGGCGGAGCCGCGGCTGCGCGAGCGGCTCGCCGCGCTCGTCGAGGGCCAGGACGACGGCGACGCCGTCGCGGCCGACGTGGTCGAGGTGGTGAAGCGCGTCGGCGGCGTCGAGGACGCGCGCGCGCTCGCCCGCGAGCACACCCGCACCTCCCTCGCCGCGCTCGAGGAGGTGCCCGACGGCGTCCACCGGCGGGCGCTGCGCGAGGCCGCGGTGTCGCTCACCGAGCGGGCGTTCTGAGCTGACGGGGACTGCGTCCCCGCCCTGCTCGGCGGGCCCCTTCGACGTCCCGCTCACCCCGAGCGTAGCGGCGCGGCGCGAAGTCGAGGCGGCCCGCTTCGCGGCTTCGCGACCGTCGCCGGGATCGCTCACCGCGCCCGCCGCACGGCGGCGATGCCGAGCGCCAGGAACAGGGCGTTGGGCGCCCAGGCCGCCACCCAGGGCGCCACGCGCCCTGACAGGCCGAGCGCGAAGCTGACGCCCTGGACGCCCCAGAACAGCAGCGACACGCCGACGGACTCGACGAGCGCGGCCGAGACGTGGCCCTTGCGGTTGCGGCGCAGCGCGAGCGCCACCGCGAGCAGCGCGCCGGGCACGCCCGCGAACGGGTAGGCGACGCGGTCGTAACGCTCGAGCTGGAACTCCTCGGTCGCCAGCCCGAGGTGCCGGCGCACGGCGATCTGGGCCACCAGCGTCCTCCAGCGGAGCTGACTCGGCCGGCCGGGGACGACCGCGAAGGCCTCCGGCGGCTCGGGGAACTCGTAGCGGCGAGAGTCCGCGCGCTCGAGCCGCACGCTGCCGTCCGGCAGGAACGTCCGGTCCTGCACCTCCTCGAGCATCCACGCGTCCCCGTCCGGCCGCATGCGCGCCGCGTCGATCCGGCCGGCGAGCCGGAAGTCGGGCGTCACCGCGAGCACCGTCACGCGCGCGAAGCCCCCCCCGGGGAGGCTCGCGCCGAGGTGATAGATCCGGCGCCCGTCGCGGCTGCGGAACCAGCGCTTCGGCTCCCGGGCCTGCTGGAACTGCCTCACGCCGCGTGAGAAGCGCGTGGCGCGGATCTCCTCGGCGCGCGCGGTCGCCTCGACGCCCCAGACGTCGTGGACGACGACGAGCGCGGCCCCTGCGAGCAGCGTGACCGCCGCCACCGGGCCGGCGAGGCGCCACGGCCCGAGGCCCAGCGCCCGCATCGCGGTGTACTCGCGCGTCCTGCGGAAGGTCGAGACGGCGATCGCGGCGCCGAGCACCATCGCCGCGGGCGCCACCTGGCGGACCACCACGGCCGTCTTGTTCGCGTAGAGCTCGAGGACGGCCGGGATCCAGCCCGGCCCCGTGAACGACGCGGAGTTGTCGACGAAGTCCACGGCCAGGAAGATCGCGACCACGCCGGCGAGCGAGCCTACGAACGCCGCGAACGTCCGGCGAGCGGCGTAGCGGAACAGGATCACCGCGCCGCTCCGGGGCGGCTGCCGACCACGCGCGCGTTCGGCGGCACGTACCTCGACAGGTGCGGCAGCATGGACAGCCCCCATAGCACGCCGGGCGTGACGGCGGGCCCATCGTGCCGTGTCCGAGGGCCGCCGTGGAGGCGGCGCCAGACGGGGCGCCCCGCGGTGTGTCGGCCCCGCGAAGTCGAAGGCGACCCGGTGACGCCTGCGCGACTTTGTCGCGCGGCTCGTCGGGGGATCCCTCGTCTCGGGGGAGCGCACGCGAGAAGGCCCGATATGCTCCCGCAGTCATGGCCCCCATCGTCCTCACCGGCTGCGCAGGGTTCATCGGATCTCACGTCGCGCGGCGCCTGCTGCGCGATGGGCACGAGGTGAGCGGGCTCGACAACCTCAACGACTACTACGACCCCTCGCTCAAGCGGGCGCGGCTCGCGCTGCTCGCGCCGGAGCGCGGCTTCCGGTTCACGGCCGCCGACGTGGCGGACAGGGAGGCGCTCGACGCGGTGCTCGACGAGGCCGAGCCCGAGTACGTCGTCCACCTCGCGGCGCAGGTCGGCGTGCGCAACTCGGTGCGGAACCCGCGGGCGTACGCGGAGACGAACCTCGACGGCTTCTTCAACGTGCTCGACGGCTGCGCGCGCCGCGGCGTGCGGCACCTCGTGTACGCCTCGTCGAGCTCCGTCTACGGCTCGAACGAGAAGGTGCCGTTCAGCGAGGAGGATCCCGTCGACCATCCGATCAGCTTCTACGCCGCGACGAAGAAGGCGAACGAGATCATGGCGCACGCGTACAGCCACCTGAACCGGCTGCCCACCACGGGCCTGCGCTTCTTCACGGTGTACGGGCCGTGGGGCCGCCCGGACATGGCGCCCATCCTGTTCGGGCGCGCGATCCTGCGCGGCGAGCCGATCACGCTGTTCAACCACGGCCGGATGCTCCGCGACTTCACCTACGTCGACGACGTCGTCGAGGTCGTCACCGCGCTCGTCCCGCGGCCGCCCGAGCCGGAGGACGCGGCGCCCTACCGCGTCCTCAACGTGGGGAACGACCGGCCCGTCGCCCTGGAGGAGTTCGTCGCGATCCTCGAGCGGCACCTCGGTCGGCCCGCGCTCCGGAAGTACGCGCCCATGCAGCCTGGCGACGTGCCCGCCACCTGGGCGGACGTGAGACGACTGCAGGCGACGGTGGGGTTCGTGCCGCGCACGCCGATCGAGGAGGGGCTCCGGAGGATGACCGAGTGGCTCGTGGCGTACGACGGCGACGCACGGAAGGGAGCGCACGCCGGGTGACCCCGCCCCTCGGAGACCGCGCCGCGGCCGAACCGCCCCCGCCGGGCGTGCCCGCGGGCCCGACCGTCGCGCCGGCGGCGGGCAAGGTCCGCCGCCGCCTCGGGCGCGTCGCGCTCGCCTGGACCCTCGGGATCGCCCTGCTCGCGTGGGTCACGCGCGGCGTCGAGTGGGGGCGGCTCTCGTCGTCGCTGCGCGCGGCGCCGTCGTGGACGTGGGCGGCGGCGGTGCTGGGCCTCGCCGGGAGCTACCTGCTCCGCGCGCTGCGCATCCACGCGGAGCTCGGCAAGCGCCACGGAGCCTCGGTGGGCCAGTGCCTCGAGGTGATGCTGGTCCACAACGCCGCCGTGAACCTGCTCCCCATGCGCGGCGGCGAGGCGGCGTACCCCTGGCTCGTGCACCGCCGGCTGGGCGTGCCGGTCTCGCACGCGGTCGCGAGCCTGGTCTGGATGCGCGTGCAGGACGCGCTCGTGCTCGGCCTCGCGGTCATCGCGCTGTGGCCGGGGCTCGCGGCCCCGCTGCGGCTCGGCGCCGCCCTCCTGCTCGCCGGGGCCATCGCGCTCGGGCTGCGCGTCCTCGAGCGCGCCGCGCTGCGCGCCGGGGCGCGCGATCCTCGCCTCGGCGTGATCCGCGCCGCGACCGGCGCGCTGCAAGCGCTCGCGCTCGCCCCCCGCCACGGCTGGGCGGGCTGGGCCTTCTGCGTCGGGAGCTGGACGCTGAAGCTCCTCGTGCTCGCCGCGCTGCTGGCGGGGCTCTCGGCCCTGCCCGCGCCGGCGGCCCGCACCGGCGTCCTCGGCGGCGAGCTCGCCGGCGTGCTGCCGCTGCAAGGGCCCGCCGGGTTCGGCACCTACGAGGCCGGGGTCTGGGCGGGCGCGTCGCTGCGCGGCCACTCCGCGCTCGAGATCGCGGCGCCCGCCATCGCCGTGCACCTGCTGTCGCTCGCCACGGCGGTGGCGAGCGGCGCCCTGGCGTACGCGGCGTCCCAGCGCCGCGGCGCATCCCCTCGGACCGCCGGGAAGGACGCCGATCGTGCTCCCGCACGTGGCGAGCGAGCTCGCTGAGACACCGACCGCGGTCGAGCTCCCTCCGCATCGCCTCTCCGTCGTCGTGCCCATGTACGACGAGCGCGACAACGCCGCGCCGCTCGTGGACGCCGTGCAGGCGGCGCTCGCCGAGCACCCGCACCCGTGGGAGCTCGTCGTGGTGGACGACGGCAGCCGCGACGGGACGGCGGCGGCGCTCGAGCGGCGCGCGGCGCAGGTCGGGGAGCACGTGCGGGTGATCCGCCTCCTCCGCAACCACGGCCAGTCGGCCGCGATGCAGGCCGGCATCGACGCCGCGCGGGGCGACGTGATCGTCACGATGGACGGCGACCTCCAGAACGACCCGCGCGACATCCCGGCGCTCGTCGCCCGGCTGCTCCGCGGGGACCTCGATCTCGTCGCCGGCTGGCGGCAGCGACGCGAGGACGGCCTCCTCCTGCGCAAGCTCCCCTCCCGCGTCGCGAACCGCCTCATCCGCCGCGCCACCGGGCTCCGCTTCCACGACCTCGGCTGCAGCCTCAAGGCGTTCCGCGGCTCCGTCGTGCGCGAGGTGCGCCTCTACGGCGAGATGCACCGCTTCATCCCGGCCTGGCTCGCCACCGTGACCTCGCCGGACCGCATGGCGGAGGTGCCCGTCTCGCACCACGGCCGGGCGCGCGGGAAGTCCAAGTACGGCCTCTCCCGGACGTTCCGCGTGCTCATCGATCTGCTCGCGGTCCACTTCTTCCTGCGCTACCGCGCGCGGCCCGGACACTTCTTCGGCAGCATCGGCCTCGCCGTGCTCGGCGCCGGGCTCGCGATCCTCGGCTATCTCGGGTTCCTCAAGCTCACCGGCGAGAGCATCGGCGGACGTCCGCTGCTCTCCCTCGGCTTCTTCTGCGTGATCGGCGGGGTGCAGCTCCTCACCACCGGCGTCCTCGCCGAGCTGCTCGTCCGCGTCTACTACGAGGGCGGGCGCGCTCGCTCGTATCACGCCGCGCCCGCGGCCTCGCTCCGCGAGGGCGCCGGGTGGCACGCCCCGCGCCCCCGGCCCCTCCAGCTCCCCCCGCCGGAGGGCGGATGAGGATCCCGACTCAGCCGCTTCGCCGCGAGCCGACCGCCGGCCCGCGGCCCGCGGCCACGACGGCGGACGAGCCGTGGTCCTCCGCCGAGCGGCGCTGGTACGCGGGCGCGATGGCGCTCGCCCTGCTCGTCATGGCGGCGGGGCTCGTCTTCCCGGACCTCATGGGCGGCGACGCCGCGCAGGACGCGGTGATGGCGCTGCGGATGTACCTCGCCGACGACTGGGTCAACCTCGTCAAGAACGGGCGCGACTACCTCGACAAGCCGCACCTCCTCTTCTGGTCGGCGCGGGCGAGCTACGAGCTGTTCGGCGTGCACGACTGGGCCTACCGGCTCCCGTCGGCCCTGGCCTCCCTGCTCGGCGCGTGGGCGGCCTACGGCATGGCGAGGCGCCTCCACGGCGAGACGGCCGGCCGGCTCGCGGCGCTCATGGTGGTCACCGCGTACGCGATCGTGCTCGGCAATCACGACGTCCGCATGGACGCCCTGCTCATGGGCTTCACCGCCTTCGGGACCTGGCAGCTCCTCGAGTACCTGGAGACCGGCCGCGCCCGAGCGGCGGTCCTCGGCGGCGCCGGCGTGGCGCTCGGGGTCTCCGCGAAGGGCATGGTCGCGGTGGCGGTGAGCGGCTGCGTGCTCTTCTTCTACGTGTGGGGCCGCGGCCGCTGGCGGCGGCTGTGGAGCTGGAAGATCGCGCTGGGGATCGCCGTGTTCGTCCTCGCGCTCTCGCCGGTGCTCTTCGCCTACTACCAGCAGTACGATCTCCATCCCGACAAGGTCGTGAACGGTCGCACCGGCGTCTCGGGCGTGAAGTTCATCCTGCTCGGGCAGAGCCTGGAGCGCTTCGGCGGGGGCCGCGGGCACAAGATCGCCGACGACCACCTCTTCTTCTTCCACACGCTGGCCTGGGCGTTCCTGCCCTGGAGCCTCCTGACCTATGCCGCGTGGGCCGAGCGGTTCCGGGAGCTGTTCCGGCGGCGCTGGGCCGCGTTCCGTGAGCGCGAGCAGCTCACCTTCCTGGGCCCGTTCGCGTTCCTCGCCGTCCTGGGCTTCTCGCAGTTCAAGCTGCCCCACTACCTGAACGTCGTGCTGCCCTTCCTCGCCGTGTTCACGGCGAGCTACCTCGCCGACCTGCGCCGCGAGGGCCGGCTGCGGGCGCTCGCGCGTCTCCGGTGGGTGCAGCTCGTCGTCATCGCCGCGCTCCTCGCGCTCGTCGTGGTCCTGAACGCGTGGGCGTTCCCGGTCGAGCGCGCCTGGATCGTGCTCGCCGCGCTCGCGCTGCTCGCCGTCCTCGTCGCGAGCCTCCGCGTCCGCGAGCCGCTCGCGCGCGTGTGGGCGCCCTCCGCCGTCGCCATCCTCCTCGCGGAGCTCCTGGCGAACACCAGCTTCTACCCGCGCCTCGGCCGCTACCAGCCGGGGAGGGACCTCGCGGCCGCCGCGGAGGCGAGCGGCGTCGACTGGGAGCGCACGTTCTTCCTGGAGACCGTCTACCAGCCGTTCCAGTTCTACGCGGGGCGTGTCATCCCGCAGCTGGACTTCGCCGGCCTGCACCGCGAGGTCGCCGCCGGACGAGAGCTCTTCCTCGCCGTGTCCGCGGAGGAGGAGCGCCGCCTGCGCGACGAGGGCATCCCGCACGAGGTGCTCGCCACGAGCCCGAGCTGCCGGGTCCTCAACCTCACGGGAAAGTTCGTGAACCCGCGCACCCGCGACGGCACGTGCAAGACGGTGTTCCTGGTCGCCGCGGGGGCGAGCGCCCCGGACCACCGGCGCGTCGAGCCCGGTCGAACCGGCGACCGTCCGTAGGCGACGCACCGCCAGGACCCGAGCATCCGCTCCCCTCACCGCGGGGCCACGTGTAGGCTGTCCGGAACCCAGGAGCCTCCCAATGCGCCGCCTCCCGCGAACCCTGCTCGTCTCCACCCTCGCCCTCGCGCCTCTCCTCGAGGGCTGCCGCTGGTCGACGGTCGATTCCGGCCACCGCGGCATCGTGTTCAAGGCGCTCGGCGGCGGCACGAGCCGCGAGGTGCTGGGCGAGGGGCTGCACGTGATCCCGCTGTGGAACAGGATCATCCAGTACGACATGCGCGTGCACGAGATGAAGGAGCAGCTCTCCGTGCTCTCGTCGAACGGGCTGCCGCTGCGGGTCGAGGCGAGCGTCCGCTTCCGGCCGGAGCTCGAGGAGCTGTTCGAGCTGCAGACGCAGATCGGCCAGGACTACGACTCGAAGGTGATCGCGCCGATCGTGCGCTCCGAGGCGCGCAAGGTGTTCGGCCGCTACCAGCCGGAGGAGATCTACTCGACGAAGCGCGAGGAGATCGAGCAGCAGATCTACTCGGAGGTGACGCGCGCCCTGAAGGGCAAGCACGTCGTGGTCGAGGCGGTGCTCATCCGCGACGTGGACCTGCCGGAGGCCATCAAGACCGCCATCTCCGACAAGCTCGCCGAGGAGCAGCGCGCGCAGAAGATGAAGTTCACGCTCGACCGCGAGCGTCAGGAGGCGCAGCGCAAGCAGATCGAGGCCGAGGGCATCCTGAAGTACCAGAACATCGTGCGCCAGGGGCTCTCGGCCGAGTACCTGCAGTTCAAGGGGATCGAGGCCACCGAGCGGCTCGCGGCGAGCTCGAACGCCAAGATCGTGATCGTCGGCGGCGCGAAGGGCGGGCTGCCGCTCATCTTCCAGGGCGACAAGTAGGGACGCGCAGGGATCGATCCGGGCGGCGGCGCGCCGGCGCCGTGATCGCGGAGGCCTCGCCCGCTGTCGTGGAGTCGTCGACGTCACCGCAGCGCACCCCGCGAACGTCCGGGGACGCGCGGGCCTACGGCACCGCCGCCGCGTCGCGGACCAGGTCCGCGTAGCGGTTCACCGGGTCGGCCGGGTCGGTGCCGTCGCGCCAGTAGAACGTGTGCGGGTCCCACGCGTCGGGGCGGCCGTCGTAGGCGAACAGCCAGGGCGCGACGCCGGCGCCGCCGGCCGCGCGGATGCAGCGGAACCAGCCGCGGTAGATGGCGCGGCGATCCTCGAGCGGCAGCCCGTCGTTGCGGAGCGCCAGCTCCCCCACGAGGAGCGGCTTCCCGAGACGGCGGGCGGTCGCGATCCGCTCGGAGAGGAACCCCGCCCCGAAGAACGCGGCCCAGTCCGCGGGCACGCCCCACGCCTCCGGGTAGAGGTGCACGGTCGCGTAGTCCAGGTGCGGCGAGGCGGTGAGGAGCGCGAACTCCTCGGCGTCGAGCCCCTCCTCGCCCGAGCCGACGAGGTGCCCGGGCGCCTTCGCCTTCACGAGGGCGGCGAGCTCGTCCACCCAGGCGCGGAGCGCCTCGCGCGAGACGCCGTCCGCGCGCGGCTCGTTCACGAGCTCCCAGGCGAGCACGGCCGGGTGGTCGCCCCAGCGGAGGCCGTCCACCGTGCTGACGCGGTCGAGGAGCGTGGCGACGTGCGCGCGGAAGTGCTCGACCACCGCGCGCTCGGTGAAGAAGCGCGGATCGCCCTCGCGCGGCGCGGGGAGCCCCGCCCAGGCGACGTACTGGCGCTGCCCGCCGTAGGCGTCCCAGCGGTTCGCGAGCGGCAGCACCAGCCGGAGCCCGTGCACGCGGGCCCGCGCGAGGACGAGGTCCAGCCCGCGCAGGGCGACCTCGTCGTAGACCAGCGGCACCACCTGCATCGCGGTGTCCTGCGCGCCGTCGTTGAACGCGTTCGTGCGCAGGGCCCGAACGCCCAGGGCGGAGGCCTTCGCGAGCGTCTCCTCCACGGCGGCGGCCTCCGGATCGCCGCGGCGCAGCGCGCGGGTCGCCTCCTCCTGGAGGTAGTAGGCGTTCAGCGCGACGAGGTGGCCGTCCACGCCGGGCAGGACGAGCGGCGGCCCCTCCGCGCACGCGGCGGCCTCCGCCTCCAGATCCCGTCCGTCCTCGCACGCGGCCACGAAGAGCAAGATGATCGCGGGGGCCCCGGCGCGCACGGGTCCACCGAGGCGTCAGGCGTTGCGCCAGGCGCGCTCGGCGCGGAGCACGATCGCGCCGAGCGGCACGTCGAACGGCCAGGAGTCCGCGATCATGCGCCCGAGCCCCTCCCCGCGGTCGCGCTTCGGCGGGAGCGCCCCGTCGTCGAGGGCGGCGAGGTAGGTGCGGAGGGTGTCGCGGCAGGCGCCGAGCTGGGTCGGGCAGAGCTGGTAGCGCGGGGCGGCGAGCTCCGCCTCGATCTCGGCGAGCGCGCTCACGACGAGGGTGCGGGCCTGCTGGCGGCGGTCCATCGGCACCGCGTTGTACCCGACCTGCGCCGCGAGGGAAACGGCGCCGCCGGGCCGTCCGCGCCCCCGCCCCGGCCATTCTTTCAACGAACATTGAAAGAAAGGGCCGCCGCTGGTAGAGATCGCGCGCCATGGCCTACCGCTCCCTGCGGGAGTTCCTCGATCGGCTGGAGAAGGCGGGCGAGCTCCTCCGCGTGAAGGAGCCGGTCGATCCGGTCCTCGAGATGGCCGCGCTGGCGGATCGCGCGGCGAAGCAGGGGGGGCCGGCGCTCCTCTTCGAGAACGTGAAGGGTCGGGCGCCCGGCGGGTTCCCGGTGGCGATGAACCTGTTCGGGACGCGGCGCCGGGCGAGCTGGGCGCTCTCCTCGGAGGACTTCGAGGAGCACGCGCGCGAGCTCCGCTCGCTCCTGCACATGGCCCCGCCGCAGTCGCTCTGGGACAAGCTGAAGATGCTCCCGAAGCTCGGGAAGCTCGCGACGATGACGCCGAAGCACGTCTCCTCGGCGGCGAGCCAGGAGGTGGTGCTGCGCGAGCCCGACCTCGGTCAGCTGCCGGTGCTCACCACCTGGCCGCACGACGGCGGCCCGTTCGTCACCCTCCCGCAGGTGATCACGCGGGATCCGGACACCGGCATCCGCAACGTCGGCATGTACCGGCTCCAGGTGCTCGGTCCCCGGCGGCTCGCCATGCACTGGCAGCTCCACAAGACCGCGACGGCCCACTACCGCGGCTACCGGAAGCGCGGCGAGCCCATGCCGGTCGCGATCGCGCTCGGCGGCGATCCCGCCCTCACCTACTGCGCCTCGGCGCCGCTGCCGCCCAACGTGGACGAGTACCTGTTCGCCGGGTTCCTGCGCGGCGAGGCGGTGCGGATGACGAAGGGCGTGGCGGTGGACCTCGACGTCCCCGCCGACGCGGATCTCGTCATCGAGGGCTACGTGGACACCGCGGCACCCCTCGTGCGCGAGGGGCCGTTCGGCGATCACACCGGCTTCTACTCGCTCGCGGACGACTACCCCGCCCTGGACGTGGTCGCCGTCACCCACCGCCGCGGCGCGATCTACCCCGCCACCGTGGTGGGTCCGCCGCCGGTCGAGGACCAGTGGCTCGGCAAGGCGACGGAGCGGATCTTCCTGCCGATGCTGCAGATGATCTTCCCGGAGATCGTCGACATGGCGATGCCGGTGGAGGGCGTGTTCCACAACCTCTGCCTCATCTCCATCAAGAAGGAGCACCCCGGCCAGGCGAAGAAGGTCATCCACGGTCTGTGGGGCTCGGGCCAGATGGCGCAGACGAAGACGCTCGTGGTCTTCGACGACGACGTGGACGTGCAGGACGTGCCGCAGGCCGCCTGGCGCGCCTTCGCCAACGTGGACGTGAAGCGCGACCTCGTGATCGCCGACGGCCCGGTGGACGTGCTCGACCACGCCGCCACGCACTTCGCGTTCGGCGGGAAGATCGGCGTGGACGCGACGCGGAAGTGGCGGGAGGAGGGCGGGCGCGAGTGGCCGGAGGTGTGCGTCCACCCGCCCGAGGTGATCGCGCGGATGGACGCGCTGTACGAGCGGCTGGTCCCCGGCGCGGAGCGGCCGCGCCGGCCGCGCATCGCGCCGCCGCCGGCCGCGTCGTGGAAGCCGCCCAGCGGAGGGATCCTCCAGTGAGCGTCCCCCTCCCCGGCGAGGCGCAGCGCGGCTCGGCGGTGCGGGCGATGTTCGACCGCATCGCCCCCCGCTACGACCTGCTCAACCGCGTGATGACGCTGAAGGTCGATCAGGCCTGGCGCCGGCGGCTCCTCGCGGACCTGGCGCCGCGCGACGGCGAGGCCCTGCTCGACCTGTGCGCCGGCACCATGGACGTCGCCGCCCTCGCCCGCCGGCGCTCGCCGGGCCTCCGGATCGTCGGCGCGGACTTCTCGTTCCAGATGCTCGCGCGCGGCGTCGAGAAGACGGGGCTGCCCGCCTCGCAGGCGGACGCGATGGCGCTCCCCTTCCACGCGTCGCGCTTCGACCTCGCCACCGTGACGTTCGGGATGCGCAACCTGGAGCGCTTCGAGTTGGGGCTCGCCGAGCTCGCGCGCGTGCTGAAGCCCGGCGGCCGCCTCGGCGTCCTCGAGTTCTTCCGGCCCGAGTCGACCGGCTCGCGCTTCGTCCACGGCGCGTACAACCGGCTCGCGCTGCCGGTCCTGGGGCGCATCCTCTCGCCGGATCCGGAGGCGTACCGCTACCTCGTCGCCTCCATGGAGCGGTTCGCGTCGCGCCCGGAGTTCGAGGAGGCGGCCCGGCGCGCCGGCTTCCGCGAGGTGCGGGGCGAGACGCTCTTCCCCGGGGTCTGCGGCCTCGTCACGGCGGTGCGGGCATGAAGCTCGTGGTGGCCGTCTCGGGCGCGACGGGCGCCCCCTACGCGAGGCGGCTCCTCGACTTCCTCGCCGCCAACGGGGAGAGGCACGGCGTCTCCGTGGACCTGGTCTTCACCCAGACCGGCAAGCAGGTGTGGAAGCAGGAGATCGGCGCGGAGCCGCGCTACCCGTTCCCGGTCTGGAAGAACCAGGACTTCACCGCGCCGTTCGCGTCGGGCTCCGCGCTCTACGACGGCATGGTGATCGTCCCCTGCTCGTCGGGCGCGCTCGCGCGCATCGCGCACGGCATCTCCATCGACCTCGTGGGCCGCGCCGGGGACGTGATGCTGAAGGAGGGGAAGAAGCTCGTGCTCGTGCTCCGCGAGACGCCGCTCTCGCTCGTGCACGCGCGCGCCATCGCGCAGGTCATCGAGGCGGGGGCCACCGTCCTGCCCGCCTCGCCGTCGTTCTACTCCGGGCCGAAGACCATCGACGCGCTCGTGGACACGGTGGTGTCCCGGGTGCTCGACCGCCTCGGCCTGCCGAACGAGCTCATGAAGCGCTGGGAAGGCCTATCAGGTTCTGGCCGGGGGGATGCGGCCCCCGATCCGATGGAGGAGCCGTAGATGATCTCGACCCTCGCGCACCGCGCGCTCGAGCGCGACGGCCTCGGGCCGATCCGCGACAAGGTCCTCGCCGGCGAGCGGCTCGGCGACGCGGACGCGCTCCGGCTCCTGGAGGCGGCGGACCTCGCCGCGGTGGGCGCCCTGGCGAACCACGTCCGCGAGGCGCGCCACGGCGATCTCACCTTCTACAACCGCAACGTCCACCTGAACCCGACGAACGTCTGCGTCGCGACCTGCAAGTTCTGCTCGTTCGCGCGCAAGGACGATCAGGCCGCCTCCGAGGGCTACACGATGTCCCTCGACGAGGCCGTGCAGAAGGTCCTCTCGCGCCGCGGGCTCGGGATCACCGAGGTGCACATCGTCTCCGGGCTGCACCCGGACCTGCCCTGGGAGTACTACCCGGAGCTGCTGCGCCGCATCCGCCAGGCCTGGCCCGAGCTCGCCATCAAGGCCTTCACCGCCATCGAGATCCACTTCTTCGCGGAGAAGTTCGGGAAGAGCTACGAGCAGGTGCTGCGCGAGCTGCACGAGGCCGGCATGGACACCATGCCCGGCGGGGGCGCCGAGATCTTCGCGACGCGCGTGCGCCGCAAGATCTGCGACGACAAGGCCACCGCCGAGCAGTGGCTCGAGATCCACCGCACCGCCCACCGGCTGGGCCTCAAGACCAACGCCACCATGCTCTACGGCCACATCGAGCGGCTCGACGAGCGCGTGGACCACATGCGGCTCCTGCGCGAGCTGCAGGACGAGACCGGCGGCTTCCAGGTCTTCATCCCGCTCGCCTTCCACCCCGAGCACAACATGATCGGCAAGGCCTTCCCCAAGCCGACCGGGTACGACGCGCTGCGCACCCTCGCGGTGGCGCGGCTGTACCTCGACAACTTCGACCACGTGAAGGCGTACTGGGTCTCGCTCGGCGAGCGGCTCGCGCAGACGTCGCTCGCGTTCGGCGTGGACGACGTCGACGGCACCGTGCTCGAGGAGCGCATCTACCACATGGCCGGCTCGACCGTCCCGCAGGCGCTCTCGGAGCGGACGCTGCACGAGCTCATCCGCGCCGCGGGCCGCGTGCCCGCCGAGCGCGACAGCCTGTACCGCGTCCTGAAGGTGCATGAGCAGCCGCCGAGCGACGCGCCCGGACGCCTGCAGGTCACCGCCTGACTGGAATCGAGCCCATGCCGAAGCTCCGCGCCGCAGCCGTCTCCTTCCTGAACGCGCACCCGCTCACCGTCGGGCTCGAGGGCTCCGACCGGATCGAGCTCGTCCCCGCCGAGCCGTCGCGGTGCGCCGCGATGCTGGAGGACGGCGAGGTGGATCTCGCGCTCGTCTCGGTCGCGGCCCTCACCAAGGGCGAGTACGAGATCGTCCCGGGCATCGCCATCGGCGCGGACGGGCCGGTGCAGACGGTGGTCCTCGCCGGCGAGCAGTCGCCCGCGATCTGGGACGAGGTGTTCCTCGACACGGCCTCGCGCACCTCGCACGTGCTCGCCAAGCTCGTGCTCGACGCGATGGGCGTTCACCCCAAGTTCACGCCGATGCACGCGGACGAGGGGCTCGCGCGCGCCAAGGGGACGAAGGGCGCGCTCGTCATCGGGGACCGCGCCTTCGGCGTGCGGGCGAACCACGTGCTCGACCTCGGGCGCGAGTGGACGCACCTCACCGGCCTGCCCATGATCTTCGCCCTGTGGGCCGCGCGCCCGGGGCGCGTCTCGCCGGAGGACGTGCAGGAGCTGACGCGCGCCGCGCAGCACGGCCTCGGCGTCCGCACCGAGCTCGCCCAGCGCTTCGCCGCGCAGAAGGGCGGCGATCCGGAGCGCTTCCGGCGCTACCTCACGCAGCGCATCCGCTACGGGCTCGGGCCGCACGAGCTGGACGGCCTGGAGGCCTTCCTCGGCAGGGCGGCCGAGAAGGGGTTCCTGCCGCCCATGAAGCTGCGCTTCGTCGACGACGTGGTCCGCACGACGCGCACGCGGCGGCTGGTGTCGCTCGACACCGCGCTGCAGAAGGGCGCCGACGGCGAGCGCCTCGACGCGGACGAGGCGGAGCTCCTCGACGAGAAGGCGCCGCTCCTCGAGCTCGGCCTCGCCGCCGACGCCCGCCGCCGCGCGCTCCACCCGGACGGAGCGGTCACGTACATCGTATCGCGGAACGTGAACTACACGAACGTCTGCACCACGGCGTGCCACTTCTGCGCGTTCTACCGGCCGCGCGGCCACAAGGAGGCCTACGTCCTCGACCGCGACGAGCTGACCCGCAAGATCGACGAGACCGTCGCCCTCGGCGGCATCGAGATCCTGCTCCAGGGCGGCCTGCACCCCGACCTCGGCGTCGAGTGGTACGAGGACCTCTTCCGCTGGGTGAAGGCGAGGTGGCCGGCGATCAACCTGCACGCCCTCTCCCCCGAGGAGATCTGGCACATCGCCCGCACGAGCGAGCTGCCGCTCGACGACACCATCGCGCGGCTCATCGCGGCCGGCCTCGACTCGATCCCCGGCGGCGGCGCGGAGATCCTCGACGACGAGGTCCGCCGCCGGATCGCCCCGCTCAAGTGCTCCAGCGACGAGTGGCTGTCGGTCATGCGGGCGGCCCATTTGAAGGGGCTGCGCAGCACGGCCACCATGATGTTCGGGGTGGGCGAGGAGCCCCGCCACCGGGTCGCCCACCTCGTGCGCCTGCGCGAGCTGCAGGACGAGACGCGCGGCTTCACCGCCTTCATCTGCTGGCCGTTCCAGTCGGCCAACACCCGCCTCACCGCGTCCGACACGAGCGCGCAGGCCTACCTCAGGGTCAACGCGGTCTCGCGGCTCGTCCTCGACAACGTGCCGAACCTGCAGGCCTCCTGGGTGACCATGGGCGGCGGGGTCGCGCAGGCCTCCCTGCACATGGGCTGCAACGACTTCGGCTCGGTGATGATCGAGGAGAACGTGGTCTCCGCGGCCGGCACGACGTTCCAGATGGACGCGGAGGAGGTCGAGCGGCACATCCGCGACGCGGGCTTCCGGCCGGCGCGGCGGAACATGAGGTACGAGCGCGTGGGGGACGCCGCGGCGTGATCCCGAGGGTGTACAGCGCGCCCTGGGTGCTGACGGGGAGGGGGACTGCCCCCTCCTCCGCTCGCCCTGAGCCTGTCGAAGGGCGAGCGACCGCGATCCCGGACGGCGCCGTCGCGCTCGACGGCGATCGCGTGGTCGCCGTCGGCCCGCGCGCCGAGCTCGAGGCCCGCTTCGGCCGGGGCCAGCGGCTCGACGCGGTGATCCTCCCCGCGCTGGTGAACGCCCACGTGCACCTCGAGCTCTCGCACATGGCCGGGCGGGTCGCCGGCGGCGAGGGGCTCCCCTCCTGGATCCAGCTCTTCCTCTCCGCGCGCGCCCACGCGAGCCGCGAGCAGCAGGTGCAGGCGATGATCATGTCCGCCGAGGACATGGTCCGCTTCGGCGTCGCGGCGGTGGGCGACGTCTCGAACACGCTCGGCTCGGTGCAGCCGCTCGCCCAGGTCGGGATCGGCGGGACGGTCTACCACGAGGTGTTCGGCGTGACGCCCGCGCGGATCGAGGCGGCCCTCGCCGGCGCCCGGGCGGCGCGCGCCTCCTGCCCGCCCGCGGCGGGGCTGCGCGTCGTGCTGTCGCCGCACGCGGTCTACTCGACCCACGGCCCCACGCTCGCGCAGCTGCTCCGCGCCGGGCCGGCCTCCATCCATCTGGCGGAGGACCCGGCGGAGCGCGCGCTGTGCGCCACCGGGACGGGCGACTTCGCGCGGATGTACACCTCCCTCGGCGCGCCACGCTCGCTCCGCCCGCACGCGCGCTCGCCGGTCGCGTTCGTCGCCGAGCACCTCGCGCCCCATCACCTCGTCGTCCACTGCGTCGACGTGGACGAGGACGACGTGGCGCTCCTCGCCGCCACCGGGGCGACGGTCGTCCTCTGCCCGCGCTCCAACCGCTACATCGTGGGGAAGCTCCCGCCGCTCGCGGCGTTCCTCGAGGCCGGCGTGCCGCTCGCCGTGGGCACCGACTCGCTCGCCTCCTGCCCGTCGCTCTCGCCCCTCTGCGATCTCGCCCTCCTCCGCCGCGAGCTCCCGCAGGTCCCGGCCTCGGACCTCCTGCCGCTCGCCTGGAACGGCCCCGCCGTCGGCGCGCCGCACGTGGGGGCCCTCGCCCCCGGCACGGCCCCGGGCGTCCTCTCCGCGCCGCTCCGCGGCGCGCGCGTGGAGGACCCCTTCGACTTCGTCGTCTCGACGTTCGGCGCCGAGGAGCGCCCCTTCACCTGGCTCGCGCGCCCGCGCGCGGAGGCCCTCGCATGACCGCCCCCACCCCCGCCCGCGCCGCGCCCCGCGCCCCCGGCGGGACCGTCGCCGCCCTCGCGCGGATGGTGAAGCTCAGCCACTCGCTCTTCGCGCTGCCGTTCGTGGCCGCCGCGGTCGTGCTCGTCTCGCGCGACGCGCGGCTCGAGCCGTTCCGGCTCGCGCTCGTCGCCCTGGCGGTCGTCGCGGCGCGCACCGCGGCGATGGCGATGAACCGCCTCGCCGACCGGCCCTTCGACGCGAGGAACCCGCGCACCGCGCGGCGCGAGCTCGTGACGGGCGAGGTCTCCCCCGCGGCCGCGTGGGCGCTCCTCGCCGGGAGCGGCGCCGCCTTCGTCCTCGCGGCGGCGCTGATCGCGCCCATCTGCGGTTGGCTCTCCCTGCCGGTGCTCGCCATCCTGCTCGGCTACTCGTACGCGAAGCGCTTCACCTGGGCCTGCCACCTCTGGCTCGGCGTCGCGCAGGCGCTGGCGCCGATCGGGGTCGCCATCGCCCTCACCGGCACGGCGCCGCTCCCCGCCGTCGTGCTCGGCCTCGGGGTGGGCGCCTGGATCGCCGGCTTCGACGTCTTCTACTCGCTGCAGGACGCGGACTACGACCGCAGCGTCGGGCTCCGCTCCATCCCGGCGCGGTTCGGCGTCGCCGGCGCGATCGCCTGGGCGCGCGGCCTGCACGTGCTCGCCGTCGCGGGCGTGGCCGCGGCGGGCGCGCTCGCCGGGCGCGGGGCGGGGTGGCTCGCGGGGACGGTCGTCCTCGCCGCGGTGGTCGCCGCCGAGCACGTCTACGTGGCGCCGCGCGGCCAGCTCCGGCAGGAGCGCATCAACGTCGCGTTCTTCAACTACAACGCCTTCGCGGCCGTCGCGTTCGCGCTCTGCGCGCTCGCCGATCTCGCCCTCGCGTGACGTCGCCATGACCGCCACCGCGCCCCGCCCGCCCTCGACCTCGCACGCGCTCGCCCGGGTCGACCTCGCGGTCGCCGACGCGGTCGGCGCGCTCATGGAGCTGTGGGGCTTCCGGCGGCAGCTCGGGCGCGTCTGGGCGGTGCTGTTCCTCTCCGAGCGCCCCCTCGCCGCGCCGGAGCTGTGCGATCGGCTGCACATCTCGACGGGCCTCCTCTCGATGAGCCTCGCCGAGCTCCGCCAGTGGGCCGTCGTCCGCAGCGTCCCCGTCGCCGGCGACCGCAAGGAGCACTTCGAGGCGGAGACGAACGTCTGGAGGCTCGTCGCGAACGTGCTGCGCCAGCGCGAGAAGCGCGCCGTCGAGGGCGCGCTCGAGACCTTCGAGCGGGCGTTGCAGGAGCTCCGCGCCGCGATGGGCGACGTGGATCCCGCCGTGAAGGCGGCGGCGCGCTTCAAGAGCCGCCGGCTCGAGCACCTCGCGGACCTCGCGCGCGCCGCGCTCAACCTGCTCAAGCTCCTCATCGACAGCGCGCGCGTGGACGCCGGCCCGCTCAAGGCGATCAGCGAGACGCTCGCGCGCCGCTGAGCGATCGAGGGCTCACGCGCCGTCCGCGGGCGGCGTCGCCTCGCGCGGCCCGGGGTCGGAGGACCCCCTCGCCAGCGGCAGCTCGACGCAGAAGGTGGAGCCCTCGCGCGG
The DNA here is from genome assembly GCF_000017505.1 of Anaeromyxobacter sp. Fw109-5. Classification (NCBI taxonomy): domain Bacteria; kingdom Pseudomonadati; phylum Myxococcota; class Myxococcia; order Myxococcales; family Anaeromyxobacteraceae; genus Anaeromyxobacter; species Anaeromyxobacter sp. Fw109-5. Next base: position 4,937,482 of record NC_009675.1, read on the forward strand.
GTGGCTCTTCACGCGGATCGCGCCGCCGCCCGCCTCGATGATCTCGCGTGCGATCCAGAGCCCGAGGCCCAGCCCCCCGTAGTGGTGCGCGCTCACCGCCCGCTCGAACGGCTGGAAGATGCGGGCCTGGTCCTCGGGGGCGATCCCGATGCCGCGATCCGCCACCGTGAGCAGGGCGACGTCGTTCCGTCGCGCGAGGCCGAGGGCGATGGGGCGCCCGGCGCCGTACTTCACGGCGTTCGAGAGCAGGTTCGTGATCACCTGCTCGATCCGCAGCCGGTCGCCCAGGGCGGTCACGCCGGGCGCGACGTCCACCTCGATGGCACAGCCGGCGCGGTCGGCCGCCTCGGCGTGACGTGCGGCGACCGACGTGACGCTCTCGGTGAGGTCGAAGCGCCTGCGCTCCAGCGTCAGCTTGCCGGTGGCGATGCGAGAGACGTCGAGCAGCGTCCCCACGAGCACCCCGAGCCGCTCCACGCTCGCCGCGCTCGCGGCCACGCGCTGCGCGATGCCCGGCAGGTCGGCGGCCGCCTCCGTCCTCCGCAGCATGCGGTGCGCCTTCTGGATCTGCAGCAGCGCCGCCGCGACCGGCGTCTTCAGCTCGTGGCTCGCGACCGAGAGGAACACGTCGCGCGCGCGGACCGCCTCCGCCTTGGCGTCCTCCGACTCCTTCTGAGCGTTGATGTCGGTGAGCGTCCCGATCCACTGCCTCAGCCGTCCGTCCACGGCGCGCACGTGGACGGCGCGGACCAGGAACCAGCGGTACCGCCCGTCGCGGCCGAGGAGGCGGAGGGTCCCCTCGCCGCCCGTCCCCCGCTCGCGCATGCGCCGCCACAGCGCCACGGTGGACCGCCGATCATCGCGGTGGAGGAGCCTCCGCCAGCGTCCACCGGCCAGCTCGGCGTCGCTCTTGCCGGTGTAGTCGCGGATCTGGGAGTTCTGGAACTCGGCGCGGCCGCTGCCGTCGGAGGTCCAGACCATCTGCGGGATGGTCTCGAGCAGCGTCCTGAACCACTCCTGCAGCTCGCGGTGCGCCGCCTCCCGCGCCGTGTGCCGCTCGAGGTACCCCTCGCGAAGCTCGGAGGCGACCCAGCAGAGCGCCCCGCCGACCACGAGGAAGATCCCGGCCGCGCCGACCTCGGCGAAGGACGGCCCGAACGCGCCGTACGGCGGGATCAGCGCGTACGTGCAGAGCGCGGCGGAGAGCCCGAGCGCGACGAGCCCCGGCCCGAGCCCGCCGAGATAGGTCGCGAACACGACGGCCGGGACGAAGAGCGCGAACGGCACGTCGACCACGAGCGGGCGCAGGGCGAGCGAGAGGGCGATGGAGGCGAGCGGGAGCGCGACCCCGAGGGCGTGGGCGCGTGCAAGGTCGAGCTGGGGTGGCGGGAAGCGCACGCGCACGGACCGCAGACTACCGCGCTCGCCGGCGCGCGCATCGGCCGGGAGGGGCAGCCCACCACGGGTCGTGCGACGCTCAGGTGGGGTCGAGCACCGCTCGCGCCGCCTCCCGCGCCGCGGCCGCGATCTCCGCCTCGTCGGCGCCGAGCAGGCGTCCCTCGCGCAGCCTGACCTCGCCGTCCACGATCGCCCACGCCGCCGGGGCGCCCGCCCACAGGAGCGCGAGGTCGCCGGCGGGGAGGTCCGGGAGCGGCACCGCAGGGCGCCAGTCGAGCACGACGACGTCCGCGAGCGCGCCCGGCTCCAGCCGGCCGAGCGACTCGCCGAAGAACTCCGACGCGAGCCCGGCCGCGGCCGGCCAGGCGACCCGGCCCACCAGCCCCGCCGCGGCGCTCGCGTCGCGCTGCGCGTGGCGGAGCATCGTCGCCGCGTGGAGCGCCTCGCCCGCGACGTCCGGGAAGAGGCCGTCCGTGCCGAAGGCCATCGAGAGCCCCACGCTCGCGAAGTCGAGGAGCGGAGGGAGCGCCGCGCCGAAGAACATCGCCGAGCGCGGTGCGACCACGAGGGTGCTGCGGGCGTCGGCGAGCAGCACCGCCTCGGCGTGCACCGTCGTCCCGCCGTGCGCGACGATGGTCCGGGGGCCCAGCAGCCCGTGCGCGGAGAGCACCTCGACGGGGCGGCGGCCGAAGCGGGCGAAGGCGTGCGCGAGATCGCTCTCGTCCTCGCCGAGGCAGACCTGCGCGCCCGCCCGCGCCGCGTGCGACGCCGCGGCGGCGAGGGTGTCGTCGTCGGTGTCGTGCAGCCCCGAGACCCCGACGGCGCCGCGCAGGCGCGCGTCGTCCGCGTGCCGCTCCGCGAACGCGGCGGACGCCCGCACCTCCTCGGTGCCGGCCGGCCCGCGCGCTCCGTACGCCAGCACCGCGCGCGGGCCGAGCGCGCAGGCTCCGGCGAGCGCGTCGAGGGCCTCCGGCGCGGAGCCCGGCGCGGCGCGGAGCTGGTCGAACACGCAGGTCACGCCGGCCCGCAGCGCGGCGACCGCCCCCGCCCGGGCGAGGGCCGCGACGCGCTCCGGCGTGGCGCGCCGCTCCATCCGGCCCCGCAGGCCGGCGCGCAGGTCGGAGACGGTCGGCGGCGGCCGCCCGGGGAGCCCCGCCAGCCGCTGCAGCGCGCCGAGCGCGAGGTGGGCGTGCGCGTCGATCCCCCCCGCCACGACCAGCCGGCCGTCGGCGTCGACGTCCCAGTCGCCCGGCCGCCCCTCGACCCGCCGGCCCGGCGGGGCCACCTCCGCGAGGCGCCGCCCCTCGACCACGACGGTGGCGCCGGCGCCCTGGGGCGCGACGATCCCGTTCCGGATGACGATCCGCCCCTGCACGGCTCGGCATCATCCCTCCCGGCGGGCCGCGGCGCAAAGGCGGCGTCCCGCCGCGTCGACCGAGCGCCTTGCCGGGTGCGCCCTGGAGCGGTTAAGAACGTGCCCCCATGCTGTCCCAGGAAGTCCTGAAGAAGCTCGAGGCGATCGAGCAGCGGTTCGAGGAGCTCACCGCGCTCCTCTCGGACCCGTCCGTCGCCTCGAACGGCGACCGGTTCCGCAAGGTTTCCAAGGAGCGCGCGTCGCTCGAGCCCACCGTGGAGGCGCTGCGCGCCTACCGGAAGCTCGTGACGGACATCGGGGACAACGAGGCGCTGCTGGAGGAGAAGGACCCCGATCTGCGCGAGATGGCGAAGGAGGAGCTCGCCCAGCTTCGCCCGCAGGTCGATCCGGCCGAGGAGCAGCTGAAGCTCTACCTCGTGCCCAAGGACCCCGCCGACGAGAAGGACGTGATCCTCGAGATCCGCGCCGGCGCGGGCGGCGACGAGGCGGGGCTGTTCGCGGCGGAGCTGCTCCGCATGTACCTGCGCTACGCGGAGCGGCGCGGGTGGCGAACGGAGGTCGCGGACACCTCCGCCGGCAACCTCGGCGGCGTGAAGGACGTGACCGTCAACATCGCCGGCGACTCGGTCTACTCCTGGCTCAAGTTCGAGTCGGGCGTCCACCGCGTGCAGCGCGTGCCCGCCACCGAGGCGCAGGGGCGCATCCACACGTCCACCGTGACGGTGGCGGTGATGCCGGAGGCCGAGGACATCGACATCCAGGTGAGCCCCGCCGACATCGAGATGGACGTGTTCCGCTCCACCGGCTCGGGCGGCCAGAGCGTGAACACCACCGACTCCGCCGTGCGCCTCACGCACAAGCCGACCGGCATCATCGTCAAGTGCCAGCAGGAGAAGAGCCAGCTCAAGAACCGCAACATGGCGATGCGCATGCTGCGCGCCAAGCTCTACGAGATCGAGCTCGAGCGGCAGCGCAGCGCGCGCGACGCCGCGCGGAAGAGCCAGGTCGGCACCGGCGATCGCTCGGAGAAGATCCGGACCTACAACTTCCCGCAGGACCGGCTCACCGACCACCGCATCAACTACACGCGCCACAACCTTCCGGCGGTGATGGACGGCGACGTCCAGGACGTCATCGACGCGTGCCGGACCTTCTACGCCGCGCAGGCGCTCCGCGAGGCGTCGCGCGGCAACGCCGCCGACGGCGCCGCGGAGCGCCGCGCCTGAGTCGCGCGGCGAGACCGATGACGACGCGTGTACAGGCGAGTGAAGCGAGCCCGCCGGGGCGCCACCGCGTCAGCCGCGAAGCGGCCCGCGGTGGCGCACGGGACCCGGCGAGCAGGGGTGGGGGCGCAGCCTCCGCCAGACGATGACCTGGACGCCGCTCAAGCTGCTCGCCTGGACGCAGGAGTTCTTCGCGAAGAAGGGCGTGGACTCGCCGCGCCTCACGGCCGAGGTGCTCCTCGCCCGCGCCCTCTCCTGCGATCGCGTCCGGCTGTACCTCGACTTCGACAAGCCGCTCGGCGATCCCGAGCTCGCCGTCTACCGCGAGCTCGTCCGCCGCCGCGCCGAGGGCGAGCCCACGGCGTACCTCGTCGGCAAGCGCGAGTTCTACGGCCGGGACTTCGCGGTGGACGCGCGCGTGCTCGTCCCCCGGCCCGAGACGGAGCTGCTCGTCGAGGCCGCGCTGGCGGAGCTGCCGCGCGGCGGTCGCCTGCTCGACCTCTGCACCGGCTCGGGGGCGATCGGGGTGACGGTCGCGCTCGAGCGGCCGGACGCGCGCGTCCTCGCGACCGACGCCTCGGAGGACGCCCTCGCCGTCGCGCGCGAGAACGCCTCCCGCCTCGGGGCCGTGGTCGAGCTCGCCCACGGCGACCTGTGGGCGGCCGTCCACGGCGACGCGCGGTTCGAGGTGATCGCCTCGAATCCTCCCTACGTGCCGGCCGGAGAGCTCGCGGGCCTCGCGCCCGAGGTGCGGCGCGAGCCCTGCATCGCGCTCGACGGGGGGTTCGACGGGCTCGCCGTCCTCCGCCGCATCGTCTCCGGCGCGCCCGGGCGGCTCGTCCCCGGGGGCGCGCTCCTGCTCGAGATGCACGAGCGCCACCTCGACGAGCTGCCGAGGCTCTGCCTGCAAGCTGGCTTCGAGCGGGCGGAGGCGCGGCGTGATCTCGCCGGGCTGCCCCGTCTGGTGGTGGCCCACATGGCGGGCGGACCCCGCCCGGCGTAGAATCCGCCCGCCTCGACGCCCGATCCTCGTGCGACGGGCCCGCGCCGTCACGCGCGGTGCAACACCCGCGGCGCACGCGCCCGCGGGCCTGGAGTGGAATGGACAAGATCGTCATCGACGGAGGCGTCCCGCTGCGGGGCAGCGTCGCGACCTCCGGCGCGAAGAACGCGGCCCTCCCCATCATCGCCGGCGCCCTCCTCGCCGAGGGCGACCACCTCGTGCGGAACGTCCCGGATCTCGCGGACGTCCGCACCCTCGGGCGGCTGCTCGTCCACATGGGCTGCCAGGCGGAGCGCAACGCCGGCGAGAAAGGCGCCCTCTGGATCAGGGTCCCCGCCGCGGTGCAGCCCGAGGCGCCCTACGAGCTCGTGAAGACGATGCGCGCCTCGGTGGTGGTGCTGGGCCCGCTCGTCGCGCGCTGGGGCAAGGCGCGCGTCTCGCTCCCCGGCGGCTGCGCCATCGGCGCGCGGCCGATCGACCAGCACCTCAAGGGCCTCTCGGCGCTCGGCGCGGAGATCAGGCTCGAGCACGGCTACGTCGAGGCCACGGCGCCGCGCGGGCGGCTCCGTGGCGCCACCTTCACCTTCGACGCGCAGACGGTGACGGGCACCGAGAACGTGATGATGGCGGCGGCCCTCGCCGAGGGCGAGACGCTGCTGCGCAACTGCGCGCGCGAGCCGGAGATCGTGGACCTGGCGGCGGCGCTCGTGCGCATGGGGGCGCGCATCTCGGGCGCCGGCGCGGACGAGATCCGGATCGAGGGCGTGGAGACGCTGCGGCCGCTCGACCACGTGGTCATCGCCGACCGCATCGAGGCGGGCACGTTCCTCGCCGCGGGCGCGCTCCCCGGCAACGACGTGACGGTCCAGGGCTGCGTCCTGGAGCACGTCGAGGCGCTCGTCGAGAAGCTGCGCGCCGCCGGCGCGGAGGTGCTGCCGGTGGACGGCGGGCTGCGCGTGGTCGGCGACGGCCGGCCGCGCCCGGTGGACGTCCGCACCGCGCCCCACCCCGGCTTCCCGACCGACATGCAGGCGCAGATGATGGCGCTCCTCTGCCTCGCCGACGGCTCGTCGAAGATCACGGAGACCGTCTTCGAGAACCGCTTCATGCACGTGCAGGAGCTGCAGCGGCTCGGCGCCGAGATCGCCGTCGACGGGAAGACCGCCGTGGTGAAGGGCGTCCCCGAGCTCTCCGGCGCCCCGGTGATGGCCTCGGACCTGCGCGCCTCGGCGGCGCTCGTCCTCGCGGGCCTCGCGGCGCAGGGGACGACGGAGGTCCATCGCGTGTACCATCTCGATCGCGGCTACGAGCGGATCGAGGAGAAGCTCGCGCCCCTGGGCGCGCGCATCCGGCGGGAGAAGGCGTGAACGGCGAGATCATCACGGTCGCGGTCCCGAAGGGCCGCCTGCTCGAGGAGTCGTCGGCGCTGTTCGAGCGCGCCCTCGGCGTCTCCCCGAAGCGGCTGCTCGACGGCACGCGCAAGCTCGCCGCCGACGCCCCCGAGGCGGGCCTGCGCTTCATCTCGATCCGCGCCGCCGACGTGGCGAGCTACGTCGAGCACGGCGCCGCCGCGGTGGGGATCGTCGGCCTCGACATCCTCCGGGAGGAGCCGCGCGACCTCTACGAGCCGCTCGACCTCGGGATCGGGCGCTGCCAGGTGATCGTCGCCCGCCACAAGCAGGCGAAGCCCCTACCCCGCGGGGTGGCGCCGCGCGTGGCGACCAAGTACCTCTCGCTGGCCGCCCACCACTTCGCTCGGAAGGGCATCCCGGCCGAGATCATCCCGCTCCACGGCTCCATCGAGGTGGCGCCCTCGCTCGGGCTCGCCGACGCCATCGTGGACATCACCGAGACGGGAGAGACGCTCCGCGCCAACGGGCTCGTGATCGAGGAGCTCGTCCTGGACGTCTCGGCTCGCCTGGTGGTCAACCGGGTCGCCCTGAAGCTGCACGCGGAGCGGCTCCGCCGCCTGATCGAGGCCCTTCGGCGGGTCTGTGCCGAGACCGCGACGCCGAAAGTCCGTTGAAACGTCGGATGGCTTCTGCCTAGTATCCCGGGAAGTCCCTGGATAGACCCGGCGTTTCGCTTGGATCCCCTTCCCTGAAACACGTGCCTCACGGTCCCGAGGAGGACCCGTTTCCGTCATGGATTGCCCGCGGTGCAGCGTCGAGATGACCGAGATCGCCCAAGAGGACAGCGCCCTCCAGCGTTGCGGTGAATGCGGAGGCATCTGGGTGGTCGACGTCGCAGACCTGAACAAGATGCTGCTGCACGCGAACCTGCCCGCGCTCTCGGCGCTCGGCGGTTACGTGAACACCGACGAGATCGCCGGCATGTGCCCGGCGTGCAACGTCGACCTCGTGGTGGTCGAGGGCGGTGAGCGGAAGTCGGTCGCCTACGACACCTGCGAGTCGTGCGGCGGGGTGTGGGTGGAGGGCGAAGAGGACGAGCCCGCCCCGGAGCTCGGCTGGCGGGACGCCGAGAAGCAGATCGTCGGCTTCTTCAGGCGCTTCGCGAAGAAGAAGTAGGCCGCTCACCACATCCGATCGTCGCGCCACGGGTACCCGGTGTTGGAGTAGCCGCGGATCTCCCAGTAGCCGCGCTGGTCGTGCGTCATGAGCTCCAGGCGCGAGACCCACTTCGCGCCCTTCCAGGCGTAGAGCTGCGGCGTCACCACGCGCACCGGGCCGCCGTGCGCCCGCGCGAGCGGCGCGCCCTCGACGGCGTGGACGAGGAGCACGTCGGGCTTGAGCGCCTCCTCGAGCGGCAGGTTGGTCGAGTAGCCGTCCGACGCGTGCGCCATGAGGTGCGTAGACTCCGCGAGCGGCCGCGCGAGCGCGAGCACGGTCTCGAGCCGGACGCCGCGGAAGGCGAGGTCGAGGATGGACCAGCCCGTCACGCAGTGGAAGTCCGCCTCGACGGCCTCCTGCGGCAGCTCCATCAGCTCGGCGAAGGAGAGCGTGAGCGGCGCCTCGCAAGCCCCGTCCACCACGAGGCGCCAGCGCTCGGGCGCGATGTCCGGCGTCTCGCCGAGATCGAGCACCGGCCACTCCGCCTTCTCGAAGACGTTCTGGCCCGGCGGCTCCTTCGGCATGCCGTGCCGGTTGCGCGGTCCGTCCCCCTGCGGCGCCGCGTCGGAGAGCGAGGGCGTCGCGCGCATCCTCTCCCCGAAGCGCGCCCGCAGCTCGGCCACGCCCTCCTCGATCCTGCGTCGGATGTCGTCGTTCACGGGAGCCGTTCTAGCCGTTCCGGCCCCGCTCCGCCTCCCGCGCGAGCCGGCCCGACCCGCTCGGCTCGCCCCCGGCCGAACTCCTTGACTCGCGGGCTCCTTCGCGGCAAAAACTGGTTCGCGACGCGGGAATAGCTCAGTTGGTAGAGCATCAGCTTCCCAAGCTGAGGGTCGCCGGTTCGAACCCGGTTTCCCGCTCCAGTCTCCAGGCCGGAACTTCCTGAGCTTTCGCTCGCGGGGTTCCGGCCTTTCTCTTTCCGGCGGTGGGGTCGGGTAGCAACCGGGTAGCAAACCCGCGGGCCTCGGAGTCCGTTCGCCCTGAGCGTAGCGCCCGCGCAGCGGGCGCGGAGTCGAAGGGCGGCACCGTCTCCAGCACAGCCGCCCCGAACGAGAGCCGGTCGACCTCCGCCCGCAGGTACTCTGGTGCCAGGTGCGCGTAGACCTCGGTCGTGAGCTTCGGGTCGCTGTGGCGGAGGATCCGCTGCACCGCCGCGAGGTCCGCGCCCGACATGATGAGCAGGCTTCCGGTCGTGTGGCGCAGGTCGTGGAACCGGATCGGCCGGACCACCGGCTTCACCCAGAGCTTCCGGCCATCGGCCGGGCACCGGCGCAGGTCCTGGTCCGCCGTGGCCTCGACATGACCGCAGCCCTTTCGCCGGCAGACGTGCCGGTAGCCTTCGACGACGCCGGCGCGCCCGAGCGCGCGCCGGAGCGTGTGCTCCAGGTTCACGTCCCGCCGCATCATCGAGCCGTCCAGCTTCGGGAACACGAGCTCGGACGGCGACGCCGTGAGGGCGACCTCCAGGAACGGCACGAGCTCGGTCGCGATCGGGATGCCATCCTGGTGACCGCCCTTCGTCGTCGCCCGATCGTGCGAGCGCGCGACCGTCAAGACCTGGCGCCCGAGGTCCACGTCAGACTTGCGGAGCGCGAGCAGCTCGCCCTTCCGCAGACCCGTGTAGATCGCCGCCGCGAACAACGGACGCCAGCACGGGTCGAGCGCCCGCAGCAGCAGCGGGACCTCGTGGACGCGCAGGAAGTCCGGCTTCCGCCTCGGCACCTTCCGCTTGCGCACGTCGAGGACGGGGTTCGGCCCCGGGTACCGCCCCGCGCGCCGAGCCGCGTTGAACGCGCGGCTCAGGTACCCGCGGAGATGGTTCACCATCTGCGGCGACACCTCGCCCGTCTTCGCCTGCAGGAACGCCTCGACGCGCCCCGCGGTCACCGCGGTGAGCGGCAGCGATGCGAGCTCCGACGCGAGGAAGTGGACGCGGATCGCGCTCTCGTTCGTCGCGTGAGAGGCGAGCGGCTTCGAGTACGTGTCGAGCCACCACTGGAGCAGCTCGGCGAGGGGCCCGCCGCCGTCCTCGGGGAGCCCGACCTCGACGCCGAGCCGGACCCGCTCGGCGCGCCGCTCGAGTTGCCCCTGGAGCTGCCGCGCCTCGGTCTTGGTGCGCGCGGCGCAGGCCTTCGCGCGCCAGCGCCCCGCCTCGTCCTTCCACCGCAGGTACCACGTGCCGCGCTTCAGGTACGGAGCCGCCATGCTGCACCCGCCTTGCTGCCCGGCGCGTCAGCGCCGGTGATCCACCTTCGGCCCGCCGCCGGACCCGAGCGCGAACGCCCGTACCCGCTCCGGAACGAACCGCACGAGCCCACCGACCTTGAGATACGGGAGCAGCCCGGCCTCCGCCTTCTGGTAGACCCACGAGCGGCTGACCTTGAGGTAGCGCGCGACGTCGCGCGCGTCCCAGAGCGTCTCGATCCCATCCGGCCCGTGGTCCATGCCGCTCACCTCTTCGTCTGCTTCGCGTCGAACGCGGGCCCCTTCTCCCGGACGGCGATGCTGCGCTCGTAGAGCAGGTGCAGGAGGTAGTCGGCCGGGTCGAGTCCGAGCGCCTCGCGGTCCTGGTCGAGCAACCGCGCCGCCGGCGGCGGCAGGCCGAAGTGGTTGCGGAGCCCTTCGAGCACGCGCGTCACGTAGCCCGTGAGGTCGCTCCCGCGTCTCGTCGCCTCGCCCTTCAAGAACATGACGAGGTCCCGGGACATCCGGAACGTCTGCATCAGCTTCTCGGCGGACGGGAGCGCTGCGTCGGGCGGCTTCTTCGCCATGCTCGTTGGCCTCTGTACTAGCGTTGTATGTACGTTATCTATACAGCGCGATTCGTCGCGTTTCAATGGAGCGCCCCAACGGTGATCCGTCGCAACGCGCGAGAGGCGCTGCGTCCGCCGGTGAGCGATGATGCTCGTCGATGCGCGCCTACCTCGTCCGCGTCGGCATCGACCAGGCGTTCGGCGGCTGGAACGCGCCGGTGGACCCGGGCACGAACGAGTTCGTCTACGTGCCCATCCCGGAGGGCTCGCCGCAGCGCCCCCGGCTCGAGACGCCGTACGAGCTGGTCCGTCCGGCGCTGGCGCGCTTCGCGGACCGTCACCGCGACGCACCGCTCCGAGCCATCCAGCTCCCCGCCGAGCTTGCGCGGGCGGACATGCACCTCGACCCCGACTTCGAGGCGCTCACGTACGGCGACACCGAGCGGAGGGGCCGCGGCCTCGCCGACCTCGAAGCCGGCGATCTCCTCGTCTTCTACGCAGGCCTCCGGCCGGTCAGCCCGTGCGCGCACACGCTCCTCTACGCGCTCATCGGCCTGTACCGCGTCCGCGACGTGGCGCGCCTCGACGCCGTCCCTCAGGCTCGGTGGCCAGAGAACGCGCACACCCGCCGAGCGGACCCGCGCGCCAGCGACGTCATCGTGCGCGCCGACCGGCGTGCCAGCGGGAGGCTGCGGAGGTGCCTGCCCGTCGGCGAGTTCCGCGACCGTGCCTACCGCGTCACCCGGGAGCTCCTCGAGGTGTGGGGCGGGCTCTCGTGCCGCGACGGCTACCTCCAGCGCAGCGCGGTCCCCCCACGGCTTCTCGACCCCGCCCGCTTCCTGGCGTGGTTCGAACGCGCCGCGCCCGAGCTCGTCAGCTCGAACAACCCTTGACCGGCTTCGCCGCCGGCGACGGGCGGCAGCTCCCGCCCTTCCGGATCGCGGGCCCCCGCGTCCCGGCTTGCGGAGCACCCGGCGCGGCGACGCCCTCGCCTTGGTTCCCGCGTGACGGTGGTGCGTCCTTCGCGAGCGCGAGCATCGCGTCGATCTCCTTCTGCTCCTCCCTGCTGACGTCGTTCATCACGAGCCGGACATTGTTCGCGTACATCCTGTCGGCCAGCTTGGGCGCGAGGTCGAGGAACCCCGGAGCGTCGACGCCGAACTGGAGGAAGTGATCGAACGTAACGAGCGGCCCGCGCTTGCCGACCTCCGCCTTGTGCGGCCCGATGCCGATCCAGTTCACCTTCCCGGCGATGCCCCACCCCTCCGGCTCCTCGCCGATCCCGCCCACGCCGATGACCGCTTCGTACCCGTACCCGCGCACCTGGCCCATGCAGTCATGGATGCCGAAGCGCCCCTCCGCATCCGGATCCCCGTTGTGCGTTCGCTTGTAGACGAGCGTCCTCACGGTGTCCCCCTCGCCGATCTGCCCGACCCCCTCCACCCTCAAACTCAACCCTTCCCCTGATCCCTACACCCATTTGCTCCATTTTGAACCACGTGGTTCAAGAGTTGCCCGGCCCCGCCGCGCTTCATCACTTGAGATCCAAGGACGCCAGCAGCCCGACCCCCCGATCCTGTGGTTGGGAGCGGGGGGTCGGGCTGATGGCGCGCCTCACGCCGCGGTGAACGCCGCTCCGGGCGGCGGGGCCGGGGCGCCGCGATCTCGCGCAGTTACGACGCCAATCCTGATCCCAACCCTGTTACCAATCCCGCTCCCAATCCTGTGGGCGCCGGGGCACAGGGGTCAGGAACACCCCTTCCAAGCATTTTGGACCACGTGGTCCAACGCGACGACCTTCGGGCCGCGCTCGGCGACGCCCGCGCTGTACCCGTTTGCTCCATTTTGAACCACGTGGTTCAAGATAGCGCATCGGGCTATGGGGTGGTCAGCCCGCGATCACCTCCGCCGGAACAACAGAATGTCGTTCCTTGTGATCGCGTGGTGCGCGTTCAACCGTGCCTCCTTCGTCACCGTGATCGGCACGCACGCATCGAGAGTCCACCCGAGCCGATCTCCCATCTCTTGAATAGCCTTCGAGCTCTGGATTGTGACTTCACCGGCGCCGGTATGCGTCACGTTGTCACCGATCACAATCGCTATGGCTCCCCCCGGGCGCACGGCACGGTCCAGGTTCGAAAGAGTCCGCCACATCGACGTGAAGTACCGGATGAGCAAGGACGCCATGTTCTTTCGACGGAACCCGACATCCGCGCCCGAATTCTGCCGGTGGATCTTCTTTGCGATCGCACATGCCGTCCGGGACCCGATCGTCGCATCGAGGCCGTCGATGGCCGCCTCGAGTGCCGCTCGGTCTCGCTGCCGAATCTCGCGTGATCCCGTTAGCTGCATCTCTAGCGAGCTGCGCAGGTTGCTGGGAATATCGAGCAGTGACAGCAAGCTCAGCCGATCTGTGTCGATATACGGAAGGGCCGTCGCATAGGGGGGACTCGTCACCACGGCGTCATACGCCTCGGCGCCGACCCGCAAGTCCGCGCCCTCGGTACCTGAGTCCCGCGACACGACGTGTGCGGGCGGGAACAGGTTTGGGGCCGCTGCCGCCTGTTCTCCGAAATGACGACACCGATCGCGAAAGCGGACCACCCTGGCGCGCAGGAGCATCTCGACTGGCGCATCGGCGAGCGGCTCCTTCCGGCGCCTCACGCGCAGATCGGCCGGCTCCTGGTGAGACACCTCTCGAATCAGACTGCTGAGCAACACCTTCAGCAGAAGCTGCGCCGTCTCGTTCGGCACCTCTTCGACCTGCCTCCTAACTTTGCCTAGACGACGCGCGACCGGACGCGGGAACCAACTCAGGACCTCCTCGCGCGTCGCGGCGGGAAACACCTCAAGGTCCGTGTCCGTCGCGGGCGCTCCGAGCTGCTCCAAGAACGACCGCAGTGCGCGGTCGAGCAGCAGTGCGTTCTCCGTCGCGACCGCAGTTTTGGCGCGCGAGATGAGGACTGCGAGTGGATTTAGGTCGAATCCGACTGCGCGGTGGCCGCTGAGCTGGGCCTCGAGGAGCACCGTCCCACTGCCGCAGAAGGGATCGAGGATTCGGCAACCCGGCTGTGAGACGGAGAGGTTCAGGAGCGTCTTCGCGAGCTGCGGGTAGAACTTTCCCTTGTAGTCGTGAATCCCATGGGTCACGTACTTCGGGTCTCGCCGCGCCGCTGCCCCGTTCTCGAGGCGAGCCTGCCACGTCTGCCAACCGGTGCACGCAGCCCCGACCGTGAGCTCAGAGGTAAGGGCGAGGCGGCGAGCTCGGTCAACGCGGTAGCAGTCCAACGTCGCCGTCAGTTTGCCCTCGGCCGCCGAAACGGGCGCGACGCCGACCACCCTTTCAACTTCCCGGAGCCTGAGCTCATGCTCGTACGGCCACAACCGGTACTTCGGCAACTCGAACGTCACCTTCAAGCTGCGCGGCGGCTTCCTGAAAATGACGATATGCTCGGCGCCCAACCGGCGGGCGGCCGGAACGAAGGAGCGGCGAGTTGCGTGAATCTTCCGCTCGACTGCTCCAAGCCACTCCAGTCCGACTTGAGTGCCGATCTCACCGAGCCGGGCGGCCGAATCAACTTCCTTGCCATCGAAGACCGCTCCGCCGATTACCATGGCACAGTACCTGCCAGGCCGGAGACGCCGCGCAATCCCGGCGAGACATCCGAGCATTTCGTCGGCGTACAGATCGAACCCGCGCTTCTCACGCTGATGGCGAAGATGCGAGCCAATCTCTGCTGATCCCAGTACGCGCGGGTCGAACCCGAGCCAGAAAAGCCTGAACCGATGGTACAGGTGATAGTCCGTGGCGTTCGCG